>JAJYVV010000108.1 GCA_021791815.1 Bacillota bacterium | reverse complement strand
CGGCGGGCCGCCCGGGCATTCGCGCCACCCGACCTCGGGGTGCTGTGCGCCACCTGTCCGTGGCTCCCCCTGGGCTACTGCCAGGAGGGCCTGGAAGCCCTGCGCGGCAGGCCGGGAGCCGGCGGGACGCGCCGGCCCTGACCGCCCCGTTCACCGCCCGCGACGCCGGATGATCGACACGGCCACCATGAACGCGAGCAGACCCAGCAGCACGAGCTCCAGGACATGCGCCGCGTGCGCGGGAAGCGCGGGATCCATCAGGACGAGGACGGAGATCAGCATGGCGACGACGGCGAGCGCGACGAGCAGGGGCCGGCCGGGGCGAGGATCCGGCGTCACCTGAACGGCTCCTTCACGCGCGCGGCCTGGATGTCGGCTGGCACATCCAGGGTAAGCCCGCCGGACGGCCCAGACAACCGGCGTTGCGCACCCTTGGCCCCAGGGCGGGAGTTTCGAGGGGCGGCGCCGCGCTCGCCTGCATCGCGATGGGGTCGAGGCCGGCGCGGCATGCGGCGTGGAGCGCGGCCCCGGGCCCGGCGGCCGCGTCCCGCGACCCACCGCTCCTCCCGCCTGCCCGACGCACCGCCCGCGGCAGGCGCCGTCACGAGGGTGCCACGCCCCGAGCCGACGCCTCCCCCTCGTCCGCGCCCGCGCCAGGCCCGGGGCCCCAACTCGCGAGAGGCTCGGCGACGAGGGTCTGAGCCACCCCGCCGATGGCGCGCCGCAACAGGCGATAGAACGTCGAGCGCGAGACGCCGAGCTCCCGCGCCGCCTTCTCGTGGCTCGTGGCGCGGTGGAAGTAGGCCGCGTCCAGCGCCGCGAAGGCCTCGGCGGCCTGGGGCCCGCCGCGCCGGCGCGCCGCCTGCAGCGCCAGCTCGACGCGCTCGCGCAACAGGGCGGCGCCGCGCGCCCCGGACGGGGGCAGATCGAGCAGCCGCATCAGGGGCGCGGTGTGCAGCCACGCCTCGTCATGCCAGCGGGCCAGCACGTCCTGCACCGCGCATTCGACGTCCTGCAGGTCCGTGCGCGACGGGCGCAGCGTCCCCGCCAGCAACTGACCGAACCACGCCCAGAAGCCGCAACGGGAGAGGTCGAGGACGTACCCCTCGACCGGGTGCGCGGGGTCCATTTGCGGGTTATGGGCGGAGGCCGCCCTGGAGAAGCCCAGCCCCTGCAGCAGCCCGTGGTATGCCGGCAGGGCGGCCGACGCGAAGTAGGTACCCTCCCGCGCCAGCAGGCCGAGGGCGTCCACCACCAGCGCGGCGCGGGCCTCCTCCGCCCGTTCGGGCGTTTCGGCGATGTGGTGCACGAACCACGCGCGGCTGGCCTCCGCACTGGCCGGCAACGCGGCCAGGTCCGCGCGCCGCCAGGCCGCGTCCAGGATCGGCGCCGTCACGCGCAGGCCCCGCAAGAGGTCCACCGATTGGCGGCACACGGGCACGATCGCCGAGAATCCGCGCAGGTGGTCGCGGCGATCCCGGCAGAGCCGCAGGCGGGTGCCGGGGTAGGCCAGGATGCGCGCCAGTTCCTCGGCCTCCACGGCCGCAACCTCGGGTAGCCCGAACAGGCCGCCCACCCAGCGGGTCCAGAGGGCGGCGAGCTCCGCGCCCTGGTCCCGCCGCCCGGGCTCCACCCATACGGCCGCCGGCTCGGAGTCGGGAAAGAGCGCGGCGTGGAGCGCCGGCGCATCGCACAGATACAGGAGGTCGCCCACGAGGGCCTCGCGCTCCTCGCCCTGACACTGCGCGAACCGGCGGCGGTAGTGCGCCTGGGCCCGCTGGCGCAGGCCGTTCCAGCGCTCCGGGTGGCGCCAGCGCAGGTCCGCCGCCAGCAGGCGCCGCGCATCGGGGTGCAGGGCGAGGCCGCCATCCACCGGCGCGACCGCGGACAGGCCGCTCAGCCTGGTGAAGCATCCCTCCACGGCCTCGCCCACCAGGGCGTTCAGGAGCCCCTCGTCGAAGCGGCGAACCACCGAGCAGGCCTCCAGGGCCGCCCGCAGTTCCGGGGCCGCCGCCTCCTCCAGGATGCGCGCGGCGAGGCGATGGATCCCGAGCCGCCATTCCGGCTGCCCCCGGAGGGCGGCCGCGCCCGAGCGACGCAGGATGTCGGCGGCCAGCCAAAGCGCTCCGGGACTCCCGGCCGCCGCGCGCAGCACACCCTCCCTGCGCTCGTCATCGGACACCCCCAGCGCCAGCAGCCGGTCCTCCCACCGCGCCCGGGGCGGCGCGACCAGTTCCACCACCTCCGGGCTCGCGTGCGCCGCGTGCTGCAGCGCCTCCCAGACCTCGTCCGTCGCGAGCCGGCCGGCCACCAGCAGGCGCTCGCCGCGGCCCAGGAACGCCGCGCCGGCCGTGAGCGCGGCGCGTGCCTGCTCAGGCGCAGGCGGCAGGTCCAGGAAGCGGACCCGGCGCCGCGTCGCGGCGACGCCGGCCCGAGGGGCTCGGCCGCCGCCCGGGGTCCGTCCGGCGCGCGTGGCGGGGCCAGGGGGCGCGCCTTCCGCCTCCGCACCCCAGATCGCCTGGAGCCCTGCCTCCTCGGCCATCGGCAGCGCGGAACGCAGCAGCCAGGACTTGCCCATCCCCGCCCTTCCCCGCACGTAGAGCACGGCCGGAACCGGAGGACCCGCCGCGTGCAACCATTGCCGCACCAGGTCCAGCGCCGCCTCGGCGTCGGCCGGGCGTGGCTCCTGCGCGGGCAAGGCGCCGCCGGCCACAGGGCGTTCCTCCTCCAGAGGTTGGGCGAGCCTCGGGCCGGCCGGACCGGTGGGGCGGCCCGCGCCCCGGCACGACGCGGACGCGACCCACGGCCGCCCGTCCTTTCTCCAACGAGCCGGAGGGTCCTGGATGCCCGTCCGGGGCGGCGGGCGTCCGGGGGATGCAGCCCTCCGCTTCGGGTGCGGCCGCCGGAAGGGCGTGGGGCCGGGCCACGGCCGGCGGCCTGTCCGTCCGGTGCGGCTCCGGCGGGCATGCGCGGCACGAAAGCCGCGGAGCGATACCCGGGCCGGGAGGCGGCGGCACCCGGGGCTCAGACCGCCGGCGTGTCCGGCCGTCTCTCTTCCGGCGTCACCCGCCCCGACCGTCCTTCCAAGGCCTTGCTCCCATTTCTGGATCCGATCTGCAGCAGGATCGGCCCCGTCTCCGTCTCGGCCCAGAGTCTCAGGGTCATGTTGACACACATCCGGCACTGCCCTGGAACAGGATGGACCTTCCTGCCCGCGTATCGTCGCGACGTCACCGGTGCGGCGGCAATGACCAGGGCGGGAAGGGAGGGCCGGTGCGCGCTGTCGCGTGGCTCGACCGGGCCGAAGGCCGCCGCCCACCCCGCCTGGCACCGAACAGGGTCCGCGTCCGCCGGAGGTCCTCAGGTCTCGGCGCGCCACGGACCCCGGGCATGGCGGCCGGGAAGGGCGACGCGGCCCGGAGCCGCGGCTGCATGGGCGGTGGCCGTTGGAATGTCGATGCGGACGGGAGGGCGATCCATGTCCTGGGAACCCCTGTCCCGATGGTTGGCTTCCGGGGCGCTGACGACCGCGGCCGGAGTCATGCTGCTGGCGGCGGCCACCCCGGCGGCGGCGGCCGCGCCGACCACGACGACGCTGTACGTGTCGGCCTCCACCGGCAGCGACAGCAACGCGTGCACCGCAGCCGCGCCGTGCGCCACGATCGGTCACGCGGTCGCACAGGCGGCGGCCGGCGACACGATCATGGTGGCGCCCGGCACCTACGACGAGCAGGTGACGATCACGGTGCCCCTCACCCTGGAGGGGTCGAGCGGGTCGATCATCGACGCCTCCGGGCTGACCAACGGAATCATCGTTCGGGGCAGCGGCGCCGCCGGAACGGTCATCGACGGGCTGCGGGTCGAGGGCGCCAATCAGGAAGGCATCCTGCTGCAGGGCACGTCGGACGTGACCGTGGAGCACAACATCGTGACGGGCAACGACGCCGGTATGTTCTCGCGATCGCCGACGGGAGAATGCGCCCCCACGGGCGTCGTGCCCGGCGACTGCGGCGAGGGCATCCACCTCATGAGCGTCACGGGGTCGACCATCAGCGGCAACCTCGTGGCGGACAACGCCGGCGGGATCCTGCTCACGGACGAACTGGGGCCAACGGCCCACAACATCATCGAGGATAACTACGTGGTCGACAACGCGTGGGACTGCGGCATCACCCTCGCGAGCCACAGCCCGCGGGCCATGGCGGGCGGCAAGCCCGACGGCGCGACCGGAGGCGTCTACGCCAATCAGATCCTGAACAACGAGTCGGTCGACAACGGCCTGGCGGACGACGCCGGGGCCGGCATCCTCATCGCGGCCGCCGGCCCGGGCGGCGCCAACTACGACAACGTCGTCGAGGGCAACTCCGTGTCCGGCAACGGCAACCCTGGCCTGACCATGCACAGCCATGCGCCCAACCAGTACCTCGGCGGCAACACGATCAGCGGCAACTACTTCAACGACGACAACACCGAGGGCGACGCCACCGCCCACGTCTCGTCCACGGTGGGTGTGCTGCTCTGGAGCGCGGTGGTGCCGATCCCCGGCACCACGATCAGCGGCAACTACTTCTCCGACCTCCACTACGGCATCTGGACGCACAACGCCGTCGGCTCGGACGTCAGCGGCAACAGCGACGGCTCCGGCGTCGCCGTCGGCGCCGCACAGGGCTGAGAGCGGCGCAGGGCACCGGTTCGGGGACGTGCGTGAGGTGGAGCCGGGGCCCGGCGGGACAGGGTGGGGGCGAAGGATCGGGAGGTGGGCGGGAGGACGGAGGGCTGGCGGTGGGGGCGATCCTGGCGCGTGCCGCCGGGAAGCCCGGAGTTCGGCCCGGGCCCGTTGGATGCCGCTTCCCGTCGGCGCGAGCATCATCCCTGCATGGGGGGCGCCGTTTGCCCGGCGCGGGGGACCGCGGGCCTCGCACGGCCACGGAGCGGTCCCCTTGCGCTTGGGCCCCCCTCCAAGCGACGCCGCCAAGGCGCGGGGGTCGGCCGGCGCTCGAACCCTGGCCCCGCCCCGCGGCCGGGAAAAGGCCCATGCCGTCCGTGCAGCCGTCCCGGCGCCGTCGCGTGCCGTCCCACGGCAAGGTTGACATGGGTCCGGAACGGATCTGGAACAGGGTGGGCCCTCCTGGGGGCGCCTCATCGACCGTCGCAGGGCAGGCAAACGAGTCCGGAAGCGCGCGCGACGGACGGGTTGCGCGCCTCTGCCCACGCGTGGGCATCTCCGCCATGCGAGGATGCACGCACCGCGCCGCGATCCGGCGCCTCCCCGGGTCACCCCCGCGCTCGACCGGCGGGCCGCATCGCCCCAGGGCGGATGGGCCCGCACCGGCGGCGGGCGCGGCCCAGCCGGCCCAGGCCGGCGCTGCCCGCGGCGTGGCGCGGGGAACGGCGGGGCGATGAGGAGGAGCGGAGGCGGGCCGGAGCCGTAGGCGCCGAGCACGCTTCCGGCCGAAGGCCTGACCGCCGCGACCATGCGTGCCCTGGCCCTGGCACCCGGGGGGCGCCGCCACAGGTGCATCCGTTCCCTTCTCGACCTCGCTGGAGCGGCTCAGCAGCGCATCCGCCGGCACCCACGGCCAGGGGGGCGCCACGATCCGGCTCACGGCCGGGGGCACGGCGGTGGTCCCAGCGGCCTCGACCGGCGCCTCGGCCCGTGCGCGCCTGCCCCGCGTCGTGGTCACGGCGGCCCGTGGCGACGTCATGGCCGACGGCGTGACGCGGGTCACGGTCGGCGCCGCGGTCCACAGCGCGGACGGGCTTCCGGCCCAGCCGCGCCGCGGCGGGGCCCGCGTTCCCGCGCCGGCGAGGAAGCATCCGGGGCTCAGCGCAGGCCTGCCCCTCGTCCCAGGGTGGACCACCCCAGGAGTCCGTACAGGACTCAGTAACCGGTCAGGGCGGCCTGCATCTGCAACCCGGCGACGAGCCCGTCGGCGAGGAGCAGGTACGGACTGCGCAGGAGCTGCGGACCCGCGACGAGGAGCGCCGCGCCGACCAGCAGGCGCAGGAAGCGGTCCCATGGGGCGGCGTTCCTCCGCAGCCAGAACCGTTCCGACATGGCGGTGGCCTCCCGCGCCCGAGCATCCCCGGCCGCCCCGCGGCGCATCCGGCGGAAGGCTCACCGGCCCAAGCGACGCCTCCGGGAGGCGTTGTCGATCGCCCGGGCCAGACCCTGGCGGCGGCGGAGGACCCACGTCGCCGCCAGCGCCCGGACCTCGGCGGACACCCCCCATTCCGGCGGTGGGGCGGCGAAGGCCGCCGCGATCCGGTCCTCGGAGACGGCCAGCAGTTCCTCCAATGCCTCGCGGAGGTACCCGGGGTCCGCGAGCAGGCGCTCCGGCGGCCCGGCCTGCGACGCGACCTTGAGCCGGACCGGCTCCGGGGACGAGAGGCGGCCGGGGTCCCAGCGATGCCCGCCGAGGAAGTAGCCATGGTCGATGGAGACGATGTCCCCCGACTCCGTCACCAGGGCCGAGACGTCCACGCCGCGCAGCCAGGAGTGGAACAGGACCACGCGCGCCAGCCGCGGCAGGGGCACCCGCGCGAGGCGCCCCCCGCCGTCGCCCTTGATCTCCATGGCCCCGTCCAGACGCCGGCTCCCGAAGGCGGGCCCCGGTCCCGCGCGTTCCGCCGGACGACGCCGGGTGCGGGGATGGAGGGCCGCGGCGGCCACCGCCTCGGGGACGTCGACCACGACGGGCTCCGGGCAGAGCGGTGGATCGAAGAGCCGCCCCAGCCGCGCGCAGAACAGCTCCGTCGGCAGCACCTTCGAGGGCGGGGCGACGCGGCGATCCTGCGGGTTGTTGATGCACTTGACCACGTACCAGGCCCCGTCGTCCGCCTGGCAATCCCAGGGCCGGGTGCCGCCCGGGACTCGCGGCCGGAGCCACAGGGCGCGCACGCGGCGCGTCCCGCCCGCGTCCGCGTCGGCGCCATCCCCCACCAGCCCCGCCCCCTGCCGGCGCCGGTCCGGCCGAACGATCATCCGCGCCTCGCGGCGCCGACGATCATGGGCGAGATGATCGCCAGGGGCGCCGGCACGGAAAGGCGGAAGGCGCGGAGGCGCGTCACCGTGAAGCCCGCGTCGGCCATGGCGGCCCCGGTGTCGCGGCAGCAGTGGCACCCCCCGGAGAGGGCCGGCCACAGCCAGCGGTCGGCGCGCGCCTGGCGCCGCGCCAGCCCGGGCTCGTCCGCGCGCACATGCTCCCAGAAGAGGACCTCGCCGCCCGGCCGCAGGACCCGGACCAGTTCGGCGAGGGCTCGGCCGGGATCCGCGACGGAGCAGAGCACCAGGGAGACCACCGCCACGTCGGCCGACCCGTCGGCGAGGGGCAGGGCCTCCGCGACGCCCGCGCGGACGCCGATCGGAACCGGGGCCGCGCGGGCGGCCCGCTCGGCGGCGCGCCGCAGGTAGGGCTCGGGCTCGACGGCGACCACCTGTCGCACCGCGGCGGGGTAATAGGGGAAGTTGGACCCGGGCCCGCAACCAACCTCCACCGCCGTTCCGGAGGCCCCGGCCAGCAGTTCGCGGCGCAGGTCGGCGAATCCGCGCGCGGCGGCGCCGCCGGTCCAGGCGAGGAGCCGCGCGAAGACGGGGTGGTGCACCGGCGGCAGGGGCGCGGCAGGATGGGACGGGCCGGATCCCGGGTCGCGCGGGCGGGAACCGTCGCCGGGACCCACCGGCACCACGTCCCTCCGCTCGGCCCGGCGCCCGGGTGCGGCGAGGGCCGTTCGCCGCGAACCCGCGGAAGTCCCCGCCTCGAGCGCAGCGGGCTCAGCGGCCCTCGAACCGCTCGGCACGGATGCCGAAGTCGCGGAAGAACGCCCCGGCCTCGCAGGTGTTGCCCGCGAGCAGCATGGTCAGCTCCTCGGGGCCCAGCGGAAAGCCGGGCAGACGGGTCAGGGCCCGGGCCAGCGGTACCGGGAAGGGGACCGGGCGGAACGGGCGTCCCAGCGCGGCGGCGATCCGCCGGAGCACCTCCACGTAGGGGAGCCGCTCCGGGCCCCCGACGTCGTAGGTGCGCCGGGCGGGCGCGGCCAGGGCCGCCACGACGCCCTCGGCCAGGTTGCCGCTCGATACGGGCTGCAGCAGGTACCGGCCGTCCCCGAAGACGGGCATGACCGGCGCGGCGCGGAGCACGCCGCCCAGTTGGCGGACGAGGTTCGGCCCGGGGCCGCCGGGCCCGAACACGACGGTCGGGCGCAGGACCGTCCATTCCAGGTCCGAGGCGCGGACGGCCTCCTCGGCCCGGGCCTTGGTGCGTTGGTAGGCCGTCGCGCCACCCGGCGACGCGCCCGCGGCGCTCACATACACGAAACGCCGGGCGCCGGCCGCGCGGGAGGCCTCCACCAGGTTCCTCGTGCCCCGGACGTGCAGGGCCTCCAGGAAGTCGCCGGACCCGCGCAGGGCGCCGGCCAGGTGCACCACGGCCTCGCAGCCCTCGAGCGCGGCCGCGAGCCCGGCCCCGGTGACGATGTCGGCGCCCGGGCGGGACAGCGGCCGAACCTCGTGACCGGCGGCGTCCAGGGCCGGGCGGATCGCGCCTCCAAGGTAGCCGGAGGCGCCGACGAGCAGGACGCGCATGCGGACCACTCCCCTTGCGAAAGGCCTGCGCGAAGCGACGGCGTCGCTCGGCCCGGCCTCTGAAGCGGAAGCGTCCGTTTCAGGATGCAGCGCGGGTGGGCGGCACCCACTATAGCATGGCGGTCCCGGTGGCGAAGGACGCCGAGCGCGACCCGCGGGGGAGGTCGCGCTCGGAGCCGGTCAGCGGGCCCAGGCGCACCTCGCGACCATCGCGGCCCTCCGGGACGCCGGCACCTACCGCACGGTTGGCGACGCCGCTCCGGCCCGTGCGGCGGCCGACGCGGCCCGCTCGGGCGGGCAAGGCCTTCCCCCCGCCGTCGCGGCCCTGCTCTCGGGCGCACGCCGCCCGCGATCGCGGTGGTCGTGACCCCGCCCGAGGCGCACCACCCGGTCACGGAACGGGCGGCCGCGGCGGGAGTCCACGTCCCATGGGAGACGCCGCTCTCCTTCTCGCTCGCCTGCGCGGACCGGATGATCGCGGCGGCGCGGGCCGCGGGCACGCGCCTGGAGACGGCGGAGAACGTCCGGCGCCTTCCCGAGGAACGGGCCAAGCGCGCCCTCATCGAACGGGGGCTCCGCGGCACCGTGGGCCTCCTCCAGTGCCGCTTCGCCAGCGGTTCGTACCACGGGATGAACGCGGTGGGGGCTGCCTGGAGGGGGGCGGCTCGGGCCCGGCCGCGAGGTGCGCCCCGAGCCGGCGCGGCGAGCGCGAGGTGGTGGTGGGCATGCGCTACGCCGCCCTTCCGGACGTCGTGGGGGAGCATCCGCTCCGCGACCTGCCGATCGCCGCCGACACGGACGCCGTACCGCGGGCCGAGGAACACCTCTCGCTGCACTGGGCGGTGTGCGGCGCGGGCTGCGCCGACTACCCCGGAGAGCAGGGACGGGCCGACCTGGCCGCGGCGCTGGCGATCCACGAGTCCGCCGCGGCCGGCGGCGCCGCGATGGCCCTGCCCGCGGGCCTCCCGTGGGACCACGCCCTCGCGAGGAGTATGGGCGGCGGTTCGGGTTCTCGCCGGAGGAGGCCGCGGCGCATCTCGAAGGCACCGCCTTCCCGCCGAGCTACCCGCTCACCCGGTAGCCGGGCGCCGGGGCGGCGAGGAGGGGCAACCGCGCGCGTCGGCCCGCCCGCGATCCGCTCGCCGTCCGTGGCCGTCGAGGACGGCGGCCCGTGGGCCTGCCTGCCCCCCGCGCCTGCGTCGGCGTGCGCAGCGAACCAGGCCCGCAGCGGTCGGGACCCGGTTCGCTGACGCGGCAGGACATCGAGGTCGCCGTCTGGCTGGTCCCTGCCGGCGGAAGGCGCCCGGGAGATGCGCGCCGCAGGGGCCGTCCTGGGCGGCATCCGCCCGGGCCGAGTCCGGCCGCTGCGGCCGGCCCCGTTGGGGCGGCGTGCGGGAAGCGGGCCCGCCGGTGGCCGACGGCTACCCCGCGGAAACGTACGGGCACCGGCTCCGGCGCTCCGTGGATCACGCGCCGCTGATCCTGCCCGCGGTCACCGCCCTGGTCATCGACGACCGGGCACGGCCGCTCCGTCGAGCTGGGCGAGGCCGTGGCGGATGCCGCGATCCGCACGGTGCGGGAGGAGACGGGACGGACGGTCGAACCGTGAGCGCGGCGCGTGCGGCGGACCGCCTTTTCTCCGCTACCCGAACGGCGACGTCACGCGGCACGTCAGCAGGCCGTTGCTGCGCCGGATCGGCCGGG
The DNA here is from genome assembly GCA_021791815.1 of Bacillota bacterium. Lineage (GTDB taxonomy): Bacteria > Bacillota > Sulfobacillia > RBS10-35 > JAJYVN01 > JAJYVV01. Next base: position 3,590 of record JAJYVV010000108.1, on the reverse strand, counting down.
GAACGGCCCGGCCCACGGTGGCCGACATCCTGGAGGTCGGGCGTTCGCCGGGGACGCCCTCCCTTCGATGTTCCCGCCGCGGGAGCGCAGCGCCCGCGACGCGGCACCCTGGGGCGCCTCGGGTGACGGCCCGCCGCCCTACTCGACGGCCACGGGCCGGCCGCTCTCGATGCTGGCCACGGTGCGGAACACCATCGCGATGGACTTCAGGTTGTCGTCGGCGCTCGTCTCGGGCGCCCGGCCCTCCCGCACCGCGGCGACGAACTCGTGGAGCAGGTGGTCCTGGCCGCCGCGGGGCAGGGGGTCGAGGGGGACCTCCTCCCAGGGCTGGCCGTCGCGCCGCTGGATCAGGACGTGGTCGTCGCGCAGCATGGCGCAGCCGTCGTCGCAGAGCACCCGCCACTCCCCGTTCCAGGGCGTCCCCGCACCGTTGGCGCACCAGCTTCCCGTGTACGTGACGCGGATGGGGCGGTCCCCGCCCGCGTCCGCGCGGCGCATCTCGAAGAGGACGGTGGCCGAGGCGTCCCCCCGATACCAGCTCCACTGGGGATTCCAGCTCTGCGCATACACCGAGACCGGGTCGGCGTCGAGGATGTACCGCATCATGTCGAAGTGGTGGATGGACATGTCCACGATCAGCGGATGCGGCATCTGGTCCCGGAACCCGCCGAAGTGGGGCCCTTTGAAGAAGTGCACCGCGACCTGGCCGGGCCGCCCGAGCCCCCCGTCGCGAATCACGCGGCGCAGCGTCTGGACGGGCCGGGAGTAGCGGTAGTTCTGGCCCACCATCAGGACACGGCCGGCCCGCCGCGCCTCTGCAGCCATCTCCACGCAGCGCTCCCACGTGTCGGCGAGCGGCTTCTCCGTCAGGACGTGGCAGCCCGCCCGCAGGGCCTGGACGGCGACGTCGCGGTGGAACTGCGGCGGGACGATGCACAGGACGCCATCCGGCCGCACCGCCGCGAGGGCCTCGCCCAGGGCGCCGTAACAGGCGGAGGCGGGCACGCCATGCTCCTGCTGGAGCTGCTCCAGATGGGCGGGGACGACGTCCACGTAGCCCGCCACCTCCACCTCGCCGGAACGCCGGCCGACCCCCACCCAGTGGTTGCCCATGCCCCGCACGCCGACCTGCACGAGTCGCACGCCCATCGCTCCTTCCGAAAGGGGGGACCGCCGGCCGGAGACGCGACCGGAGGGTGGGGACCGGGGCCCACCCCGCGGGGCTCAATCCCCGAAGACGCTTGCGGCATCGCGCGGGAGATCCCGCACCCGGCGCAGGTATCCGGCGACCCGGCCGTGGTCGCCGGCCGGGTACGGGTACCCGCAGTGGAGGCCGACGGCCAGCGCGGCGTCCCGGAAGAGGTCGCACGCCGCGAGCAGCGCTCGCCACATGTCGTCGTACGCCCCGCCCGCGCACGTGCCGAGGTAGCGGGCCCACCACTCCGGTCCCAGGCAGCGCTCGAAGTACTTCCCGAACTTGCCGGGGTCGACCGCGAAGCCCCGCCGCACGCCGATGGACCAGCGCAGCATCAGCACGAGCATGTCGCGCACCGGCCCGTGGTACAAGTGCTGGGCGTACGGGAGCTCCCGGCGCCACAGGCCCTTGGCGACGTACGTGCTGACCCAGAGGAACTCGTTGCAGCATTCGGCGTACCGCGTCTCCGTCGGAGGCTCGGTGCGGTGGTCCGCATCGCCGGGCGGCGGCAGCGGCGCGATGCATCCGTCCTTGTCCAGCAGGAGGCGGCTGAGGCTGTCCGGTTCGAGGTCCCGCAGCCGCGCCACGGGATGCAGGGTCAGGTCGATCCGCGTCCCGTCCCGGAAGAGCATCAGGTACGCGAACCGCTCGCTGTGGTCCCCGGGCGGCGGATCCCCGCTGCCGGGCGGATCGCTCATGGCATCCGGCGTTTGCATGATCAAGCGCTCGCCGAAGCGGTCGAGCCAGGACCGGTCCGCCACGAACGGGGCCACGTCCGTGACGACGTACACGACGTCGTAGTCCTGGAAGATGTCGGGCGGGGCGTGCGGATTGACGCGCGAGCCGTTCAGGATCACCGCGCGCACACGCTCGTCCTCCTGCGCGACGCCCAGGATCAGCCGGAACATCTGCGCCTCGTCCCGCACGCCGCATCGCGCCCCTTCCGCGGCAGGCGGGCCGCGCTCGCTCCTGCGTTCACCCCGCGCCCGCGCTCATCCTGCGGAGCCCGTGCGTACCCGGACGCCGTCCCGGCGCCACGCGCACATCCCGTCGCGCCCCTGGGCCGCGAGGAATCCCGACCGGCCGCCCGAACTAGCCGTCGATCCCCGTCCACGCATGTCGTCCCGAGGCGACCGGACGCGTGCCGCTCGAACCGTGGGGAAAATGAGAGGCCGCCCGCCATGAACGGCCGCCCGCCCCGGCGCCGCCGGACGCCGCCGCACCGCCGCTGGCGGCTGCGCCGCCCCGCCCGCCCCCTGGGCGCCGCCGCGGTCGCCGCGGCCATCGCCGGCATCCTGTGGATCGTGCACGGCTCGCGCCCTCCCTCCGGGCGGGCCGTCCAGCGGGTTGACGCGGCGACCGCGTCCTCGGCGGAGCGATCCTCCTCGGCACCGCAGGTCACGTCCCGCGCGTCAGCGGGCGGTTCGACCTCCCACCCCTCCGCGGCGACGCCCGCCGCCTTCCCGCCTCCGCCGTCGCCGAGCCAGACCCCGGCGACGATCGCGCCGGCGAGCCCCATCCCCGCGGCGTTCGCGGCGATGATCGGCAACGACCCGGGCGCCCGGCCGCAGGCCGGGCTGGATCAGGCCCAAGAGGTGTGGGAGATCCTCGACGAGGGCTGGATCACGCGCTACCTCGCGATCTTCGCGGGAACCGCGCCCTCGAAGATCGGCCCCATCCGCAGCACCCGCATCTACAACGACCAACTGGCGCACGCCATGTCCCTGCCGCTCGTGCACGCGGGGGGCAGCGCGGACGGCCTGGCGTACATCCCGACCTGGCACATCGAGAACATCGACGAGATCTACGGCAGCGGCCCGTACTTCTGGCGGGGGACGAGCCGGGTCGCCCCCGACAACCTCTACACGTCGGGCGCGCTGATCGCGCAGGCGGAGCGGGCCTACGGCTTCGCCGCCACGCCGGTCCCATACCCCGCCTCGGGCAGGGCCCCCGCCGCGGGGACGGCCACCTCCGGCGTCACCCTCACGTACATCCAGTCCGCCGCCTACTCCTACTCGGCGTCCTGGACCTGGGACCCCTCGGCGAAGACGTGGCAGCGCTCGGTCGACGGGAGCCCCGCCGTCCAGCAGGACGGGCGCCGCGTGCAGGCGGGTACCGTGATCGTCCTCGTCGTGCGGCAGGCGGAGGACCCCAACGACAATGGCAACACGCTGGCCCTGCAGATGCTGTGGCAGGACGGCGGCAGCGCCTGGGTCCTGCGCGACGGCGCCTCCTACCCGACCACCTGGCGCCTGGGGCCGTCCGGGGGGGTGGGCGGCACGATTGTGGTGGGTGCAGGTAATATTTGGTAGAACCAGGATTTGGCGGTCCCGTAGAAAACTCCCCTGGCTGGCCCGGAGCAGCCCTCTGTCGGGGGTAGTCCACCCCGGGCCAG
>JAJYVV010000107.1 GCA_021791815.1 Bacillota bacterium | reverse complement strand
GTCCGAATTCGCCAACGTCGTCAAGGTCTACAAACAGCTCATCCGGTACCAGCCTAATAACTCGACGGCTTACCTCAACATCGGCGAGGCGTACATGTCGTTTTCACCGCCGAAGATAAATCACGCACTTCCCTACTATCGCAAGGCTTACCAACTCGATCCCCGCTCCGCCTTTGCCGCGCTCCGTATCGGAGAGATCCTGGCGCAGCAACCGGGCAACCGCGACGAAGCGATAAAATACCTCAAGCAGGCAAGTGCCGGTGCCGCGAATAGCCCCGACGCAGCGGCCGAGGCGCAAAAGGTGCTGCGCCAGATGGGCGCTTCGTAGATTGCTGCACGGCCGGGGCGCGCTCGGTCTGTACGGTTAACGGCGGCCAGGCCCGCGGCCGCCGCGCGACGCGGGACGATCGGCCCGATGCCGTGCCAGCCTCGCGCTGCGGGACCCATGCCGGCGCCCCTTCCCGCCGGCCCCCGGGGCGGGGCCGCCGCCAGGGTCGATGTTGCGGCCCCCCCGGCCCGGCGGCCATCGGCCGTTCGGGGGAGGGGACCATCCGGACGCCGGCCTGCGGACCGTCCGGCTTGGGCCGCCCGGACCTCGCCCGCTGGGAGCCTCCCGGCGCGGAGACCTCGGGGAGCCGAGACCGCATGGTGCCGGCGGCAGGGCGCCGTCGGGCATACCCTCCCGGTGGCGCACCGCCTGGCCGGCCTCTCGGCGGCGAGGGCTTGGCGGGCCGGCCGGGCTGGCCCGGTCGCCCCATCCTCGGGGCCCACACATTGACACCACCTGCCGAGACTCCGACCCGCGGCGCCCGGGCAGGTTGCCGGTGATGGACAGGGCGCGGCGGCGATGGCGGGGCATCTCGGAGCGCTGTGCGTCCGCGCTCGAACACATCCGCACGGCCTCGATGCACCTGCCGTTGGCCGGGACGGACGCAGAGCCCCTGCGCGACGCCCTCGGGGAGCCGCCGGACCTCGTTGTCCGCCACGTCGGCGGCGCCGTCCTCCTGTACCTGACGACCATCGTCGACCCCGTGCGGCTCGACGAGGCGGTCGTCCGCCCGCTGCTCGCCTCCGGCGCGAACCCGCTGGCGGCCGCCTTTCCCGGCGGACGCACGCCGCTGCGCACGCTGGGGGCCGCCGTCGACGCCGTCCTCGCCGCCAAGGTGGTCGTCCTGAGTGACTCGGGCCCCGGGGGCCTCGCGATCCCGATCGCCCAGTGGCCCCGGCGCGACATCCAGGAGCCGCCGGCGGAGTTCGTCGCCAGGGGACCGCACACGGGGTTCATCGAGGACCTGGACACGAACATCGCCCTGCTGCGGCACGTGATCCGCGACCCGCGCCTGCGCTGGCGGCGGATCACGGTGGGGCACCGCACCTCCACGGAGGGCGCGCTCCTCTACATGGACGGCCTGGTCCGGCCGGATACGCTCGCGACGGTGGGGCGCCGTCTGCGCCGCGCCGCCCCCTCCTTCGCCCTGGACGGCGGCATGCTGGCCCAATGGATCGCGCCCAGGTCCAACGCCGTGTTTCCCACCATCGGCACGACGCAGCGCCCGGACCGGGCCGCGGCGGCGATCCTCTCGGGCCGCGTCGTCATCCTCCTCAGCGGGTCGCCGACCGCCCTGCTCATCCCGAATGTCTTCGCCCACCTGTTGCACGTCCCGGAGGACTACTACCAGACCCCGATCTTCGCCTTGGCGAACCGTGTCATCCGCCTCTGCGGACTGGTGGTGGCCGCCGCCGCCTCGCCCATGCTGGTGGCCCTGACCACCGTCAACCACGACCTGATTCCCGAGCGCATGTTTGTGGCGATCGCCCAGGCGCGGCGTGGCGTGCCCATCCCCATCGCCGTGGAGGTGCTCCTCCTGGAGGTGACGATCGAGGTCATCCGCGAGGCGGGCGTCCGCCTGCCGGGACCCGTGGGACAGAGTGTCGCCATCATCGGCGCGGTGATCGTGGGTCAGGCGGCCGTGATGTCGGGGCTGATCAGCTCGCCGGCGGTGGTGATCGTCTCCCTGGCCTTCATCGCCTCGTTCGTCCTGCCGTCGACCGATCTGGTGATGTCCCTGCGCCTCGTGCGCTATCCCCTGATCGTCCTGGCCACGATGTTCGGTCTCTATGGCTTGACCTGGGGCCTGCTCCTCACCCTGATCTACCTCTGCGCCCTGGACTCGTTCGGGGTGCCCTACCTCGCCCCGCTCTCCCCCCTCCGGCCGAGGGGGTTGCAGGACACGCTGTGGCGCCGCGCCCTCCCGCGGCTCCGCCGGTCGTTCGTGGCTGCCCGTGGCGGGCGGGGCACGAACGGGTGAGCGCATGGCGGGGCCAGCCCACGGGCGCCCGGCCGCGGGGACGGTTGACGAACGGGCAATTGTTTGGGCTCATGTTCCTGGCCGTCTTCCCCACCATGGTCATGCTTCTGCCGGCGGACCTCATCCGCCTGGGCGGCCGGTACGGCTGGTGGACGCCACTGCTCGCGGGGGTGCCGGCGGTCTTCGCCGCCTGGCTGGCGGGCGCCGCGGGCGGCCGCGCCGGCGACTCCGTGTCCGCGGCCACACGGGGCCTGGGACCCGTGGCCGGCCGCGTCCTCCTCCTGGTCGAGTGGCTCGCCCTCGGGGCCTACGTCATCGTGGTCATCCGGGAAGCGGGGGAGATCTCGGCCGTGACCCTGGTCACCGCCAACATCCCCGTCTGGATCCTGACCGTCATGAGCATGGCACCCGCCGCGCTGCTGGTGTGGTTCGGGCCCGTCGTTCTCGGGCGGACGGCGGTCCTGATCTGGCCCGTCGTGTTCTTCATGTACGCGGTGGTCCTGGCGGCCATCCTGCCGTCGTCCCACGTCATCTGGGCGTTGCCGCTCATCCCGCGCAACGCGCGCTTCGCCGCCTGGCAACCGCTGCTGCGGACCTGGGTGTGGGAGGCGGAACCGGCGTTCCTCGGCGCGGCGTTCATGGACCACGTCCGGCCTTCGGCCAGGAAGGCGGCCGGACGCACCCTGCTCCTGGCCGTGGCGGCCAGCGCCACCCTCACCGCCCTGGGGACATGGTCCATGGTGGCCGTGGCCGGGCCGCGGGGCGTCGCCGCGGGAAGCCTGCCCGTCCTGGACCTCGTCAACCGGATCACGGCCGGCGACGCCGTGCAACACCTCCAGTCCGTGGTTCTGCCCGTCGAGATGATGGGGTTGGTGCTCAAGGTGGGCGTGTTCCTCTGGGTTTGGTCGCGCCTGGGCCAGCGGATCGTCGGCAGGGCCACGGACGCCGTCCTCGCGGTGGAGGCCGTGGTCGGCCTGACGGTGGCCACCGCGGTCTTTCCCAACGCGTTGGCCATCGATCGGGCGACATACGCCTGGCTGGCCCGGGGCGCCTTGCCGGTCCTTGTCGGGGGTCCCACGGTCGCCTACGCCGCCGCCCTGCGGCGACGCGCCGGGGGCAGCGCATGAAGGCGCGCCGGCCTCTGCTCCGCGCCGCGGCCCTGGCCGGCGCCGTCGTCTCGGCCCTGCTGCTCGGCGGGTGCTGGGGCGTGGCGTCCATGGAAAAGACGGGCCTGGTGGCGCTCATGGGTATCGACGCGGCGCCGGGCAGCGGATATCGCGTGACCGTGGCGGTCATCGATCCGCTCGGCCTGCCCACGCCGACCGGCGGAGCCCCGGAGGGCAAGCCGGAACTGCTGCGCAGCGCGGTGGCCAGCACCATGCCGGAGGCCGTCCGCAAGCTGAGCGGCACCACCTACCTGAACCTTGATTTCACGCACATCAAGGGCATCATCGTGTCGGCGCAGGTGGCGCAAGGGGGGCTGGCGGCGCCCCTTGAGTTTCTCACGCGGACCCCCCTGTTCCTGGAGACCTCCTGGGTCTACGTCGCGCGCGGAGACTCCGCGGCGAAGGTGTTGCGTCAGTCGGAGCAGATGACGCCGGACGCGGGGGAGGTGCTGGTGGGCACCACCACCTGGGCCCACCAGCTGTTCCCAGCCTACGCCGATCGGCTGTTCGATCTCCTGGACCAGATGCAGACCGTGGGCGACGAGCCGGCCACGGCGGGCGTGAGCGTCGCCACGACCCAGGGCCAGGGCCCGACGTTGGCGTTCCGGATGACGGGCACGGCCATGTTCCGGGCCGACCGGCTCGTGGGGTGGCTCGACGAGCGCCAGACGCTCGGATGGCTCGTGGCGACGGGGCGGGCCACGCGGCAGACGTTCGTGGCCCCGGCCGCCGGCGGAGGTCTCTTCACCCTCGAGCTGCTCGGCGCGCGACGGCGCATCCGCATCGTCCCCGGCCCATCCGGACCGCGCGCGGACCTGCGCGTCGACATCAGGGTGGCGCTCGTGGCGACGGAACGGGCGCCCGCCGACTTCTGGTCGCGCCCGTCGGCGTCGCGCGCCATCCTTGTGGGTGCGGCCGATACGCTCACGGGGGACATCCGCTCCGCGCTGCAGGCGGCCCAGGGCGTCGGCGCTGACATCTTCAGCCTGGGGGAATACGTGCGGCTTCAGGACCCGGAGGCCTGGTCCACCCTGAGGGCGTCCTGGGACGCGTCGTCGTTCGCGCGGCTGCCGGTGGCGATCCAGGTGAACGTGGACATCGGCACCTTCGGCAAGAAGTTCTGCCCGATGTCCCCCCACGATACGCGGGCGGTGGCGGTGGGATGCCCCCCGGGCACGGTGTCCTGAGCGCGGACTCCATGGCCGCGCGGTGGACGCCCTCCGGCGCCGCGATCCAGCACGCGCTGCGCCGGGTCTCCGCGCACCATCCCCAGCGGCAGGCCCGTCCGCCCTGCGCACACCGCGCCGGTGCGCGACCGCCGGCGGACCCGAGAACGCGCCCGCCGCTCTAGAGCGGCGCCACGGCGAGGGCGTGGATGCGCCGCGGGGCCGGGCCGGCCAGCCCCGCGACCGGGAGCGCCTCCCAACTCCGCCCGGCGTCGGCCGAGCGCAGGACGGCGTCGCTCCGCGGGGAGGCATAGAAGACGTGCGGCTCGGCGTCGCTCTGCGCCAGCACGTAGGCCAGCGTGCCGCGCGCCGGCGGCAGCCCCTGGGTCACGGCCTCCCAGGCGCCGGTCCCCGACCTCCGGTAGAGCCACGCCTCCGGCCCCCGCCACTCGTGGCCGGCCCACGGCGGCGGGCCCTGCATCCCGAGCGCGGCGCGCGGCGTGCGGGCGCCGCGCTCGGATCCCGGCGCCGCCCGCCGCCACCCGTCCGCGGAGTTCCCGTCCCAGACGGCGTCGTGGGCGTGGCGCGGCCCGGGGGAGGCGGAGACCACCGCCGTGGCCGGGTCCGCCGGGTCCACGGCCAGGCCCCAGAGGTAGCGCCAGGGCAGGCCCTGGTCGGCAGCGCTCCAGGTCGCGCCCCCGTCCGCCGTCTCCGCGTACCCGTCGCCCGCCGCCTCATACACCCGGCCCGGGGCCAGCCTGTGCGTGCGCAGCGTGTGGGCGTCCAGCTTCGCCCCCGGCTTGCGGTCCTGCCACGTCCGGCCGTCGTCGTCGCTCCGCATCACCCCGCCGAGCTCGATGCCGACGAAGAGCCGGCCCGCGACGACCGGGTCGGGCTCGATCCACCGCACGTGGTGCGTCCACGGGCGGGGCGGGAAGCTCCATGTCGGCCTGGACGGGATGTCCTGCAGGCCCGGACGGACCCGCCACGTGCCGCCCCCGTCGTCGGAGCAAAACAGCGCGCTCGGCTCCGTACCGGCCCAGACGCATCCCGGCTCCGTCGGGCTGACGGCCACGGCCGTGACCTCGCCGTGCGCGATGCCGTCGCCCGCGCGCCGCCAGGAGTCGCCCCCGTCCTCACTCCGATACAGACCGCGACCGAACGTGCCGCAGTAAACGACCTCCGGCCGGACGGGGTCCACCGCCAGGCACCGGGTCGGCATGCCCTCGAGCCGCGCCTCCGCCGTCCACCCGCCGCATCCCTTCGTCAGCACCAGCAGCGCATCGCCCGTGGCCAGAAACAGCCTCACCAATCCCGCCGCCTCCCCGCCGCCGGTGGGAGCATCCGCGTCACGACTCCGGGGCCGCCAGCCGGTCGTACTGCATCCGGAAGAGGGACACCGCGTTGGCCACGTCCTCCGCGCCCCGGAGCCAGCAGCTGACCCAGCCGGAGTCGGGCAGGACGTGGTGCGGCGCGGCCCGGCCTGCGGCGACCAGCGCCTCCCGGATGCGGACCGGGAACGGCAGGTCGGCCAGGCCGTCCCCGTGGAGGTGGCCCAGCTCCCGACCGCGGAACCGGAACTCGACGCCTCCGAAGCGGTGCGGCGCCGCCGTCACGCCGGGCCAGCCCAGGACCTCGCGCCGGATCGCCTCCGCCACGGCCCCCACCGTTGCGCCACCCCCCCGGGCCATGGTAGAAGTTCAAGTGCACTTGAAGTCAAGGGTGGGAGGGCGGCGCGTGGACTTGGATGCGGGGCCGGACCCGGCGCAGCCGGTGCTCACGATCGGCGCCCTCAGCGCCCGTTCCGGCGTGGCGGCCTCCGCCATCCGCTTCTACGAGGCCCGGGGCCTGATCCGCTCGCTGCGCTCGGGCGGCGGCCAGCGGCGCTACGCCCGCGGCACCCTGCGCCGGATCGCCTTCGTGCGGGTGGCCCAGCAGGTCGGCCTGAGCCTGGACGAGATCCGCGAGGCGCTGTCCGGGCTCCCGGAGGAACGCACGCCGACGGCGGAGGACTGGCGGGTCCTCGCGGCCGCCTGGCGTCCGAGGATCGACCGGCGGATCGGCCTCCTGCAGCGGCTGCGCGACCAGCTGGATGGCTGCATCGGCTGCGGCTGCCTCTCCCTGGCGCACTGTGGTTTGGCGAATCCGGGGGACGTGGCCGGGCGGCGCGGCGCGGGACCCCGCTACCTGCTCGGCGGGGCCGCGGCGGGGGCCGGCGGGGAGGCGGGGCCGCCGGAGTGAAGGTCCGCCGCTCCCCCGGGGCGATGCGCTATCCTGGGGCCGGGAGCGCCGCGGGCCCCGGTGCCCGCAGGGGAGGCGGTCGGCGTGTCGACCCGCCCGGAGATCCCCGGCCTGCACCACGTCACGGCCATCACCGCGGACGCGCCCGGGAACGTCGCCTTCTACACGCGGACCCTCGGCCTCCGGCTGGTCAAGAAGACGGTCAACCAGGACGACGTCTCGGCCTACCACCTCTTCTACGGCGACGCGCGGGGCAGCCCCGGCATGGACATGACCTTCTTCGACTGGCCCCGGGCGGCGCCCAACGTCCCGGGGGGCGGCACGGTGGCCCGGGTCTCCTTCGCCGTGCCCTCCGCGGGCGCCCTGCGCTGGTGGCAGGACCGGTTCGACCGGCTCGGCGTCCCCCACGGCGACATCGCCGACCGGCGGGGCCGCTCCGCCCTGGCCTTCGCGGACCCGGAGGGCCAGCGCCTGGAACTGGTCGACGCGGAGGGCGCCGGCGGACCGGCGGTGCAGCCGTGGCCCGGGAGCCCCGTGCCGCCGGATGTGGCCATCCGGTCGTTCTACGGCGTGACGCTGGACGCGCCGGCAGCGGGGCCCACGGTCGCCTTCCTGACCCTGCACATGGGCTTCCGCGCGGCCGACCGCTTCGAGGACGGCGGCCGCCCCGTGACCGTGCTGGAGTGCGGGCCCGGCGGCGCGGGGACCGAGGTCCGGGTGGCGGCGCCCTGGGCCCGGCGGGGCGCGCCCGGGAGCGGCGGGGTGCACCACGTGGCCTTCCGGGCCGTGGACGACGCCGAGCAGGCCCATTGGCTCGCCGCCCTGCGCGCCGCCCGGGTGCCGAACTCCGGCCTGGTCGACCGCCACTACTTCCGTTCGCTCTACTTCCGGGAACCGGGCGGCGTGCTCTTCGAGATCGCCACCGATGGCCCGGGCTTCGCCACGGACGAACCCGCGGACCGCCTGGGCGAGCGCCTGGCGCTGCCGCCGTTCCTGGAGCCGCACCGCGCCCGCATCGAGGCGGGCCTGATCCCCTTGGACACCGGGGCCGCCGCGCGGGGCGGGCCGTCGGATGGGTAGGGGACCGGGGGCGGCCCCTGCGTTCGTCCATCGCCACGTGCCCGGCACGCGGCCGCTGACGGTCCTGGCCCTGCACGGGACGGGCGGCACCGAGGCGGACCTCCTGCCCCTCGCCGCGGAGCTGGCGCCGGGCGCCGCGGTGCTCGCCCCCCGCGGCCGCGTCTCCGAAGGGGGCATGGCGCGGTTCTTCCGCCGGACCGCGCCGGGGGTCTTCGACCTCGACGACCTGCGCGCGCAGGCCGCGGACCTGGCCCGGTTCGTCGGGGCGGTGGCGGGCGGCGCCGCGCCGCTCCTCGCGCTTGGATACTCCAACGGGGCGAACATGGCGGCCGCGCTGCTCCTCCTGCACCCGGGCACGCTGGCGGGCGCGGTGCTGCTCCGCCCCATGGTCCCGCTCGTGCCGGAGCCGCTGCCCGACCTCGCGGGCGCCCCCGTGTGGATCGCCTCCGGCCGGGCCGACCCGCTCGTGCCGGAGGGCGAACCGCAACGCCTCGCGGACGTGCTCGGCCGGGCCCGGGCCGACGTGTCGCTGCGCTGGGCGGACGCCGACCACCGCCTCACCGCGCCGGAGATCCGCGCCGCCGGGGGCTGGGTGGCCGAGCGGTTTCCGGTCTGAGGCGCAAGCCCGGGGGGCCGCGGCCCACCGGGCGGACACTTCCCCTCGCCCGGTCGCCGCCGGCACGCCCCCACCGTCCCGTCGCGCTTCGCCGGGGAGCTGCGTGGGCGAGGAAGCGGCCTCCGGGCACCCCGATGGTGCCCACGTGCCCCGCCGCCGCCCGTCCGAGGGGATCCCGCCGATGGGCGGGTACGGCGCGCTGCGCCCGGCCCTCGCCTTCCCGCGGACGCCGGACCGCCCGCTCCGGGCCCGCGGGTCCAGGGCAGCCCTTCGCGGGGCGCGCCATCGTGGCGATAACGCCCACAGAGGGAACTGGCGGCCCCGGCCGCCGGGCGGGAGGCTGGCGCATGCTGCCCGTGGAAGGGGCCCGCGGCACCGAGGCGGTGGCGGAAGGCGCCCGCGCGCCGATGGACGGGGCCTACGTCCGGGTGCGCTGGTGGGGCGGCGGCAGCTTCTCGGGCATGTGGCGCAGCGACGGGCTGGAGATGCGCGTCGTGCCCCTGAGGCCGGCCTCGGGGCTGCAGCGGGTCGGGGAGCGGCCGCCGGCCCCCCCGGATCCGGCGCCGGCGGCCCACGCCCCGGGCGGATGGGGCTCGACGCCCCTGCCGCTCGCGGCGGGCGCCCCCGCGGCCGGGACGGAGGCGGGAACGCCGCGCCTGGCGGACGTCAGCGTGCACCTGCCGGGCGGCATCCACCACTTCACGGCGTGGCTCAGCCCCGCCCTGCGCGCCGGCGCGGGCTTCCAGGTGCGGCCCACCGGCCCGGCGGCGCCGCTCGACCGGCGCACGGCGATGCGCGTGCCCGTGGCCTGTCCCGCGTCGATCCGCCTCCGGTCGGGGGCGCCGGCCGAGCGCCCCGCGGCGCTGCGCGACGTCGGGATCGGCGGCTGCAGCCTGCAGGTGGACGAGGCGGTCGCCCCCGGCACCGCGCTCCGGGTGACGCTGGGCGAGGCCTTCGCCGGCCTCCCGGCCCTGGACGGCGTGGTGGTGCACTGCCGGCGCGGCCCGGCGGGCTTCCGCCTCGGCCTGCGTTTCTCCGGGGGCCGCGCGCGGGACCAGCTGATCCGCCGCGTGTGGGTTCTGCTGAAGGGCCAGCTCTCGGGGGAGTCCGCCGCGGGGGCGATGCCCGGGGCGGAGTGACGCGCGCGGCAGCCCCGCCCACCCCCCTTTTCTCGGGCCGTCCGGGGCCGTGGTAGCATGGCCTGGGGAAAGGGGGTGCGGCCTGGTGCCGCGGCACTACCTCGACGAGATGCCGGAGGCCGGGTATCTGGCAGGCCACCCGGACGGCCCCTACTACCGCCTCATCGTCCGCCACTTCTACGAACGGCACCGGGCCCACGCCCACTACGTGCGCTCGGACGAGGTGGCGGCCCGGGTGCGGGAGACGTTCCCCGCCTATGACGAGGACGCGTGCCGCCGGCACATGGACCAATTGCAGGAATGGCGCGTCGTGCGGGCCCTGCCCGAGCAGAGCCGGCCGTCCACCCTGCTGGAACTGCGCAACCGGCCGCGCACCTACCAGGCGGAGCGCGTCGTCCTCCAGCTCGAGGAGCTGCGGGTGCGACTGGAGTCGGAGTCGGCGGCGGCCTCCATCAACACCTCCGCCCTGGAGCAGCTCGTGCACCAGCTCCGGCTGCTCTGCGACGGGATCGCGGCGGGGCGCGTGCCGGGCGGGCCCGCCGACGAGCCGGAGACGTGGCGCAACTGGCGCGCCGTGTACTCCGCGTTCGACTCCTTCGCCCGCGGCGTGGAGGACTACCTCGCCGACCTGCCGCGGCACCGGCCCCAGGAGGCCCTGGACTACATCGGCTTCCTCGGCTACCGCGACGTGCTCACGCGCTACCTGTCCGAGTACGCCCACCGCCTCTTCGACCGGCGGGAGTACGCGCGGCACCTCCTGGTGGCCGTGCGCCCGGTGGCTTCCGCGATCGCCGGCGCGGTGGGGCGCCAGGCCGCCCTGCAGGTCCGCGCCGACGGCAGCGCCCCGGACGAGGCCGACGAACGCGCCGCCGCGGGCCGCGAGATCCAGGCCCTCTTCGACTACTTCGCCCACGGCGGCGACGTGGACGTCCTGCTGGAACGGGCGCAGGGGTGGGTGGCGGAGATCACCCGCCACGCCCGGCGGCTCAGCGAGCAGAACACCGGGGGGACGGTGCGCGCGGGGCTGCTGCTCGACCTCGCCCAGCGCTTCTGCGCCTGCGCCGACCTCGAGGCCGCGCAGCGGCTGGCGCAGGCGGCCTTCGGCCTCACGGTGCCCCTGCACTGGAAGGGGGTCCCGGGCGAGCCGGGGCCGGAACGCGCCTGGGAGCGGCCGCCGCTGCTGGTCCCGCTGCAGGCCGTGCGCAGGGGGCGCCGCACCCGCCTGCCCGACCAAGCCACCGCCGACCGGACGGCGGAGGAACTCGAGCGGATGCTGGCGGCCCAGGCGGAGCGCGGGCAGGCGGCCCGGGCGCTGGCGCGCCTCTTCGGCCCGGACGGCGCCCTCGCGTTCGACCGCCTGCGCCTGGCGGACCCCGCCGACCGCCAGCGCCTGCTGCGCCTGCTGTATCGGGCGCTGGCCCAGAACGGGCACGCGGCCGTCGGCTACCGGGACTGGGCCGTGACCGTCGAGGGCCCGCCCCCCGCCCAGCTCGGCCTGGTCACGGCCCCGGACGGGCGCCTGATCCTGCCCGGGTACCGGATGCGCCTGCACCGCGGCCCCGTCCCGGCCGGCGACCCCGTCGCGGCGGGGGGCCGCAGCCGTGGCTGAAGCCGCGCGGGAGGAGCGGCGCAGCGCCCTGTTCGACCTGCTGGACCGGCCCGTGGTGGACCGCGCCGCAGAGCCCGACGCCTACCGCCGCGTCTACCTGCACGAGGAGTACCTGCGCTCCTGGTTCCAGGCCCGCCCCGGGTGGCGCCTGCTCGGCGGCGAGGGCAGCTACCGCCTGGAGCGGGTGCCCGCCCAGGCCCTCGCCGAGCGCGGCCTGCCCCGCCTCCGCGCCCCGCTCGACTACGCCTGCCTGTGCTGGGTGCTCTGGTTCGCCGAGGTGCGGGCCGCGGACCCCCGCCGCTGGTTCGTCCTCTCCGAACTCGCCGCCGAGGTGGCGCGGGCGGGCGGCGCGTCGTTCCGCCTCGCCGAACGGGCGCACCGCGAGGCCCTGGTGCGCAGCCTGCAGCTCCTGGTGGACCTCGGCGCCCTGATCTTCCGCGACGGCCAGGCGGAGCGCTGGGTGGGCGGTGAGGCCGAGCTCGGCGGCCCCGTCGAGGTGCTCTACGAGTTCGCGGAGGACGCCCCGCGCCTCCTCGCGGCCTTCGACCCCGCGGGTCTGGACGCGTGGGCCGCCCCCGCCGCCGAGGGCCCGGCGCTGCCGCGGAGCGGCGAGGCGGTCCCTCCGGCGGCGCGGGCCTGGCGCGCGCTCCTCCTGGGGCCGGCGCTCTGGGTCGGCGACGATCCCGAGGCGCTGGCCGCGGTGGCGGCCGCCGAGGCGGAGTTCCGCGGGGACCTCGATCCGCTGGGCTGCGTTCTCGAACGGACGGCGGAGCACGCGCGCCTCTGGCGGACCGGCGCCGCCCGCGGGCAGGCCGGCGCCGTCCTCCTCGACCTGCTGCCGGAGAGCGCCGAGGCCGGCGCCGACCGCCACGTCCGGTACGTGTTCCACCCGGTGCTCCTGCTCCTGGCGGCCGTGCGCGCGGAGATGGGCGCCGGTCGCCTCGCGCCGGGCGCGGACGGCACCGTGCCCGTGGGCGACGGGACGCTGCACGATCTGTTCCTCGACCTCTGCCGCCGCCACCGGCGCAACTGGGGCGCCGAGCTCGGGGAGCAGGTCGGGGTGGAGGAGATCTGGGGACGCCTCCTGCGCCAGATGCGGCAGATGGGCCTCCTGCGCGGCCCCGACGCCCTCGGGCGCTGCTGGCTCCTGCCGGCCGCGGCCCGCCTGGCCGGGACTTACGCCGACGCGCCCCCGCCGGACCCGGACCCCGGACTCCGGGCCCAGCCCCGCAGCCTGCTGCCCGAGGGAGGGGACGGCGCGTGGGCGGAGTGAGCCTCTGGGCCCGCCACGAGATGGACCTGGAGCGGCTCCGGCAGGCCATCCCCGGCGGCCCCTCCGGCTGGGCGCCGGAGCGCCTGGTCTTCCGGGACTGGTGGCACTGGCGCGACCACGAGCTGGGGTTCGCCCACGGGCGGCTCGCCCTGACCGGCCAGAACGGCAGCGGCAAGTCGACGCTGCTCAGCCTCTGCCTGCCCACCCTGCTCGACGGGGAGACCGCCGGGGGCCGGCTCGACCCCGCCCTGAGCCGCGACCGGCACCTCCACTGGTATCTGCTGGGGGACCCCGACGCCGATCCCGAGGACCCCCGCGCCTTCGCCTACACCGCCCGCACCGGCTACTTCGCCCTCGAGCTGCGCCACGGGTCCACCGGCCGCTACCTGACCCTGGGCATGGGCGTGAGCGCGGCGCGCAACCATCCCCGCCTGGTGCGCGAGTGGTGGGGCTTCGTCGTCCCGGACCTGCGGCTGGGCCGCGACTGGGACGTGCGCGCCGAGGGGGCCGGCAACTGCCTGCCGCCCCGGGAGCTGCAGAAGGTGCTGGCCCCGCCGGCGGTCGTCACCGAGGAGCGCGCCGCCTACCGCCGGGAGGTGAACGCCCGCCTCTTCGGGATGGAGGACGACGACTACCAGGCGCTGATCTCCATGCTGGAGCAGGCCCGGCGCCCCAAGCTGGGCGAGCAGGCGGGGCCCGACCACATGTGCGCGCTGCTGCGCGACTCCCTGCCCGGCGTGCCGGCCGACCGGCTGGCCCGGGTCGCGGACGTGGTGGAGAACATCGAGCGGTACCAGCGCAACCTTCGGGAGGCGGCCCGGCGCGCGGAGGCGGTGGCGGAGGTGGACACGCGCCTGCGCGCCCTCGCCGAGGTCCTGGCGCAGGACGCGGCCCGCCTCTACCGGGAGGCGGCCGGGACCCTGGGCAGCGCCTCCCGCCGGCTGCAGGACCAGCGCTCCGGCCTCGCGGCCGCGGAGGAGGAGCTCGCGCTCCTCGCCCGGCGGTCCGCGGAGCGGTCGACCCGCCTGGGCGAGATCGAGGCGGCGCTCTCCGCCTATCGCCAGCGGCCCGACGCGGACCTGCCGCGGCAGCTGGCGGAGGCGAGGGAGCGGGCGGCCTCCTCCTCCCAGCACGCCGCGCGTCTCGGGCGCCTGCTGGCGGAGCGCGAGGGCGACCTGCGGGAGCACGACGCCGCCCTGGAGCGCGAGGACCGCCGCTTCCGCGGCCAGCGCGACCGCCTGGCCGGGCACTGGCGGGACCTCGCGGAGCAGGCGGCGGGCGCCGCGTGGGGGAGCGCCGAGCGCGCGCTGCGGGCGGCCGCGGACGCCCTGGCCCCGCTCGGCGTGGGCTCGCCCGCCGAGGAGATCGCCGGGATCGGCCCGCGCCCGGAGCTCGCCCGGGAGGCGCGGGCCCTGGCCGCCGCCTACCGCCAGGCCGCGGAACGCCGCCGCGCCCGGGACCT
>JAJYVV010000106.1 GCA_021791815.1 Bacillota bacterium | reverse complement strand
GCCAAGACCGCCGCCCGCGAGTGGCCGCGCGCGAGCGTCCGCGCCATCGACATCGAGTCGGGCGGCCGCTCCCCGGCGCTCGTCGCGCGGGCGCTGGCCGGCGAGTTGCTCGGCGGAGGGCCGGAGTTGGAGGTGGGCCTCCCCGCGCAGGGCGGCAGGCTGACGCTCCGCGCCCGGCCGGCCGCGATCATGGCGGAACCGGCCCTGCCCCTCGGCGCTGGCGACGTCGTCCTGGCCTCGGGCGGCGCCCGGGGGGTCACCGCCGCGTGCCTCCTCGCGCTCGCGGGGGCCGCCGCCCCGAAGATCGCGATCCTGGGTCGCAGCCCCCTGGACCCGGAGCCCCCTGCCCTCGCGGCCGCCCACGACCAGGCGTCGCTGCAGTCCGCGCTGCTGGGCGCATCGGGCGGCGACCTCACGCCGGCGGAACTGGGCCGCCAGGCCCGCGCGGTGCTCGCCCGGCGCGAGGCGAGGCAGAACCTGGAGGCCCTGCGCCGGGTCGGGGCGGAGGTGCTGTATGTGGCGGCGGACGTGCGCGACCCGGCCGCCGTCGCGCGGGCCGTCGCGCGGGTGCACAGCGCGTGGGGACAGGTCACCGCCCTGATCCACGGCGCCGGGATCATCGCGGACAAGCCCATCGCCGGCAAGGGGGACGAGCAGTTCGAACGCGTCTTCCAGACCAAGGTCGGAGGCCTGAAGGCGCTGCTCGCGGCCACGGCGCGGGACCCGCTCCGCCTGCTCTGCGTATTCTCCTCGGCCGCGGCCCGGGACGGCAACGCCGGCCAGGCGGACTACGCCATGGCCAACGAGGTCCTGAACCGGGTGGCGGCCGCCGAGGCCCGGCGGCGCGGCGGCGGCTGCCTCGTCAAGGCCATCGGCTGGGGGCCGTGGGAGGGCGGCATGGTCACGGCGTTCCTGCAGCGCCACTTCGCGGAACGGGGCATCCCCCTGCTGCCCGTGGCGGACGGCGCCCGCCACTTCCTCGCGGAAATCGCCTCGCCGCCGGGCGACCCCGTCGAGGTCCTGGTGGCTGCCGGCGGGGATGGGGCCACGCTGGAGGCGGCCTCGGACCGGAGCGCGGAGGCGGAGGTGTCCGTGTCCGCCTCCGGCCACCCGTACCTGGCCGACCACCGCGTCCACGGCGTCGCGGTCCTGCCGGCCGTCCTGGTCCTGGAGTGGTTTGCGCGGACCGCGGCCGCGGTCCGCCCCGCAGGGACCATGGTCGCCCTGCAGGACATCCGCGTCCTGCGCGGCGTGCCGTTGCCCGACCTGGTGGCCGGAGTCCGCCTGACCATCGCGGCGGAGGCCGTCCGTGGCGATGCCGGGCCACGGCTCACCCTGCGCCTGTTGGACGCTGGGGGCCAGGTCCGGTATGGGGCCGTCGCGCTGCCGGCGGGCGACGGGAGCCCGCCGTTGGCCCCGGCGGCCATCGGCGGCGGGCCCTGGTCCCAGACCGCCCTGTCGGCGTACGAGGACCTGCTCTTCCACGGACCCCGCTTCCGCGCCCTGCGGGACACGCTGGACATCTCGCGCGAGGGGGCGGAGTCCCTGGTCGAGGGCACGGCGGCCCTGGGCTGGCCGGGCGGCCCATGGCGCACCGACCCCGCGCGCATGGACGGGGGGCTCCAGCTCGCCCGCGTCTGGAGCTGGAAGGTCCTTGGCGGACCCACGCTGCCGACGCGCATCGGCGCCTTCGTGGCCTACGGCCCCGGCCCCTCCGCCCACGCCGGGCCGCTCCGCTGTGTGCTCCGCGGCCGCAGGGCGGGAGCCCACCAGACCGTGTGCGACATCACCTTCCAGGACGGCGACGGGGCGGTGGTGGCCCGCCTGGGCGACGTGGAGATGACGCGGGCCCCGGAGGAGCGGGCATGAGGCAGATCGCCCTGGCGATCGTCGGCTGCGGCTGCGTGCTCCCGGGCGCGTTCAGCATCGAGGAACTCTGGGCGGGCGTCCTGGAGCGCCGCGTGTGGATCGGCGACCCGCCCGACGGCCCGCTGCTGCCGGGCCTCCAGGCGCCGTGGTCCGAACGGGGGGGGTATGTGGAGGGGTTCGCCGGACGCTTCCGCCCGGACGGGTTCGACCTGCCGGCGGAGGACGTCCTCGCGCTGGATCCCCTCGTGCAGTGGCTCCTGCACGCCGGCCGGCAGGCCCTCGCGACCGCGTGCCCGCACGGGGCACCGCTGCCCCGCGCGGGCGCCGTCGTCGGCAACCTCGTGCTGCCCAGCCGTTCGCTGACCCGGTTCGGAGAGGCCGTCTGGCTCGAGGCGCAGGCGGACCCCTGGTG
Source organism: Bacillota bacterium (assembly GCA_021791815.1). GTDB lineage: Bacteria > Bacillota > Sulfobacillia > RBS10-35 > JAJYVN01 > JAJYVV01. Next base: position 11,870 of record JAJYVV010000106.1, on the reverse strand, counting down.
GCGCCGGGCCGCACCCGCCCGCCCGGATGCCCGCAACCGCTTTCAGGCGGGTCTGCCCGCCGGCATCCTCGCCTCCGCCCTGGGCCTGGAGGCGGGGGCGTTCGCCCTGGACGCGGCGTGCGCGTCGTCCCTGTATGCGATCAAGCTGGCCGGGGACTGGCTCGCCGACGGCCGCGCGGACCTCATGCTGGCGGGCGGCGTGAACGGCGTGGACCCCCTGATGCTGCACTACGGCTTCCACGCGCTGCACGCCAGCAGCCCGCACGGCCGCTCCCTTCCCCTGCGGCAGGGCGCCGACGGCCTGGTGCCGGCGGAGGGCGCCGCGCTGGTGGCCCTCAAACGCCTGGAAGACGCGGCGAGGGACGGGGACCGCATCCTGGCGGTGATCCGCGGGGTGGGCCTGTCCAACGACGGCGGCGGCCGCGGCCTCCTGACGCCGGCGGCGGCCGGCCAGGCGGCGGCCATGCGGGCCGCGTACGCGGCGGCGGGGCTGCGGCCGGCCGACATCGGCTACGTGGAGTGCCACGCCACCGGCACCCCGCTCGGCGACGCCACGGAGATCGAGAGCCTGACCGAGGTGTTCGGACCGGCCGCTCCGCTGCACCTCGGCTCGCTCAAGGCCAACCTCGGCCACCTCCTGAGCGCCTCGGGCGCGGCCGGCCTGCTGAAGGTGGTGGCCGCGCTGCGGGCGCGGGTGGTGCCGCCCCAACCCGGCGGGGCGGAGCCGCTGGCGGCGCTGGGCCGCACCGCGTACCGCCTGCCCGAGGCTCCGCAGGCATGGGAGGAACGCGGCCCGCGTCGGGCCGCCGTCAGCAGCTTCGGGTTCGGCGGCAACAACGCGCACCTGGTCGTCGAGGAGTGGACCGGCCCGGCGGCCGGCGCCCGCGGCCGCGCCCCGCGGGGCTCATCGGAACCGGTCGCGATCGTCGGCCTCGGTGTGTTGGCGGCAGGGGCCGCCGGCGCCCGGGCCTTCGCCCGGCGGTTGCTGGCGCCCGCGGGGGAAGCCGTCCCGTCCATGGCCGGTCCGGAGCTTGGCCGGCAGGATGTGCGCTTCCCGCCCCGCGACCTCGCCGAGACCCTACCGGCGCAGCTCGCCGTCCTGCAGGCGGCCGGGGAGGCCATCGCCGAGGTCGGCGTCCTGCCCCGCGCCTCCACCGGCGTCTTCATCGGCCTCGGCTGCGACGGTGAGGGCGGCCGGGGCGTCGCGCGGCTGAAGGTGGACGGCTGGGCGGGAGCCGGAGCTCCCGCCGCCTGGGCCGAGGCGGCCCGCGACGCGGTCGCGCCGCCCGCCAACACGGCCACCATCCTCGGCATGCTGGCCAACATCGCCGCCAACCGTCTGAGCCACGTGTGGAACTTCACCGGGCCGAGCTTCGCCGTCTGCGGCGAGGAGGTCTCCGGGCTCGCGGCGCTCGACGTCGCGGCGCGCGCCCTCCGGGAGGGCGAGCTCGACGCCGCGGTCGTCGGCGCGGTCGATCTGAGCCGGGAGCCCGTCCAGGTCGAGGCTACCAGGGCGCTGCTGCCGCCGGACCGCCGCACGCCGGGCGACGCGGCGGTGGTCCTGGTGCTCAAGCGCCTGGCGGACGCGCGGCGCGACGGCGATGCGGTGTATGCGGTCGTGGCCGCTCCCGTCCCCGCGGGGGCCGCCCGCCCGGCGGACCTGCTCCTCGGGGACGCGGCCGACGCAATCACGCCGCGCTTCGGGCACGCCCATGCGGCCTCGGGCCTGCTGCAGCTCGCGGCCGCGGCGTTGGCCTGCCGCCACGGGGCACGACCCGACCCGCGGGACGGGGCGTGCCCCTGGCCCGCGGTGGGCGGATCCCGCCACGCACGCGTCGTGGTCACGGCCCTCGGCGGCGCGCGGGCGGACGTCCTGGTCCACGACGCGCCGGGCGCGCGGCCCGTGCCGGTCCCCGTCCCGGGCGACCCCCCCCAGGTCCACCTCTACAGCGGCCCCGACCGGGACGGCGTGCGGGAAGCACTGGCCGGCCGGCGCCCGGGCGCCGGCGGGGGTCCGGCGCGCCTGGCGCTGGTCGCGCAGGGAGCCGAGCAGCTGGCGGCCCTGGTCGCGCTGGCCTCCGAGGTGCTGGCGGGGACGCGGCCACCCCACCCAGGCGTCCATTTCCACGAGGCCCCCGCCGGCGGGCGCACCGCGGCCGTCTTCGGGGGCGCCGCGGCCGCGTACGCCGGCGCGGGGCGCGACCTCCTCCTCGCCTTTCCCGAAGCGCTGGAGCCGGCCCTGGCCGGTGCGGACGGCGCCTGGGCCCTGGCGGGCCGGGGCGGTAGCCCCGGCCCGCTCTCGACGCTCGCGGCCAGCGCGATGCTGTGCCAGGCCCATGCGGCGTGGAGCCGCGGCGTCCTCGCCATCCCGCTGGACCGGGCCGTCGGGCTATCCTCGGGCGAGACCAACGCGGTGGCCGCGCTCGGCGCCTGGTCCGACCTTCCCGGCGTGCTGGACGACCTCCGGCGACACGGTCTGTATGCGCGGGAGCTCGGGGGCGAGTTCGCCGCGGTGCGGCGCGCGTGGGGCCTCGGGCCTGAGGACGCCGTGCGCTGGGCCAACTGGCGGCTCCTCCACCCCGTGGCGGCTGTCCGGGCGGCCCTGGCCGGGGAGGCCCGCGTGTACGTCACGGCCACGCACGGGCCCAGCGACTGCGCGATCGGGGGGGATGCCGCCGCGTGCGGTCGGGTCATCGCGCGGCTGGGCGGCCGGGGCGCCGTGGCGCTCGGCTACGATCTCGCCGTGCACTGCCCCGCGGTCCTGGAGGTGGCGCCGGCCTGGCGGCGGGTGCACCTGCGGGAGACCGCCGCGCGGCCGGAGGCCCGCATCTACGGCGCCACGAAGTTCGCGCCGGCCGACGCGGAGCGCGTCGCCGACGCCCTGCTGGCCATGGCGCTGGCGCCCGGCGACCTCCCCGCCGCCGTGGAGGCCGCGTGGGCCGACGGGGTCCGGGTCTTCGTCGAACACGGCCCCCGCGATCTCTGCACCGCATGGATCGGGGAGGTGCTCGCGGACCGTCCGCACGTGGCCGTGGCGCTCGACCGGCCCGGGGAACCGGGCCTGCTCTCCGCGGCCCACGCCGTGGCCGAGCTCGCCGCCGCCGGCGTGGCCTGCGACTGGGAGGCGTGGAACCGGCGCATGCGGGAGATCGCGGGCGGCGAGCCCGCCGTGCGGCCAGGGGTCCTGCGCTTCCCCGCGCACCCTGCGCCCGTGGCCCTGCCCCCACGGCCAGCCGTGGAGGCCCCCATGCCGCGGGCGCCCGAGACGGGCGCGGCCTTTCCGGCCACCGTCCCCGGGCGGGACCCGGGGACGGTGGCCGCCGCCCGGACGACGGGCGTGGCCCAGGCCGCCGCGGCGGCCCTCGCCCTGCACCAGCGGCGCGTCACCGCCCTCCACCAGGGCTACCTGGCCCGCCAGGGCACCGTGCACCGCGCCTTCCGCGCATGGGGCGACCGCACCGCGGCGGCCGTGCTGGCGGCGGCCGCACGGCCCGCCCCGCCCGCCGTCCGCTTCTCGCGGTCCGACCTGGAGCGCCTGGCCTCCGGCCGGGTCTCCGACGTGCTGGGCCCGGCGTTTGCCTTCCAGGACGCCTTGCGGCGCCAGGTCCGCCTGCCCATGCCGCCCCTGCTGCTCGTGGACCGGGTGGTCTCGCTCGCCGGCGACGCGCGGAGCATGGGCCCCGGGGTCATCGAGACGGAGACGGACGTGGCGCCGCAGGCCTGGTATCTGGAGGAGGGGCGCATGCCCCTCGGGCTGATGATCGAGGCCGGACAGGCCGATCTCCTGCTCATCTCCTGGCTGGGCATCGACGCCCACAACCGCGGGGAGCGCGTGTACCGGCTGCTGGGGTGCGAGGCCACGCTCCACGGCCCGCTGCCGATTCCGGGGGAGACCCTGCGGTACCGCATCGAGATCGAGCGGCACGCCCGCCAAGGGGACGTGCGGCTGTTCTTCTTCCGCTACGACTGCCGCGACGCGCGGGGGAACCTGCGGCTGAGCGTCCGCCACGGCCATGCCGGGTTCTTCAGCGACGCCGAACTTGCGGGCTCCCGCGGGGTGGCCTGGCGCCCGGAGGCCGGCGAGCACAGCGCGGAGGGGCAAAGCGATCCACCCGCCGTCCGGTGCGTGCACGCCTCGTTCTCGGAGGCCGCCGTGGCCGACTTCGCGGCGGGGCACGCGGCCGAGTGCTTCGGGCCCGGGTTCGAAGGCGCGCGGGCCCACGTGCGGTCGCCCCGGATCCCCGCGGGGCGTCTCCGCCTGATCGACCGCGTCACGGAGCTGCGGCCCGGGGGCGGCCCGTGGGGCCGCGGCTATCTGCGGGCCGAGACCGACATCCGCGCCGACGCGTGGTTCTTCCCCTGCCATTTCCGCGGCGACCCCGTCATGCCCGGGACGCTGATGCTGCAGGCGTGCGTCCAGGCGATGTCCTTCTACCTCGCGGGCACGGGCCACACGCTGGAGCGCGACGGCTGGCGATTCCAGCCCATCGCCGGGGAGCCCTGGGCCATGCGCTGCCGCGGGCAGATCGTGCCCAGCTCGCGCCGGATGGTCTGCGAGGTGTTCGTGGAGGACCTCCGCGCGGGGCCCGTGCCGACGCTGCACGCGGACGTGCTGGTCTCGGTGGACGGGCTCCAGGCCTTCCATTGCCGGCGCATGGGTCTGCAACTCGTGCCGGACTGGCCGCAGGGGTCCGTGCCGCCGGCCGCGGTGCGGCCCGGCACCGCCGCCGTGGCCGGCGGGGTGCGCCAGGACGAGCGCGCCATGGCGGCGTGCGCCCTGGGGGCCCCCTCGGCGGCCTTCGGCGAAGCCTACCGCCCCTTCGATGGGCCCCGCCGGCTGCCCCGGCTGCCCGGTCCCCCGTACCTGTTCATGAGCCGCGTGGTCGCGGTGCGCGGCCCCTACGGCCGGCCCGAGGTCGGAGCCGCCGTCGAGGCGGAGTACGACGTGCCCCCGGACGCCTGGTACTTCGACGCCAGCGCGGACGGCGCCGCCCGCATGCCCTTTGCCGTGCTGATGGAGGCGGCCCTGCAGCCCTGCGGCTGGCTGACGGCCTACCTGGGCGTCCCGCTCTCGAGCGAGCGGGACCTGGCCTTTCGCAACCTCGACGGGTCGGGGCTCGTGCACCGGGAGGTCGGGCCGCAGGCGGGCACCCTCCGCACCCGGGTCCGCCTCGCGGACATCGCCCGGGTGGGCGCGACCGTGGTGGAGACGTTTCAACTTGAGTGCCGCCTCGACCATGACCTCGTGTTCTCGGGCGAGACGGTCTTCGGGCACTTCCCGCGCGCCGACCTGACGGCCCAGATCGGGCTGACCCCCACCCCGGAGGAGCGTGGGGCCTTCGACGCGGAGCCCAACGCCGACGTCCCCCTGGACGGCGTCCCGTTCCTGCCCGAGGGCCGGCTGGCCCTGCTCGACCGGGTGACCGGCTGCTGGCCCCTCGGCGACGGGCGCCTGCGGCTGCGAGCCGAACGGCGCATCGCCGGCGACGAGTGGTACTTCAAGGCCCACTTCTTCCAGGACCCCGTCCAACCGGGGTCGCTCGGCCTGGAGGCCATGACGCAGTTGCTGCGGGTCGCGCTGGTCCGCGCGGGCCTGGCCGCCGGCCTCCGCCGGCCCCGCTTCGATCCGGTCGCCGCCGGACGGCCGGTGCGGTGGAAATACCGGGGCCAGGTGCTGCCGAGCGACGGGGTGGTCGTGGTCCTCCTGGATATGACCGAAGCGCGGCGCGAGGCGGAGGGCGGCCTCGCCTGCGCGGACGCGGCCCTGTGGGTGGACGGCCGCCTGATCTATCGGGCCCGGGGCCTCGCGATGCGGGTCACGGAGGCGGACCCGGGCCCCGGCGAGGGAGTCGCGGCCGCGGTACCGGCCGGGCTCCCGGCCCTCCCAGCCGACCCGGCGGAGCCGGACGAGGGGCAGGTCCTGGACCCCGCCGTCGATGCGTGGCTGCTCGACCACCGGCCCACGCACACCGTGCCGGTCCTGCCGTTCACGTTCGCGGTCGAACACATGGCGGAGGCCGCCCGCCGCCAGTTCCCCGGCGACGTGGTGGTCGGCGTGGTCGAGGCGGAGATCGGCCGTTGGATCCGCTTCGACGGGCCCCTGCGCCTGCGCGCGCGCGCCACCCGCACCGCCCCGGCGGAACGGCGCGCCGACGTCGTCCTGGAGGTGGCCGGCACGGCGCAGCCGCGCTGGCGGCCGGTCGCCCGCGCCCAGATCCAGCTCGCCCCCGCCTACCCGGCGCCGCCCGCGGACGCCGCGCCGCCGCCGCTGGAGGACGCGCGGCACGGCCCCGACCCCTACGGGGCCGGCCGGCTCTTCCATGGTCCCGCGCTGCACCTGGCCCAGGATCTCCGGCTCGGCCGCGGCGGCGCGTCGGTCCTCCTCGACGCGGAGGCCCCCGGCCTGCCGCGCGGCTGCCTGCATCCCGCGGTCCTCGACGCGGCGACGCACGCCATCGACCAGGACGAGATCGAGTCCTGGCTGCCGCAGGCCGCGCCCGACACGATCGCCTATCCGCGGCGGCTCACCGACCTGCGCATCTTCGGTCCCCCGCCCGCCCGGGGCCGGCTCCGCTCCGAGGTGCGCGCCGACGGCCTCGACGCCGACAACCCGCGCCTGCCGGCGTTCCGGCTCTGGATCTTCGCCGGCACCCGCCTGTGGGCCACCTTCCGCCTGGTGGAGGTCCTTGTGCCGAAGGGACCGCTCGGCCGCATCCCGCGGCCGCTGCGGGAGGGCTTCCTCCGCGACCGCCTCCCGGTGCCCGGCGCCGGCCTGGCGCGCGCGGAGGGTGAAGCGACCGTCGTGGAGCAGGCGGACGTGGACCGGTCGGATTGGCTCCCGGGCACGGTCGCGGGTCTGTATGGGGCGACGGCGCCGGACGGCGGCCCGGCCCGCGGTGCGGACCTCCTGGCCCAGGTCGCGGTCAAGGACCACGTCGCCCGGCGTTGGGCGGTCCATCCCGCGACCGTCCACCTGGGCGAGCGCGGGCGGGTCACCTGCACCGCGATGCCCCTGAACGTCTTCCCCCTCGACATCCGCGCACGGCCGCAGCGGGTCGAGGTGCGGGACGCCGCGCCGCCACGGATCGATCTCGACGGCATCCGCGCCCTCGCCCGCGGCGTCCACCACCAGCTGGGCATCGGCGAGGACATCCTTCTCGGGCTGCTCGGCCGTTGTGTGGGCCTGTTCCGCCTCCTCGCGCCGGGGCCCATCGCCGCCCTCGGGCGGCGGGGCCGGCTGTATCTGGGGAACCACCAGACGTTGATCGAGTCCCTGCTCTTCGGCCTGGCCGCCACCATCGGCGGGGGTCCGGAGCTCCTCGGGCTGGCCAAGGTCGAGGTGCGGGCGATGTGGATGGGTGAGCTCATGGCGCACCTCGCCGCGCGGCCGGGCGTGGAGACCTCGACCCGCACCGTCTTCTTCGACCAGGCCGACCCCGCCTCGCTGCTGCCGGTGCTGGACCGCATCCGGCAGTGGCTCGCGGACGGCGGCGCCGCCCTCGTCCACGTGGAGGGCATACGGGCGCGGCAGGCGGGGCGCCCCGTGGCGCGGATGAGCGCCGCCCTGCTCGACGTCGCCGCCGCGAGCGGCGCGGCCATCGTGCCCGTGCGCTTCGTCGGCGGCCTGCCCGAGGAGGCCCTCGCCGTCCGGACGGACCTCCCGATCGGCGGGGGCCGACAGGAGTACCGCGTCGGGGCCCCCCTGGAACCATCGGAACTGGCCGCGCTGCCTCCGGCCCTGCGCGTGCAGCGGGTCTTGGACGCGATCAACGCGCTCGCGCCCGCGCCCGAGCGGCCGTCCCCCCCGGATCCCCGGTTCGAGGGGGCCGTCGCCGCATGGGCCGCGCGGACGGGGGCCGCCGCTCCCTATGCCGCGATCTGGGTCACCCTCTCCGAACTCGGCGCGCCCGCCGACGAGACCCGCCGGCTCCTCGAAGGGGCGGCGGCGGGACGGCTCCGGCTGGCGGGCGCCGACCCCGTGGACCGGTGGCTCGGGTGGCTCGCCGAGCGCCTGTACGGGCCGCGGGGCCCGGCCATCGAGATGGCCTGAGGCGGCAAGGGCGCCGGGCGCAGGAGGGGTGCGCGCGGGGATGGGTACGCATCAGGCGCTCGGGCCGACCCAACGGGTCGCCCCCACCGTTGACGTCTGGGTCGGCCTCGTGGCGCGGCTCACCGCGCCGTCCCCGGACGCGGTGCTGGCCCCCGAAGAACTGGGCCGTGCGGCCGCCTTCCGCGACGCGGGGGCCCGCGCGCGCTTCGTCGCGGGGCGCGTCCTCCTGCGGCTGGCCCTGGGCCGGCGCCTGGGGCTCGACCCGCGCGCCCTGGCGGTGGAGGTGCTGCCCGGCGGCCGGCCGGTCCTGCCCCCGCGGGACCTGGACTTCAGCCTGTCGCACGCCGGGGCCCTCGTGCTGCTGGCCGTCCTGGCCGGGGCGGGCGGCGTCGGCGTCGACGTGGAGCGCATCCGCCCGCTGCCCGCGGCGGAGCGCATCGCGCGGACCCACTTCCCGCCCGCCGAGCGCGCCGCGTTCCTGGAGCTCCCGGCGGAGGAGCGCGGCGTGGGCTTCTTCCGCGCCTGGACCCGCCTGGAGGCCCGCTTCAAGCTCGATCCGACCGTGGACGACTCGATCGTGCAGGAGTGGGTTCCGGCCCCCGGCTACCGCGCGGCCGTGGCCACCCGCGAACCGGTCCTGGTCCGGCACATGCCGCCGCCTGGAGGCGATTGAATGGCCGCCGCCGCTTCCGCTGGACCGCACCTCGCCGGCGCCTGGCTCCCCGGGGAAGCCCCGCCCGCCTTCGCGCCGGAGGCCATCGGCGCGCTGGCGGCGGACGTGCGCCGTCCTCTGCACGTGCTCTGGCACCCGGACGCCCGTGCCTTCGGCGTGGGCGCCGGCGGCAGCGTCGCCGCGGGCGCCCGACCGCCCGGGACGGTCCCGCTGGTGGGCACGCTCCCGCCCATGTATCCGGAGTGGTTGGGGGATCCCGGCTTCCGGGCGGCCCACGGGGTGCGCTTCGCCTACGTCGCCGGCGAGATGGCCAACGGCATCGCCACGGCGGACATGGTGCTGGCGATGGCGCGGGCGGAGATGCTCGCCTTCTTCGGCGCCGCAGGGCTGCCGCTGCCGCGGGTGGAGGCCGCGCTGGCCCAGATCCAGAGCGCCCTCGGTCCGGACGGGCCGGCTTGGGGCACCAACCTGATCCACAGCCCGCAGGACCCGGTGTTGGAGGAGGCGACGGTCGACCTCTATCTGCGCCGGGCGGTGGCGCGCGTGTCGGCCTCGGCCTTCATGGCGCTGCGCCCCAGCGTCGTGCGCTTCGCCTTCGCGGGGCTCCGCCGCGGCCCGGATGGCCGGCCGGTGCGGCCCCGGCACGTGATGGCCAAGGTCTCCCGCCCCGAGGTGGCCGGCCCGTTCCTCTCGCCGCCGCCCGCGGACATGCTGGAGGCCCTCGTGCGGCAGGGGGCCCTCTCGGCGGAGGAGGCCTCCCTCGCCGCGGCGCTGCCGGTCGCGGAAGACGTCACCGTCGAGGCGGACTCCGGGGGCCACACGGACAACCGGCCCCTCGTCGGCCTGCTGCCGGAGATCGCCGGTCTGCGCGACCGGCTCGCGCGCAGGTACGGGTACCAGGCCCCGCCCCGCGTGGGCTGCGCAGGAGGCCTCGGCACGCCGCAGGCCGTCGCGGCGGCCTTCGCCATGGGCGCCGCGTACGTGCTGACCGGAACGGTCAACCAGGCGGCGGTCGAGTCCGGCCTCTCCGAGGCCGGCAAGCGCATGCTCGCGGCGGCCGCGGGCGCCGACGTGGCCATGGCCCCCGCCGCCGACATGTTCGAACTCGGCGTCCGCGTGCAGGTGCTGAAGCGGGGGACGCTCTTCGCCGCGCGGGCGGCGCGGCTGTATGAGTTGTATCGGGCGCATGCCGGTATCGAGGCCATCGAGTCGGGAGAGCGGCAGCGCTTGGAGCGCGACGTCTTCCGGGCACCCCTCGACGAGATCTGGGCCCAGACGCGCCGGCACACGCTGGAGGGCGGCACCGAGCGGGCGGCGCGCGCAGACTCCGACCCCAAGTATCGAATGGCGCTCGTCTTTCGCTGGTACCTCGGCAACGCGAGCCGCTGGGCCGTCGCCGGCGAGCCGACCCGGCAGGCCGACTATCAGATCTGGTGCGGACCGGCGATGGGTGCCTTCAACTCGTGGGTCGCGGGCAGCTTCCTCGAGGACCTGGGACGGCGGGAGGTGGCCCAGATCGGCCTCAACCTCATGGAGGGCGCGGCGGTCGTGACCCGGGCGCAACAGCTGCGGGCCCACGGGGTGCCCGTGCCGGCGTCGGCCTTCGCGCCCATGCCCAGGCCGCTGCGGTCGCGGTAGGGGGCGGCCCCGTCCTGGACCCGGACCGCCAAGCCGGGATCGCGGCCGCATCCCCGTCCCCGCGGATCCGCGACGGGCGGCCGCGCGGCCGCCGCGGGGCCACACCGCGGTCGGCCGAGACGGCAACCGCTCGCCGCGGGACGCATCGCTGGCGGCCTGACCGGCCCTTTGCACGCGAACCTGGACGAGCAGCCGATCACCGCGCGGTGGGCTATGGATCGCTTCCGCCCGATCCGGGACGGGCGGCAAGGGCGGGCCCGAGCTGGGCCGCTTTGTCGTCCGGCAGCCGCGCCAGCCCGCCATCCGACCCCGGGAAGCACCCCGTGGGACGCGAACCCTGGGGGAAGGCCGCCCTCCAGGGCGTCCCGGCTCCGGACCAGACGGGAGAGGGGCGCCGGAGTCGGTGCGGTTGCGTTTCTGGCACGGGCTCGTGGTCGCGATCGCCGCGGCGATCCTCGCCGGAGCCGGCGCGTGGGTCTCAACGGCTACCGGACACCGGGGGGGTCTACGCGGTAGGCCGGACGGACCAGGCCGCGGGGGCCCCCGACGGAGGCCTCTGGCCAGAGGTCGGTGAACAACTGACCACCCAGGGATTGAGGCCGACCCATGACGGCCAGGCAAGGGGAGGGACGGACCCGGGGAGATGGCTGAGCGTGACCCGGCGCGACCCCACTGACTGTCTCCGCCCAAAGCAGGGCGATGCCGTGCTGGTCGACGAGGAAGCGCAGGCGGGCGAGGGCCTCCTGCATCGGGGCCGAGGGAAAAAGGGCGTCAGCCGGAACCTCGGCGGTGAACGGTTGGCGGGTCATTCCGAAGAAGGCGGCGAACACGCGGCGTCCCCCCAGCGCAGGTCCAGGATGGTGGAGACCCTGGTCTGGCGGCCCAGGTGCGGGCGGAGGCGGTCGGCAGCGGTCCGCGCCGGGTCCAGGTGGAGGCGAGCTCGCGCTGCTCGGCGGGACGGAGGGTGCGACCCACGAGGTCCTCCAGACGGGCGACCAGGGCGCGGATCTGCGGGCCGACCGGGGTGGGCGCCTGGCGGAAGGGGATGTCCTCGGCCTGCCGGCGGATGTCGGCCTCGTATTGCTCGCGCAGCACGGCGAAGAAGCTGGTGCCGGTGGCGCGGGAGGCCGGCGGCTGGGGATCGGCGCGCACCGGGTCGGCGACGTGCTCGACCAAGACCTCGGGGATGATCTCGCGGCGGCGCAGACCGCCCACCCAGAGCTGGACGCGGGAGAGGTCGCGTGACAGGGCTGTTCACTACGGCACGGCGATCCTGCCGGCGCGGGTGCGCCGGCCGCGCGACAAGGCGCTGGCCGAAATCGGGGTTCAGGTCGTCCAGCGCTGGGTGCTGGCGCGGCTGCGCCACCGCACCTTCTTCAGCGTCGACGAGTTGAACCGCGAACTGGCCCCGCTGCGCCAGTGGATCAACGATCGTCCCTTCCGGCACATCGCCGGCTCCCGGCGGCTGCTCTATGAGCAGATCGACCGCCCGGCCCTGAAGCCGCTGCC
>JAJYVV010000105.1 GCA_021791815.1 Bacillota bacterium | reverse complement strand
GGCTGGTGGGGCGGCCGCCGCGCCGGCGGGGCGCAGGGGGGTTCGGTCCCCATGCCTGGTCGCGGCGCCCCGCCGGAGACGCGATCCGAGGGGCACCCGGCGCCGGGTGCGGGCGGCCCGGCCCGCGCCCATGGGCCGTCGTTTCGGGGAATCGAGTCCCCCGCCGCTCACTGCCGCCCGCCCGGCGCGGCAACCTGGTCCGTCTCCGCCGCCGGTGTCTTGCGCATCCGCACCAGCGTCCCCCGCCCGGGCGCCGAGACCACCTCCAGCGGCGCGTCCGTGAACTGCTCCATGAGCTCGAATCCCAGCCCGATGTGGTCGGGGTCTGTGGACGTCGTGAAGGCGGGTTCCCGCGCCCGCGCCACGTCGGGAATGCCGCAACCCCAGTCTTCGACCTCCACGCGCACCGTGCGCCCCTCGATCTCCGCCCGGACCGCCACGGGGCCGGGCCGGTCGTGCGGGTAGGCGTGCAGGGCGCAGTTGGCCACGGCCTCCGAGACCGCGACCTTCAGTTGCTGGATCTCGGGGATCGTGAACGGCAGGGCCGCAGCGAAGACGGCGATCGCGACGCGGCACAGCTCGGCGTTGGCCGCGAGGCTCGGCACCCGCAGGTCCATCGTGTTGCGGGCGGCGGATCCGCCGTCGCCCACCCCGGAGGCGCCGGCCTCAGGCATCGGCCTCCGCCTCCAGGCCCAGCGCCGCCCGCTCCGAGCGGAAGATCGGCACGGCCCGGCCGAGCGCCACGGTATCGAGGAGCGTCCGGCCCAGGCCGGTCGGCGGGACCACCGCCATCTCCCGCCCCGCTTCGCGCACGCGGCGCAGCCGGCCGAGCACGGCCCCCAGGCCGGTCGAGTCCAGGAAGGTCACGCGGCTGAGGTTGAGCACAAGGCGCCGGCAGGGGCCGTCGCCCAGCCAGGCGTCGATGGTGGTCCGGAACTCGTCCGCCGTCTGCACGTCCAGCTCGCCGGACACCCGCGCCACGAGCGTCAGGCCGCGCCGCTCGCACGTGATCTGCAATCCCCCGCCTCCCCGCCCGCGGCGCCGGGCCGTGCCCGGGCCGCGGCGCGGAGCGGCTTCGGCGGTGCGCGGGCGCCGCCCTCCTGACGGAGTTCGCGCCCGGACGCCCCCGGCCGGGGCCCGTTCGACGTCCGACGCGGGCCGCCCCCGTGGGCGGCGGGCGCCCCGCGGAGGCTCAGGAGCGCAGCCAGGGCCATAATCCGGCCCACACCCGCAGCCAGAGGCCGAGGCCGCCGATCCGCGGCGCCGCGCGGGCCGTGACGAGCGGTACCGAAGCCACGGGCCGGCCGTCGACCGATACGCGGATTTCCCCGACCCGGTCGCCCGCCCGCAGCGGCGCCTGCAGGAGCGAAGGCAGCGCCACCTGGGTGCGCACGGCCTTCTCCCGGCCGCGCGGCACGGTCACACCGAAGGCCTCCTGCGGGACGATCCGCAGGCTGCGCACGCGACCGCCTTCCACCGGGAGCTCCGCGACCGTCGATCCGGCCTTGGCCACCTGCACCGTAGTGTAGTTGCTGAAGCCCCACTGGAGCATGGACATGGAATCGTTGAACCGCGCGGGGCCCGTGGGGTCGCCCAGCACGACCGAGATCAGGCGCGTGGGCCCGCGCCGGGCCGTGGCCGCCAGGCAGTATCCGGACTGGGTCGTGAAGCCGGTCTTCAGGCCGTCGGTGCCGGTAAAGCGCGTCAGCAGCTTGTTGCGGTTGACCATCCACAGCTTGTTGTTCCGCAGGCGGTACTCCCAGGTCGCCGTGTACTTGAGCACGTCGGGATGCGCGGTGACAAGGTACCGCGAGAGCAGCGCCACGTCGTAGGCGGACGTGTATTGGTTGGTGTCGTCCAGACCGTCGGGGTCCGTGTAGAGCGTGTCGCGCATACCCAGCGCCTGGGCCTTCGCGTTCATCATCTGCACGAAGTGGGGCACGGTGCCGCCGACGTACTCCGCCAGGGCGACCGCGGCGTCGTTGGCGGACTGGACCGCGACCGCGTAGAAGAGCTGCTGCACCGTCATCGTCTCGCCGAGCTCCAGCCAGATCTGCGCGCCGCCGGTGCGCACGGCCTCCTCGGAGGCCGTGACGCGGTCGTTCCAGCGAATCCGGCCCGACGAGATCGCGTCGAGCACGACCGCCATTGTGGTTGCTTAAGCATAACGCATACGGTAGGCTGGCGGCTCAGACGGGCTGCGGACAAGGAACCCATGACCATCCGCGGCCACGGCAGGAAGGGGCCGCCAGCCTTGCCCAACGACATCCGGCCGGACCACGTGGCTGCCTACATCCGGTGGTCCACCGATGACCAGTCCAGCGGCACCACCCTGGATGTGCAGCGGGATGGTTGCAACCACTATGTTCAAAGCCAAGGATGGAGGTTCCGCGACGATCTGTGCTTCGTGGACGACGGGCACAGCGGCGCGACACTCGACCGGCCGGCGATGCAGCGGCTCCGGGATGCCGTGCGCGGTGGGAACGTGGATTGCGTCGTCATCTACAAGATCGATCGCCTCAGCCGGAACATCGTGGATGCGACCCAACTCGTCCTTCGCGAGTGGAAGGGCCGCTGCCACCTCAAATCGGTCTTGGAGCCCATCGACACCACCACCGATCTCGGCCGCATGATCTTCGGCATCCTGGCCATGTTCGCCGACTTCGAGCGCAGCACCATCCGAGAACGGACACACGGGGGTAAGACCCGCAAGATCAAGAACGGCGAGCAGATGCACGGCTGCCCCGCGTACGGCTACGCCCCCCACCCCAACGCCAAGGGCCAGTGGGTCGAGCATCCCGAAGAAGCGCCGGTTGTTCAACGGATGTTTCGGTTGGTCGCAGAGGGCACGTCTGCCACCCGCATCGTCCGGCTGCTCAATGAGGAGGGTGCGCGGACCCGCAGAGGCAAGGAGTGGTCGAGCCCGTCCGTGTTGCACATCCTGCGGAACAAGACCTATGCCGGCGTCTTGGAATACGGGCGCACCAGCGTGATGCGTGTGGATGGCGCCGACGGCGCCCCCGCGCCTGACTCCTTTGCGGGCAAAAGCAGAAATCCCCGGAAGGTTCGGGTGTGGCACGACAACCCGAAGGTGCGGGTGGAAACGCGGGCCGTCCCGGCGCTGGTGGACAAAGAGACCTTTGACCGAGTGCAGCTTGTACTGGAGGGCAACCGCACGCGTCGCTACGAAGTCGGCGGCCGGGCGATGGGCTCCCCCCACCTGCTCGTCGGCATCTCGCAGTGCGGTTGCGGTGCGCCGCTCATCCATACGGGCGGCGGCGGGACGCGCAACCCGACCTTCGCCGGCTACTACCTGTGCTCCCGGCACCGGGCCGGGACGTGCCGAGAGAGCGGATACCTGCCGACCAAGCTGGCCGAGTCCGTGGTGGAGCAGACTTTCTTGGCGTTGTTCGGGGTCGCGGAGATGCGCTCGGAGTTATTCGCGCCGAGGATGGATGCGGCCGATGAGGACCGGGCGGCCGTCGAAGCAGCGCTCGAAACGGGTCGCCGCGAGCTGCGGCGCCTCGACGACGAGGACCAGCGCCTCCTGCGCGCCGCGCGCGCCGGGGAGGTGCCGTTCGCCATGCTCGCAGACCTGCGGGACTCCCTGGCTCGCGACCGGGCCGAGGCCGGGGCGCGACTGCGGTCGCTCGAAGAGCAGCGGGAGGCGGCCGCGCTAAGGGTCCGCTCGTTTCGCGTCGCACTCGACGCTCTGAGCGCCGCGGACCGCTGGGCTCAGTTAGACGTGTGGCAGAAGCGGCAGTTGCTGCGGATGTGCTTGGATGGCAGGATCACCGTGGCTAAAACACCCGGCCAGGACAAGATCACGGTGGACGCACCGTGGATGGTCGCTGGTTGACCAGGTTGCTGACCACGAACCGCGCGAACTGCTCCTGCACGCGTTCCCTGATGCCAGGCTCGTGACGCAGCCGGTTGACTGCGCGCCAGGTGGTCTTGCCCTGGCGCAGCACGAGGTCCGTGCCCTCCGCTCGGGCCTCGTCGAACCCGTGCTGGAGGAGTGCCTGCGCAGCCTCGGCGGCGGCCGCCTCGGCGATGCGTTGCACGTGGCGTTCTCCTGACTCCAACGGCCGCACAAGCCCCCTCGTTGCATCCACGGGTATGCGGGTCCGGGCTCGTCCGTGCCGAGGACCACGGGACGGCGCAGTCCGGCCCGAAACGGCGAGTGGTTGCCAGAGCATTGCGAGCGTTGGCGTATTGGGCGTGGTTTGTCTGGACGCGCGGGACCAGGGCCGCCGGCGGACCCCGCCTTCCGGCCCCCGGGGCCCGGGGGGCGCTGGGGTAGGGGAAGGTCCCGCCCGTGGCACCTGACCGCTGCACGATGCCTGGTGGTTGGCTCTGATGCAGCACCCCGCGTTCGTTTTGCTGCGCGTGGCATGCCTGGCTTCGGCAGGGTTCGTGGTCAGACAAGTCGTACGGCGACGGCATGTGGCGCAACGATGATGGTTTCGCGGACTTGGAGCCCGATGAGATCGCGGCGCTGGCGGCCTTGGCGCGTCAGGCCATTCCCACGAGACCGGCCACCCACCCCGGTGGGTTGATGCTGTCGGCGGTCGCAGGCGTTGCTCGATGAGATGAGGGACGCCCCTGGCGTGGGCCGTACTGAGGTCTTCGTGGGTTGGTGCGGGCGAACATCGGTATGGTGGCGGCAACCGGGGGGTAACGGTCAGGGACGCGGCCGAGAAAGTCGCGGAAGGGGGTGAGGAAGCGGGCTCCGGCACGGGGGGGTGATGGGAGGTCGACGATGGCTGAGGCCGGGTCCGGCCACGCGCCCCTTCGGGCACGGATGGGATGTCAGGCGCGGCCGGTGAGGGCGGCGTTCAGGGTGCGGACGTTGCGGCGGCCGTGGCGGATGGCACCGGCGATCTTCTCGCGCAGTGAGCGGATGGTCCTGGACAGGCGGAAGACCTCGCGCAGCTTCTCCTTGAGGAGGTAGGCGCGACGGAGCGGCCCGTTGGTCCGCCGCGTCTCGGCCAGCTGGGCCTGGGCCGTGGCCGAGGGGCTTGGCTGGGTATTCCAGATGGCCCGGCGGGCATCCTTGACCTCTTTGGCCACGGCGGCCTGGCCCGCGCGGCGGACCTCGTCCAGGGCATCGGTGGACCGGGACACGACGGGGAAGGGACCCTGACCGAGACGGGCGTTCGGGCAGTGGGCACGGACCGGTTGGGCGACCCATGCGCCGGCGCCGACAGGGGAGAGGCGCGAGCGGCCGCGTCGGCGGACCAGGAGGAAGAAGGGGCCCACGGTCCCGGAGCCACGGCCGGGGGCGGCGTAGAGGACGTGGCTCGTGTCGTGGTCGAGGATGGCGGTCAGGTAGCGCTGGCCCCGCTTGTAGTGGACCTCGACCATGCCGATGTGGGTCACGCCGCGGAGGTGGTCGGGGCGGGCGCGGGTCTCGGCGACCACGCCCTGCCGCGGGCAGTGCACGCGGGGCGCCTCGGCTTCCACGAAGCACATCCTTTCCGGCCAGGTCGAGGGTGCGCCACGTGTGCAGGCCGTTCGGTCGCAGCCGGGGCTGCGGTGGCGGCAGATACCGCGGCGCCCGAGAACCTTGCGGCGCGGGCGGACCTGGGCGGCCGGCCCGTTCTGCTCCCCGTCGCCCTCCAGGCGTCAGCCCAGGACCACGTTCTGGAGGAGGGCCAGGAGTCGGCAGAACAAGGCTGCCTGTCGCAGAAGCCCATCCCCCCGGACGGCATCGGATTCCGCTGGTGGCGCGCCGCCCCGGAGCCCCGGCGGGGATGCGCGGCCCCCGCCACCCCGACCCGAACCGCGGACAGGGCTCCGCCGCCGAGCCGCCGGAGTCCTGTCCGCGGTTCAGCCGGGAAGGCCGGGAGAGAACAGCACCCGTCGAAGCGCCCAGGAGTTCCCGTTCATGTAATGGGGTTGCATCGGCGTTCATTTCGGAGCCATAGCCCCCGGCCGCGATGGCTCCGGGGTCTCCTACGGGCTCTGGGTCGGGGCGCGATGCAGGCTGCCCGCGCCTGGTTCCGTAGCCCGTCCATGACCTTCGGCAGGGCGGCGGCTGCGGAGGGCTTTTCGGTGAAGGCCAAACGGATGAACTTTCGCCTTCATGGAGGATGCTACTGCGTGAAGACGTGCCGGCCGGTGGGTGGGGAACGGTTGGGCTCAACCGCCGGGGCACCAAAAACCCCGCCACAAGGGCGGGGCATTGCCTGGCCTCTGTGGCCGAAGGGCTATCGGTCCAACCCCCGGTCGTGCTCGCGCTGCCTCCGGCGTCTCGGTTGCTTCGCCTGGTCCCGCTCACCCTCACGCACCAACCGGATGGCGTGGAGGTAGCGGTCGATCATAAACCGGGCGGCCTCGGCGGTGACGCGCACCATCGGCTCCAGGTCCTTGTCCAGCCGCGCGGACCGGATCGCCCGCAGGTAGTCCGCCCGGTCGGTGACGGTATACAGCGCGGGTGGCCAGCCGTCACGCATCAACATGAAGTTCACCAACATGCGGGCGACCCGCCCGTTACCGTCGACAAACGGGTGGATACCCACAAAGTCCACATGGGCACGAGCGGCAAACCGTACAGGATGCTCCTCCGCCGGCCGCGCACCGAAAGTGCGTGCGAAGTCCGCCATCAGGCCGGGTACCTTCAGCCAGTTCGGCGGCACGTCCATGGACCCGCGAATGTAGACCGGCATGCGCCGGTATCGCCCGGAATCGTCCCCGAGGATGCCCTTCATGAGCACCCTGTGGACGTCGAGCACGAGCTCTTCCGTCAGCGGAGTGCCGGGCTGTACGGCCCCCATCAGCCGCTCCCATGCATCGCGTACGTTGAGCACCTCCAGGTGCTCCCGGACCGTCTTGCCCCCGACCGTCACGCCATGTTCGAGGACCACCTGCGTTTCTTCGAGGGTCAGCGTGTTGCCCTCGATGGCCGTGGTGTGGTGGGCGTACCGGATCGTGAAGTCGTCCAGCAGACTGCGTAGGGTAGGCTCGGGCAGCGGCCGCGATTGCGCAATCTCCTGCTGCTGGGCGGTCAGGCGTTCAAGGATCGCATCGAGGGGCTCCAGCGTGCTCATGGCATTCACCACCTTCAGCCAGCGGAGCCAGCGTAGCACATGCGACCCGATACCGTTGGCGGTACAGGGCAGCCACGGCGACCATCGGCAAGACCGTCCCGGCGCCGGCGGGGGCGAGGAACGGCGCGAGGCGGGTTCGGCCGGTCGCGCCGAGGTGGAACACGCTCGGCTGGCGCGGGCCGGTGGCGGGTTCGGGCGTGTCGGGGTCGGCCCGGCCAACATCGATCTCGTTGCCCTCGACCGCCCAATCGGCCCGCCTGCGCCGGGCGAAGCGGTGGTGTGAGCAGTTGTCCGTTTGGCTTGCCAAACCGTGACAACCGCCGTTCGTGCCGCCCCTGCCGGGGATAGAAGTCCGCTTCGGCTACCCGAAGGCCACGGCCCGCCGGCAGCGAGGCGCGGTGCGCTTCTCAGCCCAGGCCCCCTCACGACCGCCAGCAACCAGCCCGACCGCGGGCTGGCCCTGGCGAGCCAACCCACAGGGCACCAGGCCGCGGCGGCACCCGTCGCCCGTCTGACGTTCATTCACCGGCTGGTGCCCGGTGCGTCCCTCCCGGCCTTCGGCGGCCATCCTGCCCTCCTGCTCGGCGCGCGCGGCGGCGATCCGCCCCGGTTCCCGGTCGCAGTCCTGCAGCATGGCGTCCAGGTAGGGCGGGGCCTGCACCGGCGCACAAAACCCTGGCGGCAGTCGGCCAAGCACACCCGCGCCACCTGCCCTTAGGCCGTCAGGTGGGGGCACGGCCGTGGCGGCTTCCGCCGCCGCCCGCGTCGCTTCGGGCTCGCCGCCTCCCAGCGGCGCAGATTGCTCAGGTGGGACTGTACGGCGCCGGAGGCTGCGTGGATCGCGGCGCGCCGCATGTCCTTGGGACAGCCCGGGCAGGCCGCGTCGAAGTCCCGGTCGGGGTGCGATGTCGGGATGCGCGGGGGTCGCCACCGACTCCGCCCACGTCAGCCGGTCCTTCTCGCTCCACGCGGCTTCCCTGGTCGTGCCCGCTTCTGGTCCGTTCCGCAACAGCACCGTCTTGCGGGCCTCCCACACCCCGGGGTGGTCGAGGAAGACGTCGGTGTAGAGGGCGACGTCCCGATCCCACTCCGCGACCGTCGCCGCCAGGGCGGATACCTTGCCGGGGTGGTGGTCGCGGGGATGCGCAGGCGGACCGTGCGGGTGGCCGGCACGCACCTCCGCCTCCTTGGCCCTTGCTGTGGCGGGTGGAAGGGACAAGGCGGCCCAGGGGATGCACGCACAGGACCGCGCCGGCCGCGGTCGAATCTCCCGAACCCCTCTCCCCCATGCCCTCACACGTTCTGGATCCGTCGTCGGCGTTATGGTAATGCCACGGTCATGAGCTTCGTCACGCTGGCCGCCGGCCGGCGCGCGCTGGGGTTCTTGGCCCACAGCACCTGACCGGAGGATGCGTCCATCAGCACCGCCGATGCGGCCCCCGGGGCGATGTCGGAGGCCGGCGCCGGCTCCACCGCCGGGGCGCCCGCCTCGGCGAACACGCCGGGCACCGTGCCGGCGATGGCGGCCTCCCCGCCCTCCAGTTCCACCGATGGCGCGGGCACGGAACTCGACCCGCTTGGAGCCGCGGCCGCCGCGGCGGCCTGGGTGGCCGAGGCCGAAATCGCGGAAGGCGCGAGGGTGGCCGGGGGCCCGCCAGGCGCGCCGCCGCCCGCGGCCTCCGCGGGCATGGCCGGGGAGCAGGCGAGCACGCAGGCGAGTAGGGGCGCAAGCACGAGGGCAAGCCGACCGCGGTGATGCAAAGGCGTTCCCTCCCGGCGATCGCCCAGGGGCGGAATCCCGCCGCCACCCGGCGTGCCATGGCTATGTCCGGGCCCACGCGGCCATGCCTTCCTGCGCAGCCCGTCCCGCCGGCGCCGCCCTACCCGCGGAGCGGCCCGCGGCGAGGCGCGAGCTGATGGCGGCCCTGGGTGCCGCAGCCGGCCGTCTCACCAGATTGTTCAGCTCCGTGATCGTCCCACACGGATTCGTGCAGATAGCCCGAGGGGCTGAAGGGGCACCCGCCGACGCCGGAGCCCCTGCGCGCCCCGCCGTCGGGCGTCCGCCGCTCCCGTGGCGTCGTGAGCGGCTTGGAGCTTTGGGCCGGGACCGGGAAGCCGGCCGCGAAGGCGGACTGGTGTGGCTGCTGCCCGCCATCGAGTCGGCCCGCCGGGCGCACGGGATGCCGTCCGCGGTGCGGTCGGCGGGCCGGCACATCTCCGCCCGGCGCCGCGACCAGGGTCCCTCGCAAGCGCAGGCATGTCGGCGTCGTCCTGCCGGAAGCCATGACCGGGGGGTCGGCACGGACATCGCTGCAGGCGCCGTCCCGGCCCTCCGCGGGAGCCGACGGCGTTTCGGGCTCCGCCTCAGGAGCGTCTCCAGGCTGGTCGCCGTCGCCCCGTCCCGCGGAGACGTCTCAGCGCCGGCGCGTGTTGCGGCGGGCGGCATCTGCGTGGCGTCGGGTATCCGACCCGCGACCCTGGGCGGCGAGGGCCGCCTGGGACCCCGCGTCGGCTTCGCGGTTCACGGCGAGCGGTGCACGGGCAGCAGGCGCCCTGGGGGGCGCGCCTGTGCCAGCAAACGCCCGGATGCCGCAGCGCGTGGCCCGCAGTGCCGGGCGGGTGGACCCGCTGGCGGTGCCCCCGCTGCGGCCGCCGCACACCTCGCACCATCGGCCGCCGTTGGCGCTCGGGTGGCGACCGGGGCCCCGGCATGGCGGTCGACTTGGCCTCCAGCTTCTCCCAGCCCGCGACCACCGGCCGACCGTGCGCGCCGGCGAGACCCCGATCGGCGACCTGCCGGGCCGCTGCCGGAGGCAACGGCCCGGCCACCGCCGCGGCGGTGCATGAGATGGACCGGTTCCGGTAGGGGCGGGACGGGGATCGGGGCGAAGGAGGCGGGAGACCGGGCGGGGCCCGCGGCGGGGCACCGCGGCCCGGCAGGGGCGGTGGCCCCGGGCCCGGCGGCGCCCGGTCGGCGCGCCACGTCGCCCTCGTCAACGGTCGTTGCGGATCTGGCCTCCGCGTGCGACCGTCCGGTGCGGGCGCTGGAGCAGCTGTGCACGGTCGCGGAGCAGCTCCCACATGGCCGCGCGGATGTCGGCCATCGCCTTGCGTGTCTCCGGGGACAGGCCCTCGGCCCACACCCGCGTGGGGTCGATGGCCGCTCCCGCGGGGCCGAGGGCCGTCCACTCGGTGTTGCGCCAGGCCGCCAGCTCCGTCAGGGGATCCTGGTCCGGCCAGTCCGGCGGGTAGTCCTCCACCCGCGGATGCGGCGGCACGTTGTGGGCGCCGGAGCGCTCCGCGGCGACCTTGCGCGCGGCGTAGAGCGACCCGTCGAACACCACCCGTGGGTCGGAACCCAGGACAAACACCGGCAAGTGCGCCCCTGGGGCCACCCGGTGGTCGTGCAGGCCGACCACGCGTCGGAGCAGGAGCGCCGGCGGGACGGGGCTGGCGCTGGCGTGCAGGACGCCCACCGCCGTCTCTGCCAGCATCTGGTCCGCGGAGCCCACTGCGGACGGCGCGGCGCCCCGGCGCGCCAAGGCAACGCGGAAGCGGCGCCCATCCGGCGGCTCGGGCGTGAACACGACGTCATCACCGGCCCGGGCCTGCTCCGCGCCGAGCCACGCCGCGAGGCCGATCAGGACGGGGTAATAGCGGCTGGGAAACACGGACCTCGCCGCCTCGCGGACCGTGTGCGGCCCCCGCAGCGGAACCAGCCGCGCCGTCTCGTACACGCCGTCCGCGCGGGCCCACCGCACGTCGGCGGCTCCGAGGGCGTGCTCGTCCGACCACCGCAGCAGGTGATGGAGGTCCGGGTGGGCCAACAGGGCCCCGTGGCGGATCTCCGCCGCCGTCAGGACGTGACGGAACGAGCCTCCGACCAGCCGCCTCTCCACCAGGTCGTAGGTCGCAGCCCCGACGCGGCAGATCAGGGTGTGCCCACGGAGCCCCGCCTGGAGCCGTTCCCGCCACCGCGCGTCGCGTGGCGCGTCGTCGCCCAGCGCCTCGGCGATCGCGTCCAGCGCCAGCGGGCCGCCGCTGCGCCGGAGGACCTCGACCGCCATGGAGCCAATCCCGCCGCGAGGCCAACGGCCGCCTTGCCGTTGCCGATCGGATCGAGCCCCCGCCGCCTCCTCCTCGCCGCCAGGTCGCGCCATGCCAGAGCGCCCTCCCCACCGCCATGGATCGGCCGCCGCCGTCCGAGGCCCGGATCATCCGCCCACATGGCTCCGGCCCCTGCCGCGCCGCCACGGGCGGGAGGCCGCAGACGGGCGTCGCGAGGGCAGGGGCGCCGCCGCGGAGCGGCGCGCCCGGCCGGCACCGCAAGGCACGTCCGCCCGGCCGTCTGTGACAACCAGCGCCGGGCGGCTCCGAGCGGCTGCCGCTCCGCGCACGGGCCCGCGCCCCCGGCGCCCAGCGGCTTCCGCGGCGCGGCCGCCTCTGGGTTCCCCTTCGCGCTTTCGCCGCTGGAGCCCTGGTCCGGCGCGCACCGCGTCCTGGCGGTGCATGGGCAGATCGCGCCGCGGGCCGTTCCGCCGGCCGCCGCCGCCAGCCGGGGCACGGGTGCGCGGCCGGGTCCCGCAGAATGCGCTGCTGCCGCCGTCTGGTGCCGCGCGTGCTGGTCCGACCGGGACATCGCGCGGGGCGCCGCCCGAGGGCGAACGTCGGTGCCTTCGGTGCCGCACCAGGCGGGAGCCTGCACCGAGGCGTTTCGAAATCTGTGGGCCATGCGGTCACGAGGGGTCTGCCCGCGCACCCGTCCCGTGCCTTCAGCCCTCGCCGCGCTCCCTGGGCCATCCCGCGCGGAAGGACGGGTGCCGTCGCCGCCGCGGCTCTGGTCGCCGCCCTGCCCCCGTGCTACAGTCATAGGGCCCCCCCGACCTGACGCTGTCTCGCCCCAGCAGGTGCCATCCGAGCGGGGCAGGGCGGCCCGTCCAGTGGGGGGATCCTGCTTCAGGGAATACCCGCCCTGCGGCGAAGTCACAGGGCCGACTGCGGGGGATGGTCATGCCCGCTCCGTTGCTGTATGAAGACGGCATCATTTGCACGACGAGCCACTGGATCAATCCCCACGCCACATCCCAACCGGAAAGAAATGCCGCGTTCTGCTCGTGCGGCGCCCCGGCGGTGACCAAGTGCGCCGCGTGCGGTCGAAAGGTGCAGGGAGCGCGCATGGGCAAACGCGGAGGCCGGATGGCGGCCGGAGGGAAGACGCCGCCCGTTCCCAGGTTCTGTCTTGGATGCGGTCAAATGTATCCGCATGCCGCTTCGCACCCATCGAGACCTTGATCGGGTCGCCGGACCAGGCTCCGCCACGCGGCACCCCCGTCGCGCAGACCAGCCCCGGGCCTGCCGGGGATGGCGAACGGCCGAGCCCTTGGGGAGGGGGCCGCTTGGCGGGGCGCCCTGGCCGGCAGAGCCGGGGCATCGGTGAGCCACGCGACGTGCGACCGGGAGGTGCCGGCGGGCCAGAAGGCAACCTCTTTCGGTGGAGCAGGCGCCTCCGCGAGACCATGGGCTTGGGCCACGTGTTGGTGTTCGCCCTCGACCCGCGCCATGAGGCCCAAGGCGCAAGCTGAGTCCGCGGCGGCAGGACTACGAGGCGGCCTTCCCAACGGTTACCGTCCGCCTCTCGGCCGCAGTGAAGGCGCGGCTGGCCGAGTTGCTGCGGGCGGAGGGCCTGAACCTCTCGGAGTGGGTCCGGGCGCGCGTCGACGGCACCGGGCCGCAGCCCGCGGCCGCGTACCGCCGCGGGCGTACCGAGGGGCGGAAGCCGACGGCTACCGGCGGGGCCGGTCCGAGGGCGAACAGGCCGCGGCGGTCGCCGGCTTCCACGCGGGCATCCTCGCCTGCACCTTCGCGGCCGAGGAGGGGCGCGCCTACGATCCAGCGGGGATCGTGCTCCGCCTGGCGGAAGACCCCCGTCAGGCCGCCGTCGCCGATCGCCTGATCCCAGCGGAGTTCGCGGTGCGCCTCGGGCGCCTGCGTGCCCGGCTTTGGCGGTAGGCGGCGCCAGGAGCGGCTTCGCCGGTCCAGGAGCCGCGCCGCCGGTGCCGAACGGGATGCACGGGGAGGGGCCACGGATGCGCCGCACACGGAAGGCCACGGTCGGGGTGGTGCTGGTCGCCGCGATCGGCATCGGTGCGGTGATGGCGGCCGGGCTCGCCGGACCGGGCCCGCGACCCGGGGTCGGGAGCAACCCGGAGGCCCCCGCCCTCGCCACTTCCCGGAGCACGGTGGCGGCGATGGCCGTCCCGGCCGAGCCGGCTCCGCCGCCGGCCGCCGCGGCGACTTCGGCAGGGCGGTCGTCCGCAGGCGCGGCCTCCGCCTCGGCGTCCGGGGCCGCGCCGCTTGGCGTGCTCGTGCCCTCCTGTGGCGGCTACCAACTCTGTGCCGTGCCGGGCTACCCCGGGGTCTACTCCACGCCCGGAACCGTGTACGACCCGCAGGCCCACCGGGCGGCCGTGATCCCGACTCGCAGCCCCGCCAGCCGCGCGTACCTGTGCTTCGAGGAGCGCGCCTGCTGACCCCCCGGCCCGTGGGGGCCCGCCGGCAGCACCACGCCACCAGCCGACGCCGGTCCCGGCCAGCTCCCGGCGGTCGCGAGCGGTGCCGCGGAGCGGTCGGGCCGCCGGGAGCGCGGCCACCCGCTCGAGCAGCCGAGGACGATCGGCAGCATGCGGCGGTGATCACTGCACCAGAGCCGCGCGGCGACCACGGCCACAAGCCCGGCAGCCTGGACCGCCGATCCCGAGGGCCAGAGCGGGCGTGGGAGGTATGGGCAGCACCTCCCGCCCACCGGCCCGGCGGGCAGTCGGGCACACTCCCGGTCGCCATGGCGCGTGTCAACACCCCGCGGCGGTGTCGGGTGCGCGGCACGACTGTGGTTGGGTCAGGCGGCAGTGCCGCGGGCATGGCTGATCAGGTCGCGGGCGGTCGGGCGGCGCATCTGGGGGTGTCGTGCCCAGAAGGCGGCCCACTGTCCGGCAAGGATCAGCTTCGCCGCCGGCACCGCCGAGCGCTTGCCCCCCTGCAGGGCACCGGTCGCGCGCAGCCGCCGCCACATGGTCAGGTGGGACGAGTACAAGCCCTCCCGGCGCAGCAACGCGCCGACCTCGCCTGGGCCGCAACCC
>JAJYVV010000104.1 GCA_021791815.1 Bacillota bacterium | reverse complement strand
CCGTGGGCGAACTCGCCCCGGTGCGCGCGGAGCCGCCGTCGCCGCCGGCCCCGGCGCCCGGCGGCCGGCAGCGGGCGCGCAGCCGGGGATGAGGCCGCCCCGGCCTCAGGACACCGGCTGCCCGGGCGGCGCCACGTCGGGACCGCCCTGGTCGAGCCCGAGCGGCGGCACGTCGGTCACCACGATGTGGACGCTGCGGTTGCGGCGCAGATTGGTCGCGGTGTCGTTGGGGTAGAGCGGGTGCCACTGGCCCAGGCCGACCGCCACCAGCTGGTGGGGCGGCACGCCCGCGTCCTCGGCCAGGTAGCGGACCACGTTGTCGGCGCGGGCCGAGGAGAGCTCCCACGCCGTCGGATACATCGTGCTCCGCAGCGGCAGGTCGTTCGTGAAGCCCTCCACCTCGATCTGGTTCGGGGTCTCCTTCAGCACCGGGGCGATGGCCCTGAGCACCTGCTCGAAGGTCGGCGTGAGGACGGCGCTGGCCGACTGGAAATAGACCGCGTCGCCGCTGAAGGCCACGTCGACCGCGTCGGGCGTGACCGCCACCGACGCCTGGTTCTGCGCCGAGTCCGCCTGCAGCCGCTGCGCCAACTGCGCGGCGATCGACTGCAGCAGGGAGTTGGCGGGCTGGGGCTTGAGCTGGGCGCTGGGCGTGGGCTGCGGGGTGAGCGTGACCAGCGCGTTGGCCGAGTCGTTGGGCAGGGCGGACTGCTCGTACCCACCGGAGAGGGCGGCGTGCAGCGACACCGCGATCTCCTGGTATTTGGCCGCGTCCGTCTTGCTGAACGAGTAGAGGATGATGAAGAAGACCATCAGCAGCGTGATCATGTCCGCGTATGTCAGCAGCCAGCGTTCCGATCCGGCGCCGGCCGAGTGCCCCCCCGCCCCGCCTCCCGCGTGGCCCTCGCCCAGCATGCGCCAGCCGCCTCCCTGCGTTGCTGCCGGGATCTAGTATCGGCGGCGTGGCGGCGGGCGTGGAGCCGGCGGGCGCGTCAGCCGGGCCGGGGCCGCTGCCCCGCCCCGGCGTCTTCCGCGCGCACGATGTCCCGCAGCGCGGCCCACCGGGCCGCGAGGGCGGGCTCGGCCCCGAGGCCCCCGGCCTCGTAGTACCGGCGGGACTCGAGCCCCGCGGGCGCGTGGCTCTGCGGGGCGACGCCGCCCTCGAAGTCGTGCGCGTACCGGTACCCGGCGCCGTGGCCCTCGGCCCGCATCAGGCCCGTGACCGCGTTCCGCAGGTGGAGCGGCACCTCGGCGTCGGGGTGGAGGAGGACGTCGCCCGCCGCCGCCGCGTAGGCCGTGAGCACCGAGTTGCTCTTCGGCGCGAGGGCCAGGTAGATGGTGGCCTGGGCGAGCGGCAGGTGGGCCTCGGGCATGCCCACGAAGTGCGCCGCCTGCTGCGCGGCCACGGCGACCGACAGCGCGGCCGGATCCGCCAGCCCCACGTCCTCGGAGGCGAGGATCACGAGGCGGCGGGCGACGAACAGTACGTCCTCCCCCGCCTCGAGCAGGCGCGCGAGCCAGAACAGCGCGGCGTCGGCGTCCGACCCGCGCACGGACTTGATCAGGGCCGAGATGACGTCGTAGTGGGCGTCGCCGGCGCGGTCGTGCCGGACGGCGCGCCGCTGCAGCGCCAGATCGGCGTGCGCGGCGGTGACCCGCCGCGGGCCGCCGGCCGGGTCGGGCTCGGCCGCCAGCGCCGCCAGTTCCAGGGCTCCCAGCGCCACCCGGGCGTCTCCGCCGGCGGCGTCCGCCAGCCGCTCCAGGACCCCCGGCTCCACCTCCAGGTCCAGCGCGCCCAATCCCCGCTGCCGATCGGCCAGGGCGCGACCGAGCAACGTCCGCAGGTCGGCCGCGGACAGCGGGCGCAGGCGCACCACCCGGCAGCGGGAGAGGAGCGCGCCCACCACCTCGAAGCTGGGGTTCTCCGTCGTCGCGCCGATGAGCGTGACCAGACCGCTCTCGACGTGCGGCAGGGCGGCGTCCTGCTGGGCCCGGCTCCAGCGGTGCAGTTCGTCGACGAAGAGCACCGTGCGGCCGCCCTGCCGGCGCAGGGCCCGGGCCTCCGCCACGGCCGCGCGGAGCGCCCCCACGCCGCTCTCCACGGCCGACAGGGCGACCAGCCGGGCGCCGGCCTGCGCGGCGAGCAGGCGCGCCAGCGTGGTCTTGCCGCTGCCGGGCGGGCCCCAGAGGACCAGCGAGGGCAGCGCGCCGGCCTCCAGGGCCCGGCGCAGCACGGTGCCCGGCCCCACCACGGCGTCCTGGCCGATCAGTTCGGCGAGGGCCCGCGGCCGCATGCGCGCCGCGAGGGGCTGGTCCAGGCCGGCGGCCGGCTCCCCATCGTCGCCGCCGGCCCCCGGGCCTGCCCCGGGTCCGGCTGGCGGCGCGGCGACCTCCGCGCCCGGCGGCGCGTCCTCCGGGGGCAGCAGGCTCGGGGCCACCGGACGACGCCGCACGTCTTCCGGCCTCCCGACGGCATCGCCCCCGGAGCGCCCAGAGCGCCCCGGGGGCGACGAATGTGCATCATCCCCACCGTGCCGTAGGTACCGGGTGTTTGAAACCTGCCCCTTGTGGCAGGTGGGCGCCTCCCGCAGACGTTGTGGGCTGGCCCGCCGGCGCTGGCGCCCGATGGGCGCCCGCGCTGCGGCATTCGGGCCCGCACGCTGGCCTGCGGAGTCCAGCTCCCGAGTTGTTGGCGTAGGTTCAACAACCCCGGCCCCGTCTCGCACACGGCAGGGAAACCACGCAATCGCCCGGAACCGCCGGGGCCCCGCCCGGCACGCGACCCCGGCGGGAGCGCGCCGGCCGCGGAGGCCCTTGCAGGTGCAGGATATCACCCACGGACGCCGGGCGGCAAGGCGGGCGGTCTGGCCAAACTCCGGCGGCGCCGGTCGGCCCTTCCGGGGCCGGCTCCTCAGGCCGTGCGGGCGCCGCGGCGGAGGACCCGCCCCAGGGTGCGCGGCAGGATGCCGCCCTCCCGCAGGTAGGCCACCTCGGTGGGCGTCTCCAGTCGCGCCCGGGCCACGAAGGTCACCGCGCGGCCGCCCTCGGCCCGCGCCGAGACGCGCACGGGGGTGCCCACCCCGAGGTCGCCGTCCCATTCCAGGTCATAGGACTCGCTGCCATCCAGGCCCAGGCTCGCCGCCGACCCGCCGGCCGGGAACTCGACGGGGAGGACGCCCATGCCGATCAGGTTGCCGCGGTGGATGCGCTCAAAACTCTGGGCGAGGACGGCCCGCACCCCGAGGAGCATCGTGCCCTTGGCCGCCCAGTCGCGGGAACTGCCCTTGCCGTAGTCCTGACCGCCGACGACGAGCAGCGGCGTGCCGCCCTGCGCGTAGCGCTGGGCGGCCTCGAAGATCGTCATCTCCTCCCCGGCGGGCCAGAGGCGCGTCCACGGGCCCTCCCGGCCCGGCGCCAGGGCGTTGCGCAGGCGGACGTTGCCGAAGGTGCCCCGCATCATCACCTCGTGGTTGCCCCGGCGCGCCCCGTACTGGTTCCACTCGCCGCGCGCCACGCCGCGCGAGCCCAGATACCGGGCGGCATCCGACCCCGGGGCGATCGCGCCGGCGGGCGAGATGTCGTCCGTGGTCACGGAGTCCCCGAGGAGCGCGAGCACGCGGGCGCCGTGGATGGGCTCCCCCGCGCCGGGCAGCGGCTCGAAGAACGGCGGGAGGCGCAGGTACGTGGAGTCCGGATCCCAGGCGAAGACGGCGCCGTCGGGGACGGGCAGGGCCCGCCACCGTTCGTCACCGTCGAACACCGTGGCATACTGGCGCCGGAACATCGCCGGTTCGATGGCGCCGCGCGCGGCGGCGGCCACTTCGGCCGCGTCGGGCCACAGGTCCCGCAGGAAGACCGGCGCACCGTCGGCGCCGACGCCCAGGGGGTCCGTCTCCAGATCGGCGTCGATGCGGCCGGCCAGGGCGTAGGCGACGACCAGCGGCGGCGAGGCCAGGTAGTTCGCCTGGACCAGGGCGTTGATGCGTCCCTGGAAGTTCCGGTTCCCGGAGAGGACGGCGGCCACGGACATGCCGCGTTCCTCGACGGCGCGCCGGGCGGGCGCCGTCAGCTCCCCGCTGTTGCCGATGCAGGTGGTGCAGCCGTAGCCCACGACCGCGAAGCCCAGGCGCTCCAAGGGCTCCAGCAGCCCGGCGCGTTCCAGGTACTCGGTCACGACCCGCGAGCCGGGCGCCAGGCTCGTCTTCACGTAGGCCGGCACGCGCAGCCCCGCGCGCACCGCGGCGCGCGCCAGGAGGCCCGCGGCCACCATCACGCCCGGGTTGCTCGTGTTCGTGCAGCTCGTGATGGCCGCGATGACCACGGCGCCGTGCGGCACCGGCTCGGAGCGCGTCGCCGCGGGCGCCGGGAACGCCCGCCGAAACCCCGGCCCCACCTCGCCGAGCTCGAGCCGGTCCTCCGGGCGCCGCGGGCCCGCCAGGGCGGGGCGCACCGTGCCCAGGTCCAGCGTCAGGCGCTCGCTCCATGCGGGCTCCGGCGCATCCGGCGTGCGGAAGAGGCGCTGCTCCTTGCAGTACCGCTCGACCGATCCCACCAGGTCGGGGCTCCGCCCCGTCGCCCGCAGATACTCCAGCGTGCGGGCGTCGACGGGGAAATAGCCGATCGTCGCGCCGTACTCGGGCGCCATGTTGGCGATGGTCGCGCGATCGGGCACCGGGAGCGCGTCGCACCCCGGACCGAAGAACTCGACGAACTTGTCCACGACGCCGTGGCGGCGCAGCAGCTCGGTGACGGCGAGGACGAGGTCCGTCGCGGTGCTCCCCGCCGGCAGGGCCCCGTCCAGCCGCACGCCGACCACTTCCGGCACGCGCATGCCGTAGGGCTCGCCCAGCATGGCGGCCTCGGCCTCGATGCCCCCGACGCCCCAGCCGAGCACCCCGGCGCCGCCCACCATGGTGGTGTGCGAGTCGGTCCCGACCAGGGTGTCAGGGAAGGCCTCGGCCTCCCCGGACTCCCCGCGGCGCACGGTCACCACCGAGGCGAGGTACTCGAGGTTGACCTGGTGCACGATGCCGGTGCCCGGCGGCACGACCCGGAAGGAGCCGAAGGCGCGCTGGGCCCAGCGCAGGAGCGCGTACCGTTCGCCGTTGCGCTCGTATTCGCGCTCCACGTTCAGGCCGAACGCGGCCCGGCTGCCGAACGCGTCGACCTGCACGCTGTGGTCGATGACCAGGTCGACCGGGATGCGCGGCTCCACCCAGCGCGGGTCGCCGCCCGCCTGCAGCGCCGCGGCGCGCATGCCGGCCAGGTCGACCACGAGGGGCACGCCCGTCAGGTCCTGGGCCAGCACCCGGCCGGGCCAGAACTCGATCTCGGCGCCCGCGCCCGCGGACGGCGACCACGCCGCCAGACGGGCCACCGAGTCGCCGCCGCGTCCCGACGCCGCGGCGCGGAGCGCGTTCTCCAGCAGGACGCGGAGGGCATACGGCATCCGGTCCAGCTGGCAGAGGCCGCGCCGCTCCAGGGCGTCCAGGCGGAAGACCGTCGCGGTGCCGCCCGGCAGGGCGAGGCGCGCCCGCGCCCCGTACGCATCGTCCGCCATCGGGGGAGTCCCTCCCTGTGCCGCCATGGCATTGTACCCCACGGGTGCCGCGGGCGGCCCCCTCACCGCACCGGCGGGACCACCCGGAGCCCGAGGTCGCGCAACTGGCGCTCGGCCACGGGCGCCGGGGCCCCGGTCATGGGGTCGGCCGCCCGGGCCGTCTTGGGAAAGGCGATGACGTCGCGGATCGAGTCGGCGCCCGCGGCGAGCATGGCCAGGCGGTCCAGGCCGAAGGCGATGCCCCCGTGGGGCGGGGCCCCGTACGAGAGCGCTTCCAGCAGGAAGCCGAATTGCTCGCGGGCCTCCTCGGGCCCCAGCCCAAGGGCGGCGAACACCGCCGCCTGCACGTCGGCGTCGTGGTTGCGGATGCTGCCCCCGCCCACCTCCGTGCCGTTGAGCACCAGGTCGTAGGCCAGCGCGCGCACGTGCCCCGGCCCGGAGGCCAGCAGCGCCAGGTCGTCCGGGTGCGGGGCCGTGAACGGGTGGTGCACCGCCACGAACCGCCGCTCCTCGCCGTTCCACTCCAGCAGCGGGAAATCCGTGACCCATGCCGCGCGCCACACGGCGCCCGGTTCGCGGAGCCGGAAGCGGTCGGCCGCCCACAGCCGCAGCCAGCCCATGACCGGCGCCGCGACCTCCGGCCGGTCGGCGACGGCCAGGACCGCGTCGCCCGCCTCGACGGGCGCCGGCCGGCCCGCCGCCGCGATCGCGCGCAGCTCGTCCGGGGAGAGGAACTTCGCGATGGGGGACCGGCACGGCGGCCCGCCCCCGCGGAGGTCGCCCTCGCCGCCGTACAGGAACCAGGCCAGGCCGCCGGCACCGCGGCCGCGCGCGTCGGCCGTGAGCGCGTCGAGCTCCCGTCGCGCCAGCGCCGCCCCGCCGGGCACCCGCAGGGCGCGGAGCACGCCGCCCGAGCGCAGGGCCGCGCCGAAGCCCTCGAAGGCCGTCGCCGCGAAGGCCTCCGTGAGGTCGGCGATCTCGAGCGGCACCCGGAGGTCCGGCTTGTCCGACCCGTAGCGGGCGAGGGCCTCGGCGTAAGGGAGGCGGGGCAGTGGCCCGCCGAGGTCGATCCCCGCGGCCGCGGCCAGCGCCGCGCGCACGACGCGTTCGCCGAGCCCCATCACGTCCTCGGGCCCGATGAAGGACATCTCCACGTCGAGCTGCGTGAACTCGGGCTGCCGGTCCGCCCGCAGGTCCTCGTCGCGCCAGCAGCGGGCGATCTGGTAGTAGCGCTCCAGGCCGCCGATCATCAGCAACTGCTTGAACAGCTGCGGGGACTGCGGCAGGGCGTAGAAGCTCCCGGGCGCGGTGCGCGCCGGGACCAGGTAGTCGCGCGCGCCCTCGGGCGTGCTGCGCGTGAGCGTCGGGGTCTCGATCTCCACGAACCCCTCGCCGTCGCACGTGGCGCGCACCGCGGCGATCAGGCGGTGCCGCAGGCGCAGGTTGTCCTGGAGCGCGGGGCGGCGCAGGTCGAGGTAGCGGTACCGCAGGCGGGTGGTCTCCTCGACCGACGCGTCGCCGGGTTGGAAC
Source organism: Bacillota bacterium (assembly GCA_021791815.1). Taxonomy (GTDB): domain Bacteria; phylum Bacillota; class Sulfobacillia; order RBS10-35; family JAJYVN01; genus JAJYVV01. Next base: position 7,118 of record JAJYVV010000104.1, on the reverse strand, counting down.
GGCAGGGGGCGCGCCTTCCCGAAGACCTCGACCTGGGCGGGCACGATCTCCACCTCGCCCGTGGGCAGGCGGGGGTTCTCGTTGCCCGCGGCCCGGAGGCCCACCCGCCCGCGGACGCCGACCGTCCACTCGCCGCGCCAGTGGCGCGCCCCGGACCAGACGTCCGGCGAGCGCCCGGGGTCGATGGTGACCTGCACGATGCCGCTGCGGTCCCGCAGGTCCACGAAGAGGAGGCCGCCGTGGTCCCGCGCCGAGTCGACCCAGCCGCAGACCGTGACCTCGCGACCGGCGTCCGCGGGCCGCAACTCGCCGCACCACGCGTTCCGCTGGAGCCGCAGCGCGACCGCCTCCCTGTCCTAGGCCCCGTCCAGCGGCGCGGCCTCCGCCACCGCGGCGGCCAGGCCGTCCCGCTGCACGGGGCGCTGCTGCCGCAGCGCCATGTCCCGCAGGACCACCGCCTCGTCCGGCGCGCCGAGGATGGCCACGAAGCGCGCGCCGAGCCGGGAGGCGTGCCGGAGCTGCGCCTTCAGGCTCCGGCCCAGCGGATCGAAGTCCGCCTGCAGCCCGGAGCGCCGCAGGGCGGTGGCCATGGCGAAGGCTTGCTCGACATCGTCGCCGGCGACCAGCACCGAGCAGGCCGGCGCGTCGCCGCCGGTCTGCCCTTCCTTTTCCAGGGCCAGGAGCAGCCGTTCCAGGCCCAGGCCGAAGCCCGCCGCGGGGATGTCCGGCCCGCCGAGCTCCGCCACCAGGCGGTCGTAGCGCCCACCGCCCCCGAGCCCCGACTGGGCGCCGAGACCGCCGTGGACGAACTCGAAGACCGTGCGGGTGTAGTAGTCGAAGCCGCGGACCAGGAGGTGGTCCTGCTCCCAGGCGAGGCCCGCAGCGTCCAGCAGCCGCCCGAGGGAGGCGTGGTGCGCGGCGCAGTCGGCGCAGAGGAAGTCCACCGCGCGGGGGGCCTGCAGCGCCAGGGCCCGGTCGACCCGGCAGTCCAGGAGCCGCAGCGGGTTCTGGTCCAGGCGCCGGCGGCAGTCCGCGCAGAGCTCGGCGAGATGCGCGCCGTAGTAGGCCCGCAGCGCCTCGCGGTACCGCGGCCGGCACTCCTGGCAGCCGATCGAGTTGACGTGCGCCACCGCCGCGTGGATGCCCACCGCCGCGAGGTAGTCGCCCAGCAGGCTGACCAGTTCGGCGTCCGCGGCCGGCCCGGGCGCGCCCAGCGTCTCGCACCCGAACTGGTGGTGCTCGCGCAGGCGCCCCGCCTCCGGTCGCTCGTAGCGGAACGCCGACATGGACAGGTAATACACCTTGACCGGGAGGCCCTGGGCGACCAGCCCGCCCTGCAGGCACGCGCGGACCACCGCGGCCGTCCCCTCGGGCCGCAGGCTGAGCTGCCGGCCGCCGCGGTCGGCGAAGTCGTACGTCTCCTTCTGGACGACGTCCGTGGACTCGCCGACGCGGTGGATCAGTTCGGTGTGCTCGAAGGTCGGGGTCCGGATCTCCCCGAAGCCCCAACGGCCGGCGAACTCGCGGGCGATGCGTTCGGCGCGCTGCCAGCGCCCGCTCTGGGCGGGGAGCACGTCCTCGGTCCCCCGAGGCCGGCCCACCATCACCGCCGCCGCCATGGGCCCGCACCCCCCCCGCTCCCCTGCGCTGCCGCCGCCCGCGAAAAACGGGCTGCCGCAAGAAGCCGCTCTTGCAGCAGCCCGGGTTGTGCCGCGTCGAGGCGTGCCCCGCGGCGAGTGTACGGAAGCGCGGCCGGGTGGGTCAAGGCGGCCGGCGCGCCCGTCTTCACACCTTGCCCACAGCGCCGTCACGGGCGCGACATCCTCCTCCCCTAGCCTGCCGCCGGGGGCGCGCGGGCCCGGCGCCCCCCCTGGAGGACGATGGCGGCGGGGAGCCGCGAGGGGGATGCCCATGGACCGGGACGGCCTGGCCTCCGACATCGCGATCGTGGGGGGCGGCCCCGCCGGGCTCTTTGCCGCCTTCTACGCCGGCCTGCGGTCCCTGACCGCCCGGGTGTTCGAGGCGCTGCCCTTCGCCGGCGGCCAGCTCGCGGCGCTCTATCCGGAGAAGACGATCCTCGACGTCGGCGGCTTCCCGGCCGTGTCGGGCGGCGAGCTGGCCGCCGCCCTGGAGCGGCAGGCCCGGTTCGGTTCCCCGGACATCCGCCTGGGCGAGACCGTGGTCGGCTTGGCGCGGGACGGCGGGGCCTTCCGGCTCACCACCGCGTCCGGCGGCACCCACGCGGCGCGCGCGGTCGTCCTGGCCGTGGGCGTCGGCCAATTCGCCCCCCGCCCGACGGGTATACCCGCGATCGACCGCTGGGAGGACCGGGGCGTGCTGCGCACCGTCCGCAACGCCAAGGGCTTCGCCGGGGCGGCCGTGATGGTCGTGGGCGGCGGCGATTCGGCCCTGGACTGGGCGGCGGAGTTGGCCGAGGCGGGGGCGCGCGTGACGCTCGTCCACCGGCGCGAGGAGTTCCGCGGCATGGAGTCGTCGCTGGTCCGCGCGACGGACGCGGGGGTGGAGGTTCGGCGCTCGACCGTCGTGGACGGTCTCGCCGGCGCGGAGCGCCCCGAGACGGCCATGCTGCGCCACCTGCCCACGGGCCGGCGGGAAGAGGTCGCCGTCGACGCCGTCGTCCTCGCGCTCGGATTCGTCGCGGACCTCTCGCTGATCCGGGCCTGGGGACTGCCGCTGGAAGGCCGGGGCATCGTGGTCGCCCCGGACAGCATGTCCGTCGTGCCCGGAATCTTCGCCGTGGGAGACGCCGCGGCCTACCCCGGCAAGCTGAAGCTGATCGCCACCGCCTTCGGGGAGGCGGCGCTCGCCGTCAGCGCGGCGGCCACCTACCTGGACCCCCGCGCGCAGCTGCAGTCGGGCCATTCCACGGCCCATGCGCGCTGACCGCGGCCGGGCGGTGACGGCCCAGGCCCTCGAACCGTCGCAGGTGTCGCCGGGTGAACGCGGCCCGGGCAAGCGCCGCGGCGGTACGGAAGTACTCCGGCGGTTCGTTCCACCACTCGTCGAACGGGCACCCGTTGGTGACGGCGCGCCGGTAGCTGAAGCACGCGAGGTAGAGCGGCCGGATGTACATCACCGCCTCGAGCCGGTCGAGTTCGTCGGAGGTGAGCTCGACGTGCCGGCGATACGCGTCCGCGGCGGCGGCGATCCAGTCCCGGTTGTGTGCCAGGTGCCCCAGATCAGGTAGGCGAGGTCGGCCAGACGGGGGCCCCGTCCCGAGGCTTTCCAGTTGATCGCGACGGGCCCGTCTCCGGTCAGGACCGCGTGATCGGGGGCGCCCAGCAGGTTGCCGTGGAGCAGTCCCTCGGGAAGCCCGTGGCCGTCGTCGGCCGAGCGTACCTGGTGCCGCAGCCGCTCGAACCGCTCGCGATCCGCCGGCGCAACCCTCGTGTGCACAGCGTCGAGAAACGACAGGGCGGCGAGCAGGTCCTGACGCGGTGTGCCCTCGCGGCTCGGGTCTTCGCCACTGGCCCCGCCCGGGCGGCCGGCCGATTCGTCGAACGGCAGCGCGTGCAGGCGTCCGAGCAGGTCGCCCAGCATCGCGAACTTGTGCGGGGGATCAGGGAGGGGGACGCCGGCGACCCATCGCGTCACGAGCACCGCGCTGTCCTCGAGGTCGGAGACCGCGTCGTCGGCCGCGAGGCGCTCCGCGGGGTAGTTGTGCCGCTCCAGGAATCGCAGGATCGCCGCGTCGCCCTCGACGCCGCGCCGCGGTCGGGCGGGCGGGAACGCCCGGGCCACCCACGGGTCGCCGCCGCGACGGTCGATCCGAAAGACATACGTCTTATGCACGCTGAGCTGCGTCGATGCGGTAGTGCGCGCGAAGGTGGGCGAGCAGCCGGTCGGCGGCGGGTCGGTGGTGCATCCGGGCCTGGAGGCCACCCAGATCCGTCCACGCTGCCGTGTAGCGCTGGCCGGTGTGTGCGGCGTGCCGCCGGACCACCTTCTTGAAGCTGGCGGCCTCGGTCACCGGGCAAGCCCCCTCTGAAGTGCCTGCGCCCCCCAGCGACGCGGCCTCACAGAGTGGCCTGCGACATGGGCGACCGAGAGGGCGAATCCCCTTCGCCGATGGAACCCCGGCTGGGGCGGATGTTCCATGGCTCGGCGACCGGTCGCCGCCGTGCCGCCATTGTGCCCGGCGCGCCGTGGATGCGTCCAGCGGCCGCAGGGGAGGCGGGCGCCACGGAAGGTACGGTGCCGCGGCGGCGTCGCGCCGCGGGTCGCCCCATGCGCTCGCACCGCGGGCAGACCGGCATGGGCCGACTCGCGGAACCGCCCGAGCCAGGGACCGCGGATCGGGCCGCGCCTGCCGTCGGGGCCGAGCGGGTGGCGGCCGGTCGCGTGCCCTGCGCCCGCCCTGTCGAGCCGCGTCCCTCGGCCGAGTCCTTCCGGCGGCTCGTCGGTGGGAAGCCTGGGTCCGCCGCGGGCCTGGGCGGGCCGGGACCTCGGCAGCCGGCCTGCCGCCGTGGCGCGGAGATCGGGCGCCCCGCCGCGCCGAGCGCGCCCCGCGCGGACCCGGAGGAAACCGCCGGGCGGCGAGCAATCGAGCGCAGGCAGGCGCCCGGGCGGACCGGCCCGGCGCGATCCACGGGAGGGGGCCGCGGGCATGCGGGTGCTCGTCATGGGCGACATGGAGGGCGTCAGCGGCATCGTCGTCTGGGAGCAGGTGGGCGGCGGCGCGCCCATGTACGAGGAGGCGCGCCGCCTGTACACGGAGGAGATCAACGCGGCGGTCCGGGGCGCCCGGGCGGCGGGGGCCGGCGAAATCGTCGTGGTCGACTGCCACGGCGCGGGCGGGGGCTGGACCTTCAACTCCCTCGTGCCGGAGCTCCTGCACCCCGACTGCGAGTGGGTCGCCCACCACCCGTGGTCGCGCTACACCGAACTGCTCGAACTGGGCTGCGACGGCGTCCTCCTGGTGGGCATGCACGCGCGCGCCGGGACGCCGGACGGCGTCCTCTGCCACACGATATCGAGCACCACGTGGCGCGACCTCCGGTTCAACGGCGCGAGCGTGGGCGAGGTGGGCATCAACGCCGCCCTGTGCGGCCACCACGGCGCCCCGGTGCTGCTCGTGACCGGCGACGAGGCGGTGTGCCGCGAATCCCGCGACCTCCTCGGGCCGGAGCTGGTCACCGTGGCCGTGAAGCGCGGCCTGTCCCGCTACTCCGCGCGCCAGATCCCGCCCGCCCGGGCGCGGGCGATGATCGAGGAGGGCGCGCGGCGGGCGCTGGAGGCCCGGCCGCCGGTCCGCCCGTACGTCCCCGCCCGGCCCACCGAGATCCAGATCGAACTGTCCACCGTGGACAGCGCCGAGCGCTTCCGCGGCCGGCCGGGGGTGGAGATCACCGAGCCGCTGCGCGTGGTGAGCCGCGGGGCCGACTGGCTCGAGGCGTGGAATCGCATCTGGCCCTGGACGCTGTGAACGGTCCGCAGGACCGCTCCGCGGGCCGTGGAAGCAGCGCGGCATGGACGAAACGGGCGGTCCTCGCGGCCCCGCGCGGCGAGGGCGGGCGGCACCCGGGTCGCCTCCGGCGGCGAGCGGCCGGACGGGACGCCCGGACCGGGCCATCCCGAGCCCCCGGCTCATCCCGCTGCTGGCGGGCCTCCTCGGCGTTCCGCCGCCGCGCGGCGGCCGGGCGCCCCGGAAGGCCCCTCCGGATGCCCCCGCGGCGCCCGGCCCGGCGGCCCTCGCGCCACCTCCGCGCACCGACGAGACCGCCCTGCGGCAGTGGATCGACGACCTCGCCCTGCGCCACTTCGGGGTTCCGTTCCCCGGCGCGATCCGCTTCGCGCCCCGCCTGCACTACCGCGCCGGCGACTACACCCCGTCGACCGGGGTCATCCGCCTGTCGCGCCCATACCTGCAGCGCTACGGTGCCGCGGCCGCGCGGGAGGTCCTGCTCCACGAGCTGTGCCACTGGTGGCTATACAGCCACGGCGTGGCGCACCGGGAAAACGCGCCCGTCTTCCGGGATCTGCTGCGGGCGCACGGAGCTCCGCTGCGGGCGCGGCCGATGCCGCGGCCGCCGGCCCCCGGCGCGGTGCTCTATGTCTGCCCGGCCTGCCGGGCGCGGTACCACCTGCGCCCCGGCCGGCGCCGGCGGGCGTGCGGCCGCTGCTGCGCCCGGCACGCGGCCGGGCGGTTCGACGAACGCTTCGTGCTGGTGGCGGTCCGCCGCGGCGGGCCGCCGGCGCGGTAGCGCGACCCTCATCCGGCGGCCGACGTCGCGGCGCGCGGGGCCGCCCGCAGCGCCATCACGGCCACCCCCGCGTACAGCACGCAGAAGCCCACCGCCGTGGCGCCCCAGAATCCCGCCCCGGCCCCGAGCCGCGCCAGCGACCCGGCGGCCGCGATGACGAGCGTCGCCACCACGATCAGGGCGTTGCCGGCGGTCACGCCCCACGGGCGGTGTCCGCGGACCGAGGCCCACAGGGACCAGAGCGCCACGCCGACCACGGCCACGGTGCCGAGGGAGTTGCCAACGATGACCGGCACGATGACCGCCGCCGAACGGACCACGGTCGTTCCCGGCTCGATGCCCATGCCGGCCAGCTGCGCGCCGGAGAGCGGCATGGCGGCCAGGCCCACGGCGCCGGCCACGCCGGCCAGAAGGGCGACGGCGAGCATCGCCGCGAACCAGCCGCGGCGGGACAGCAGCAGCGTGCTGCCCACCCCGAGGAGCGGCGCGGTGAGCACGGCGCCGCCCAGGTAGTACGCGCGGAAGAGCCACGGGTTCCCGCCGGAGATCGTCGTGCCCAGGAAGGCCAGGGTGCCCGCGAGCCCGCTCGCCAGCGCCACGGCCCAGGCGAGTTGGTGCGGGCGCCCGCGGGTGATGTACTGGGCGGCCATCGACCAGGTCAGGGCGAAGAGCACCGCCGCGGTGACGATCGGAAAGGCGATCATGCCGTCAGGCCTCCCGGCGGCCGCGGGGCGCCCGCGGACCGCCCCCGATGGTAGCACAGGGGACGGGGGCGCGGGGGCGGTCGGCCCCGTCCGGATCAGAAGGCGCGCCGGCTGTCGAGCAGGATCGTGACCGGCCCGTCGTTATCCACCAGCACCCGCATGTCCGCGCCGAAGACGCCCTCGCGCACGG
>JAJYVV010000103.1 GCA_021791815.1 Bacillota bacterium | reverse complement strand
TCCCGCACGCACCTCGCGCCCATCGCCTTCCGCAACTGTCCTCCGGCCTCGCCCGGTCGCCGAACCGATCCAACCGACTTCCGGCGCTATGGAGTTGGTTGTCTCCGGTTTATGGGCAACGGGCAGGGCTTGGCCACGACGTCGCGGGCCTGGCCTTCGGCACCATCCCCGAGGCCCCCGCGCTCCTGGCCCCCGGCTTCGCCGGGTTGGAGCGGATCCTCCTTCGGGCCTATGGCGGTGGCCTCCGCGCCGGCGGATGGGCCGGCGACCGCCGCCAGGCCGAACTCGGCTACCTGGCCTCCACGCTGCATCGCTGCCGGCTTCCACACCTCCTGGGGATGGCGCGGGACCCCGCGCGGCGGGGTGGTCCGTTCCTGCACCGGATGGGCGGGTTTGCCGCGTTCGCCGCCTGCATCTGCGCCCGGACGGAGGTGGCGCTGGCCCGCTGGGAGCGGGCGGTTGCCCTGGCCTCGGCCCTGGAGGGATAGCGACTCCGCAGCGCGCGACCGGCCCGTCCCGAACGGCATCGCTGTCCCGAAGCCGCGCGGGGGCGATCTCGCGGGTGGACGCGAGTCCCGGGGCCCTTCTCCGCCGCTTGGCGGGCCATGGACGCGGCGTGCCCGCCGCGGCGCGATCCGCCTGCGCGCTCCGGAGCCGGTGGGAACCCGCCACAGGGTCGATCGGATGGGGCACCGCCCGGCGGCGCGGCGGGTCCGGAGACGTCTCCGCCGGGGCAGGAGCGGCAGGCCACCGCCCCGTATCCCGTGACGCGCGGGCGCCGGGCATGCGAGCCCCGGGTGGCCCCAGGGTGCGGCCCTTGAAGCAGTCACGGAAAGCCGCTCGGCCTCCGGCGGCGGTTCCCGCGCCGCTCCTGCGGAGTGGGGCCATGCGGGCAGGGGACCTGGACGCCTTGCGGGCCAGGGGACTTCGCCCGCCGGCGGCGGGGCCGTGGCCAGCGGGACGGACCCTGGGCGGGCCTCGTCGCGCTGCGGCGGAACCGATGGGGAAGGGCGCTGTGGGCGGGGTCCGCGGAATGCCCGTAGGCGGTGGCGCGGGACCGCGCCGCTCCTGGCGACGGGCGCCCGCCGTGCGAGGGCACGCCGGTCCGGGGGGCGTACCGGCGTGCGACCGCCCGGTAGCCCCGCGTTCGCCTGTCGCCTGCGCCCCGCGGGGGCAAATCCAGGCCGAAAGGGGCGAAAGCCTGGTCGGGCGGGCGGTGTGGAACGCCGCAGGAGCGGTTCGTACACATCTTTCGGACCAGGTGTGCCATGCGCGTGCCCCGGTTCGTGGGCGGCGGCCGCATCGAGTGGGCCGAGCGCGAGGTGCCGGCGCCGGGCCCGGGGCAACTGCTGCTCCGGGTGGGGGCCAACGCCCTCTGCGGCTCCGAGCGCGGCCAGTTCTTCGGTGGGTCGGCCGTCGTGCCCGGCCACGAGGCCGCGGGGGTCGTCGCCGCGGCCGGGCCGGACACGGCCGTGGCGCCCGGCACGCCGGGAGTCGCGTACCTGATGGAGTTCTGCGGCCGGTGCCGCAACTGCCGGCTCGGGCACACCAACTTGTGCCTCGCCAAGGGCGGCGACCTGGGCTTCAACCGCGACGGCGGGTACGCCCCGTTCGAAATCGTGTCCGAGCGCGCCTTCTTCCCGGTGCCGGCCGAGGTGCCCGCGGACGTGGCCACGCTGCTCCTCGACGCGATGGGGACGAGCGGCCATGCGATCGGCCGCGCCCGCCGGGTCCGGGAAGACGTGGAGTCGGTCCTGATCACGGGCGCGGGGCCCGTGGGGCTGGGGCTCCTCGCGATGTGGCGGGTTCAGGCCGGGCCCGACCTGCCCGTGTATGTCTCGGACGTCGCGCCCCGGCGGCTCGCGCTCGTCGAGCGGCTCGGCGGGACGCCCGTGCCGGTGGCGGTCCGGACCCTGGCGGATGCGCTGGCGCGCGAGGGCCGCGGGGCGGTTGACGTGGCCTTCGACGCCAGCGGGCGCGCGGAGGCCCGTCAGGCGGCGGTGGCCGCGCTCGGCTCCCGGGGCGTCCTCGTCTGCGTGGGGCACGGGCAGGATGTGCGGCTCGACGTTTCCCGCGACCTCATCGGCCCCGAGCGGGCGGTGCTGGGCAGCGAGTACTTCCGCTACGCCGAGCTGGGCGAGAACCTGCCGCTGCTGCTCGCGCACCGCGCCTACCTGGCGCAGATCCTCACGCACCGGTTCGGCCCCGACGATCTGCCGTTGGCCTTCGAGGCCTTCTTCGGCGGCGAGACGGGCAAGGCCGTGGTGGTCCACCCAACCTGACGCGACGGGGCGGCGGAGGAGGGCTCGGGCGTGGCCGGATCGTCGCGGGAGGGCGCCTCTCCCATCCGGGTCGCGCTGGTCGGGACGGGCGCATGGGGGCGGCAGCACGCCCGGGTCCTCGCGGCGCATCCCGACGTGGCCTTCGTCGCCGTCGCCGGGCGGGATCCGGGTCGTGCGGCGGAGCGGGCGGCGGCGTTCGGCGTCCGCCCCTACACCGACGTGGGGGAGATGCTCCGCCGCGAGCGGCCGGACCTGGTCAGCGTGTGCCTGCCGAATGAGGCGCACGGGCCGACGACCCTCGGCATCCTGCGGGCCGGATATCCGGTGCTGGCCGAGAAGCCGCTGGCCTTCCGGATGGACGAGGCCGACGCGATGCTCGGTGAGGCGGAGCGCCGGGGCCTGTTCTTCGCGATCAACTTCAACCACCGCTACGCGCGCCCGGTGCGGATGGCGCGGGAGGCGATCGAGGGCGGGCGGTGCGGTGAGGTGGTCTTCGCCTCGTGGCGGTTCGGCGGGGAGGGGCGGAGCCTCCACCCGTACGCGAACCTCATCGAGACCCAGTGCCACGGCATCGACATGCTGGAGCACCTCTGCGGCCCCATCGCGTCGGTGGCCGCCGAGATGACGGACCGGACGGGCGGCGGCTACCGCACGCTCGTCCTCGCCCTGCGGTTCGCCTCCGGGGCCGTGGGCAGCCTCCTCGGCACCTACGATGCGTCCTACGCCTACCGCGGAACCCACCTCCTGGAGGTCGGCGGGACCCTGGGCCGCGTCCTGGTGGAGGACACGGTGCGGCGCTTCTCGTTCCAGGCGGCCGGCAACGAGACCGCCCTGGTCTGGGAGGCCGGCTACTTCAACGACCGGGAGCGGGCGTTCGAGCACACGTTCGATGCGCACCTCGACGCCCTGCTCGGCGCGTTCCGGCGCGGCGAACCGCCGCCCGTGCACGCCCGCGCGGGGCGGCGGGCCCTGGAGGTCGCGCTCGCCGCCATCCGGGCGTTCGAGACGGGCCGGCGGGTGGGGGTCCCTCCGGGGTGACGGGCCGCGGGATGGACGGCGGCGGGCATGCCGGCGTCTCATGCACGTATAGGTGCATGTGCTCTGTGTATTGACGCCAGGGTCCATGGTGGGTACGCTCGCGCCAGCTTCCCCGGTGAGGTGGCGTCGTGCCCTCCTATTGGGCCGTGATCGGCGACGTCGTCCGCTCCCGCGCCATCGCCGACCGGCCGGCCTTTCAGGCCCGGCTCGAGCAGGTGCTGGGCCGCGCCAACGCCGCGGGCGGCGCGGACCTCGCGGCCCGCTGGACCGTCACGCTCGGGGATGAATTCCAGGGCCTGTACCGGACGCCGCATCCGCTGCCGGCCGTCGCGGAACGCATCTGCCACGGCCTGTCGGGCCAGGCCGTCCGCTTCGGCATCGGCTTCGGTCCCCTGTGGACGCCCCTGCGGCCGGACGCGGTCGGCATGGACGGGCCCTGCTTCCACCGGGCGCGCGCGGCCGTCGAGGCGGCGCGCCGCCTGCGGCGGACCGTCGTGGTCCAACCGGGCGAGGACGTGGCCGAGCGCGTCGGCGCGCTGTGGAACCTCGTGCTGGTCGTGGTCGCGGCCCGCACCCGGCGCCAGATCGCCTGCATCGACGCCTATCGGGCCGAGGGCACGCAGGCCCGGGCCGCCGCGGCCCTCGGGGTGACCCAGGGCACGGTGAGCCGCGAGCTCGGCCGCGCCCGGTTCGAGGAGGCGGCCTCCGCGATGGCGCACCTCCCCGGGCTGCTCGCGGAGGCGGCGGCGGCGGCGGAACCGTCGTGACCGGCCTGCTGGCCGGCTGCCTTGCGCTGGCGATCGCGTGCGCCGAGCAGGCGCGGCTGGGGCTCCGCCGCACGGCCCCCTGGGCCGCGCCGGCCTTCGCGCTCGGCTACGGGATGCTCACCTACCTGCTCGCCGGCTCCGCCGCCGGGGCCGCCGCCGTCGCGGGACTCGGCCTCCTTGGGGCATCCGCCGCGGAGCTCGCCTTCCGCCGCCGCGGCCCGAGCCTGGGAACGGCGTTCGCCGTCGTCGCGTCGCCGTACGCGGCCGCGTGGGCCGCGCTCGCGGCCCTGCGGCCCGCCGCGCGCCCCCGGGTCGCCGCCTTCCTCCTCCTCGTCTGGGCCCGCGCCGGGCTGGGGGGGCCGTCCGCGCCCGGCGTCCACGGCCTGACGCGCGCCCTCGCGGTGGCGGCCGCGTACGTGTTCTGCGGTGCCGGCGCCACCTTCCTCACGCGCTCGGCGCTGGACGGGTACGCGGCGCAGTTCTCGGCCCTGTCCCGCGCGGGCCCCGCCGAGGCCGCCGCCGCCCGGGAGCCGGACGGCCGACGGAGGCGCCCCGGCGGCGGAGGCACCCGGGGGCCCGACGCCGAGGACCCGGGCCTGCTGCGCGCCGGCCGGCTCATCGGCGAACTGGAGCGCTTCCTGACGCTGAGCCTCGCCCTCACGGGCAACTTCACGGCGATCGGATTCGTGGTGGCGGCCAAGAGCGTCGCCCGGTTCGATCTCGCGCGGCGCCACGGCGAGTACTTCCTGGTGGGCACCCTCTGCAGCATCGGCACGGCGGTCGCGGCGGGGCTCCTGGCGAGCCGGATCGGGCGATAGAGGGAAGCGGGGGATGCGGCGTGCGCCTCGGAACCTTCAACGTCCTCGGCCTCACGGGCTACCCGCCCCAGTTCCCGGCCGGAGCCCTCGCGGCGGAACCCGAGCGGGTGGCGCACTTCGCGGCGGTCTTCGCCGGCCTGGGCTGCGACGTCCTGGCGCTGCAGGAGGGGCCGGACCCCGCCACCATGCGGCGCATCGCGGAGCGCTTGGGCGCGGGCCTGGCGGCATTCCCCTCGCCCTCCGCCTACCCCGGATACATCCTGTCGCGGCTGGCGATCCGCGAGAGCCGCGTGTACGCGCACATGGGCCCGGGCGGACGGGACGGCCCCTTCAGCCGGTCGGCCGGGGCCGCGCTGCTGGGAGCCCCGGGCGCGGAGCCGCTGTGGGTGGTGGCCGTGCACCTGCACCCCAGCGACGCCGGCCTGCGCCTGCGCGAGACGGGGCTCCTCGCCGCACACCTGGACCGCCTCGATGGCCCGGCGGTCGTCCTCGGCGACTTCAACTCGGAGGTGGGGGAGCCGGTCCACGCGATGCTCCAGGCCCGGGGGTTCGTCCACGCCGCCCTGCGGGCCGGCCGCCGCATCGAGGCCACCATGGACACCGCGGGCGTGCGCCCGCGCGCCATCGACCACATCTACGTCGACGCGCGGATGGCCGGCCGCGTCGCCTCCGCGCGCGTGGTCCGCGACGAGGGCTTCCGCGCCGACGCGCAGGCGCCCGGCCGCTGGGTGCACTCCGACCACCTCCCCGTGACGGCCGACCTGGCCGAGCCTTGAGCGGCGCCGCCCGCGACCCCACAGGTGTGCTGGCGGCCGTCCCGAATCGACCGCCACGGAGACGGCTCCGAGCGGCGCCGTCCAGCCGCGGCGCGCAACTCGGACGGCGATGGGGTGGGTGGTGTCCGCCGTTGCCCGCCTTGCCTGCCAGACCGTGACAGCGCCGGGGCCGCCCCTGCCGGGGATCGAGGCCGGCTTCGGGCACCCGGAGATCATGGACCGCCGGCAGGGAGTCGCGGCGCGCCTCGTTGGGCCAGTCCCGGTGCCACGCACCGCCCGCAACCACGCCCGCCGGCGCGGGCCCTCGCCGCCGCCCCGGCCCGCGGCATCGGCCCACCGGGGGCGACGCCGCGCGCGCTGTTCGCTCCCCTGCAGCCGGAGGCCGTGGTGCGCTGCCGGCCCTGCGTCCCGTACGGAAGCGACATCACCATCGATCCGGACCGCGGGCCGAAGCGCTCGCCGGCCGCGACGCGGCGCGCACGGTGCGCGCCACAGGGTGGGAGCCCGGCCCGAGGCCCACTTCGCGGGGAGGCGGACCCCATGGCGGCCCCCGAGCGTCCCAACGTGCTGCTGATCTGTGTCGACCAGTGGCGGGGCGACTGCCTGGGCGCCGCCGGGCACCCGGTGGTCGACACCCCGTACCTCGACCAGCTGGCCTCCCGCGGCGTGCGCTTCACACGGGCCTACTCGGCGACGCCCGTGTGCATCCCGGCCCGCGCGGCCCTCTTCACCGGGCTGTCCCAGGAGCGGCACGGCCGTGTCGGCTACCGGGACGGCGTGCCCTGGGACTACCCCGTGACGCTGGCCGGGGAGTTCACCCGCCACGGCTACCAGACCCAGGCCGTCGGCAAGATGCACGTCTATCCGGAACGGTCCCAGATGGGCTTTCAGAACGTGGTGCTCCACGACGGCTACCTGCACTTCGCCCGGCGGCACGATCGCGGCGGCGGGCTCCTCGACGACTACACCCCGTGGCTCTCCGAGCGGCTGGGCCGCCCCGCCGACCACTTCGAGCACGGGGTGAACTGCAACTCGTTCGTGGCCCGGCCTTGGGACAAGGCCGAGGAACTCCACCCGACGACCTGGGTCGTGACCCAATGTCTCGACTTCCTGCGACGCCGCGATCCGCGCAAGCCGTTCTTCCTCTTCGCCTCCTTCCACCGCCCCCACCCGCCCTACGACCCGCCGGCCTGGGCCTTCGAGCAGTATCTCGGCGCGGACATGCCCCCACCGCCCCGGGGCGACTGGACCGACCTCTACGCGCCCTACGTGCAGCCGCACAGCCCGGAACGCCTGGCCGGGGCGGCGCCGCCCGCCGTACTCCGCCGCGCCCGCGCCGGGTATTACGGCCACATGACGCACATCGACCACCAGGTCAACCGCCTGCTGGAGGGGCTTGAGGATCACGGCGTCGCGGCCCGGACGTGGGTCTGCTTCGTCTCCGACCACGGCGAGATGATGGGCGACCACCACCTGTTCCGCAAGGGATTCCCGTACGAGGGCTCGGCGCGCGTCCCGCTCCTGTTGGCGGCCCCACCCGATGCCGGACTGGCCCGCGGCGCGGCGCGCGACGTCCTGGCGGAGCTGCGCGACGTCCTGCCGACGCTGCTCGACGCGGCGGGCCTGCCGGTGCCGCCCGGTCTGGACGGCCGGAGCCTCCTGCCCGCCGCACGGGGGGAACGCGGCCCAACTGCCGTCCCCGCGCCGCTGCACGGGGAGATGGTCATGCTCGGGCAGTCGCTCCAGTGGATGACCGACGGCCGGGAGAAGTACGTGTGGTGGAGCGGCGACGGCCACGAACAGCTCTTCGACCTGGAGCGCGACCCGCAGGAGTGCTTCGACCTGACGCGGGCCTCGGGCGGTGCCGACCGTGCCGCACCCTGGCGCGAGCGGCTGGTCGAGGTCCTCCGGGAGCGCGAGGAACGTTTTGTCTCCGGCGGCCGCCTCGTGCGGGGCCGCCCCGTGCAGCCGGTCCTGGCGCACCCGGCCTCAGGGCCGGCCGCGCCCGGCCGGCCCTGAGGCGCGGGCCGGCGCCCGCCGGACCCGCGCACCGCCCCTCACGGGCCCGCGCCCCCTGCCGATACACGGAGAGGACGATGGTGGGCTCCGTGGGGAGGGGCCGGCCGGCAAGGGGGGCGCGCGGGGAGATGCAGGTCCGGGCCAGGGAGCGGAGGGCCCCCGCCGGGGCCGATCCGGGCCGGCGCCCGCGTCTCGGCGAACCATCCGGCCTTGCCGCGCTCGCCTTCGTCGGCGCCGCCCTGATCGCGGTGCGCCTGCTGGCGGGCGGGCCGGCGAGCACGGTCGCGGAAGACGTCCTCCCGCCCCTGGCGGTCGCCGCCGTCGCCGCGGGCATCCGCATCCACCGGCCCGCCAGGCCGCTGGTGTGGCGCATGATCGGCCTGTCCATCCCCCTGTTCGCCGCCCCCGGCTACCTCTACCAACTGATACCGGAGCCGCTGGTCCGCAGCCCCGCGGTCGGCGACCTGGCGGCCCTCCTGCCGATCGGCGGCTTCGCGGCCCTCCTCCTCGGGACCGTGCTGGCGGGCCGGTCCATGCACCCGCGGGCCAACTGGCCGGGCATCGTCGAACAGGGACTCCTCGGGGTCGCGGGTGGAACGGCGATCTGGGAACTCGTGCTCATGCCGCTGGACCACGCGATCCCCATGCCCGGACCGGAGCGCTTCCTCACCGCCAGCATCCCGGCCCTCGGGCTGATGGTGATGGCGGCCCTGCTGCGCCTGGTCCTGGAGACCCCGGAAGGCATCTGGTCCCTCGGCGCGCTGGAGGCCGCGACTGCGACCTCCATGGTCGCCTTCCTGTGGTTGGCGATCGCGGAGGCCCGGGCCGGGCCGGCCGCCCTCGCCGCCCGCCTCCCGGTGCTGGTCGGCGCCTGGATGGCCACGGGTGTCCTCACCGCGCTGGCGGCGCTGCACCCCTCCATGCGCCGCCTCGCGGAACCCGGTCCCCGCCGTCCCGAGGTCCTTGGGCGGTGGCGAACGCTGAGCCTGGGCCTGGCCCTGCTCGCGCCCGCCAGCACGACGGTGGCGATGGTGCGGGTCCTGGGCCAACCGTTCCTCGCGCGAACGCTCATCATTTCATCCGTGGCGGTCACCGTGCTCGTCCTGGCGCGCCTGCACCAGCTGTTCCTCGCGCGCGAGCGCGTCCAGACGGAACTGGTCCTCGGCGAGCGCCGCTTCCGCCGCCTGGTGGAGAACCAGAGCGACCACGTGCTGGTGGTCCGCGGAACGGCGGTGTCCTATCAGAGCCCGTCGGTCACGCGCCTGCTCGGCTTCGAGGCCGACGGGCTCGTCCGCGGATCCATCCGCGCGCTCCTGCCGGAGGCCGAGGTCCCCCTGTTCCAGGACCTCGCGGCGCAGAGCCGTGCCCGGGGCGGCGCGCCGGCCGCGGGCATGCTCCGCGGGCGCACCGCGGCGGGAGAGGAGCGGATCTTCGAGGCCGCTGCGACCGACCTCACGAGCGACCCCGCCGTCGGAGGCGTGGTGGTCGTCCTGCGCGACGCGACGGACCGCGCCCGCTTCGAGGCCGAATTGCGCCGCCGCGCCCTCCATGACCCGCTGACGGGCCTCGCGAACCGCACCCTGGTGCTGGATCGGGCGCGGCAGCTCCTCGCGGCGGCGCGGCGCAGCCGAAAGCCGGTGGCCGCCCTGTTCGTCGACCTGGACAACTTCAAGGTGATCAACGACAGCCTGGGCCATTCCGCGGGCGACGAACTGCTGCGCGCCGTGGGCGACCGGCTGCAGCGGGCGGTCCGGGAGGCGGACACGGTCGGGCGCCTGGGCGGCGACGAGTTCGTCATCCTGATCGCCGGCGAGGACGCCGGGCTCGCGCCGGAGCGGGTGGCCGAACGCGTGCGGGACGTCCTGCGCCCGCCCTTCGAAGTGGCCGGCCGCCCCCACGCCCTCCAGGCGAGCGTCGGTGTGGCGGTGCGGGACGGGGGCTCCGCGGACGACCTGCTGCGCGAAGCCGACATCTCGATGTATCGGGCGAAGAGCCACGGGAAGGACCGCGTCGTGGTCTTTCAGCCGCAGATGGAGCGGATGGCCAGGGCGCGGCTGGAACTGGAGACGGACCTGCGCGCCGCACTCGCCGCCGAGGTGGAAGGCGACGGCGAGCAGGGCCTCGGCCCCGCGGCAGAGCTCGCCCTGGCCTACCAACCGGCGGTGGACCTGCGCACCCTGCAGGTCACGGGCCTCGAGGCCCTGATCCGCTGGACCCACCCCAGGCGCGGGCCCATCCCGCCCGCCGCGTTCATCCCGCTGGCCGAGGAGATCGGCGTCATCGGCGACCTCGGGCGGTGGGTGCTGCGCCAGGCCTGCCGGGCCGCGGCGGGGTGGCAGGACAGATCGCCGGGGCTCGCGGTGTCCGTCAACGTCTCCGGACAGCAGCTCGACTCGGGCGCCCTCCTCGGCGACGTGCGGGACGCGCTTCAGGCCAGCGGCCTGCCGCCGGGCTGCCTGGTGCTGGAGATCACCGAGACGGCCCTGATGCGGGAGCCCGGCGTGGCCGCCCGCTCCGTCCGCGCCCTGAAGGCCCTGGGCGTGCGCGTCGCCATCGACGACTTCGGCACGGGCTATTCCTCGCTCTCCTACCTGCGCCAGTTCCCCGTCGACGTCCTGAAGATCGACCGCTCCTTCATCCGGGAGGTCCAGGACTCCGGCGAGGCCGTCGCCGTGGTGCAGACCCTGGTGCAGCTCGGCAAGGCCCTGGACCTGGAGGTGGTCGCGGAGGGCGTGGAGATCGAGGACCAGCTCTCCGCGCTGCAGCGCCAGCGCTGCGACATGGCCCAGGGCTACCTCTTCGCGCGGCCCATCGCCGCCGAGCACGTGCAGCGCTTTCTCGAGGCCTGGGCCCTGGGCGGGGCCGGCAGGCCGCGGCCGCCGGCCGACCGGGCCGGGTGAGCGGGGGACACGCCGGCGGAATCCGAGATCTTGGAGTCCGCGCAAGGGAAGCCTCATCCGGCGGAACGCGACCCCTTCCGGACTCCGGGCGTCCGCCGGGCTGCGGCCTGCCGTCCCCGCCTCCGGCCGTGCGGGGGACATCCCGCCGAGACCGATGCGGACACCCCCGCGCGCGATCCCCTCCGAGCGCCCGCTGCCGGTGCCTCCGGGGCCGGGCCGCCGCCGGAGGGCTCGCGGCTTCGGCTTCCCCCAACCCCTCGCGCCCGCCCCAGTCCTCCCGAGCACGGCCCGCGAGACCGCGGCGGCGCCGGCCCGGGCCAAGTGTTCCAGCAGCCCGCGGCGCGGCCGCCCGGGCCGGGGTCCGTGGCCCTTGCGCCAATATTGCATGGCGCTATAATGCAGGGGATGCCAACGCGACGCGGCCCCGCCGACGATCTCGTGGCGCTGGTGGTCCTCGCCCTGCTGTGCGAAGGGCCGCGGCATCCCTACGACATGCAGCGGCTGATCCGCGAGCGGCGCAAGGACTTCGCCGCGGGGCGGACGCGCGCCCTGTACCACGCGGTCGACCGCCTGTGCGCCGCGGGCCAGATCGAGCCCGCGGAAACCGTCCGGGAGGGACGCCGCCCGGAGCGCACCGTCTACCGGATCACGGATGCGGGGCGCGAGGAGTTCCGCGCGGCGCTCGTGGACCTGCTGGCCGTCCCGCGGCACGCCTTCCCGCCTCTCGCCGCGGGGCTGAGCGTGGCCGGCGCCTTGCCGCCCGGCGAGGTCGCCGACGCCCTGCGGCGGCGGGCAGTGGCGCTCGACGCGGAGATCGCCGCCCTGGAGGCCGTGCTGCGCGGGCTGTGGGCGCGGTTGGAACTGCCCCGGCTCGTGGTGCTGGAGGTGGAGTATGTGCTCGCCCTGCGCCGCGCCGAGCGCGACTGGGTGGTGTCCGTCGCCGCCGACGTCGCCGAGGGCCGGCTGCGCTGGACCGCAGGCGGGGAGGCCGCCGCGCCGCCTGCCGGAACGGGACCCTGATCCGTCCGTGGCCCGTGGCCCGCGGCAGGAGGAGGTCGGTCCGTGGCGCCAGCCGAGGCGGCATCCGCAGCCATGATCGAGACCCGCGGTCTGCGCAAGGTCTTCACGAGCCGGAAGGGCCCGGTCGAGGCGGTGGCCGGCGTCGACCTGCGCGTCGAGGAACACGAGGTCTTCGGGTTCCTGGGCCCCAACGGCGCGGGCAAGACCACGACCCTGCGCATGCTGGCCACGCTGCTGCCGCCCGGCGGCGGCGAGGCGACCGTGGCGGGCGCCGACCTCCGGCGCCAACCGGCCCTGGTGCGGACCCGCATCGGGTATGTCAGCCAGGCCGGCGGAGCCGACAGCGAGATCAGCGGGCGGTCGGAACTGGAGTTCCAGGGCCGCCTCTACGGGATGGGGCGCGCGGAGGCGGCCCGGCGGGCGGCGGAGACGCTGGAGGTGCTCGAGCTCACCGAGTGCGCGGACCGCGTCGTCCGGACCTACTCCGGGGGCCAGAAGCGGCGCCTGGACATCGGGCTCGGCCTCATGCACCGGCCGCGGCTGCTGTTCCTGGACGAGCCCACCACGGGGCTCGACCCGCAGAGCCGGGCGCGGATGTGGGACGAAGTGCGCCGCCTGCGGGACGCCGGGACGACGGTGTTCCTGACCACGCACTACCTGGAGGAGGCGGACGCGCTCTGCGACCGCCTGGCCATCATCGACCACGGCCGCATCGTGGCCCTGGGCACGCCCGACGAACTCAAGCGCCGGGTGGCGGGCGACGTGGTGACCCTGGGCCTGGCTGGCGCCGGGGAGCAGGCGCTGGCGCTGCTCGGTGCCCAGGACTTCGTCCGCGAGGCGGGCCGGGAGGGCGACGTCCTGCGCCTGTATGTGGACCGGGCCGAGACCGCCATGCCGGCCATTCTGCGGCTGCTCGACGGGGCCGGCCTGGCCCTGGAGACCATGGCCATGTCGCGCCCGAGCCTGGACGACGTGTTCCTGCATCAGACGGGCCGTTCGCTGAGGGAGGCCGCCTCGTGAAACTGCTGCGTGACAGCTGGCTCGTCTACCAGCGCTACCTCGGCATCCTGCTGCGCAACCCGGCGTGGGTCATCATCGGCGTGACGCAGCCGGTCCTGTATCTGCTGCTGTTCGCGCCGCTGCTCAAGTCCATCGCCCGCATGCCCGGGTTCCCGCCCGGCGGCGCATACAACGTGTTCGTCCCGGGCCTGCTCATCCAGCTCGGGCTCTTTGGGGCGGCCGGGGTCGGCTTCAGCCTGATCTCGGAACTGCGCTTCGGCGTGATCGAGCGGCTGCGGGTGACCCCCGTCAGCCGCGCCGCGCTCCTGATCGGGCGGGCGATGCGCGACGTGATGAACCTGCTCATCCAGTCGCTCATCCTCGTGCTGCTGGCGCTGCCCTTCGGGCTCAGCATCCACGTGGGCGGCCTGCTCCTCGTGCTGGCGCTCATCGCGCTGATCGGCCTGATGATGGCCTCGATCTCGTACGCGCTGGCCTTCGCCCTGCGCAGCGAGGATTCGTTCGCGCCGCTGATCTTCACCGCGACCCTGCCGATCCTGCTTCTGTCCGGGGTCCTGCTGCCCCTGAGCCTGGCCCCCGGATGGCTGCGCGACGTCGCCCGCGCGAATCCCCTCTCGTACGCGGTCAACGCCGGGCGCGCCATCTTCAACGACCACCTGGGCGACCCGAGCGTCCTGCACGGCATCGGCATCATGGCGGTGCTCGCGGCCATCGCCGTGGCCGTGGCGGCGCGGTCGTTCAACCGGGCGGCGTCCTGAGCCGCGACGGGGGGTGGCGCTTCCGGGCCGCTTCCCCGTGCCCTGGGGGAGTGCACGGGCCGATCGGCCCACGTGCGAGCCGGCGCGTCCTGCCCCGACGCGGCGGGGCTCGCCGGCTCCCGGGCCCTCGTGGATCTCGCGATCCCGCTCCGTCCGGAGGCGCCCCGGTCCGCGTGAGAGGCCGCCCTGCGCGGCGAGCGCCTGCCCGGCCGGCTCCGCGGCCTGCCGCGCCAGCGAGCCCGTTCACCATGTCCGCGAAGGTCCGGATGTCGATCGCCGCGGCCGGGCACGCGGCGCCGGGGGCGCAGGTCGAGACCGGGTAGCCCAGCAGTTCCGGCACCGGGCTCCGCGCGACGTCCACTGGCAAGGCCCCACGCCCAGCCTTCTGCTGCGTCCGACGCAGGCGAGTGGCCAGTTGCCCGGCCGGCGGCGAGGCCCCGCCGCCGCATCCGGACACGGCCCCGCGCGGAGGCCGCCATGAGGCCCGGTTCGCGGGGCGGTGGGCAGGATCCCCTTTGGGCAGGGTGCACCCGGGGCCCGGCGTCAGAATCCGCGGCCCCGGAAGGCGCCCGGCCCGACCCCCCCCCGTCCCGCCGACGAACGGCGCGGCGGCCGCCGCGCTGGCGGCGGCCGGCGACTCGCCCCGCGCCTCCGCGATCGCCTGGTCCACCGCGGAGAGGTAGGCTTCGGAGCTGTCGGTCGATCCAGCCACATGATGCCCACAATCCGATGCCGTCGCGCGTGGTGGTGCACTATCGCTGGCATGCCCTGTGCGGCGAGGAGATCGAGGTGCAGCGCCGGTTCCGCCTGCGAGATCAGGTGATG
>JAJYVV010000001.1 GCA_021791815.1 Bacillota bacterium | reverse complement strand
TGGCTGTCGGGTTCCGACGTGGGGGAGAGGATGGGCGCCCTGCGGACGGAACGCGCCGAACTCCAGACGCGCGCAGCGGCCTTGGAACTGGACCTCGCCCGCGATCACCGCCCCGATCCGGAAAACGTCAAGCGGCTGCTGGTCGACTTGCCACAGCTCTGGGACCTGGCCGACGGGGCGCAGCGGCGAGCGCTGCTCCGCGGCGTTGCACGGCGCATCCAGGTCTGGCGGGACGCGAGGGTCGAGATCGAGTAGCGTGGCGGCACGCCGTCTCCCTGGGCCGCAGTTTCCCGACGGCGACAACTGGGGCGACGCCGACAACCGCCGGTGCGTGGAGCTGACCCGGCAGATGGTGGCGGGCGCGGCGGCCGTCGGCTACGCGGAGATCGCCGAGGGAGGATACCGCTCCCCGCTCCTCGGCGCCCTGGCCGAGATCGGGGATGCGCGCTTCGTGACCATGTCGCTCCACGAGCGGCGCGACGTGTATCGGGCCCTGCGCCGGTTCTTCCATCCGCCGGAGGCGGTCCGGACCCCGGGCGAGTCGTGACCGGCCGGCGCGGCGGGCCCTACCCCTGTTCCACGACGGCGTCCCCGGCCTTGAGTCCGCCGGTGATGACCACGTCCTGGGTGCCCTGCAGGCCGAGCGACACCGGCCGCTCGATGGTCCGCCCGTCCTTGTAGAGAAACACGTAGTTCAGGCCGTTGAAGGAAAAGACGGTGTTGCTGTTGGGCAGGAACAGCACGTTGTCCTGTTCGGCGACGGTGACCACGCCCGTGAACGCCGCACCGACGTCGCTCGCCTTGAACGTGTAGCCGGACGGGGTCGCGAGGGTCGCCTGGGGCTGCGTGAGGCCGCCCAGGCCCGAGTTCGCCTGCGCGATCGCGGTCGCGTCCGAAGTGGGGATCTGCACGGAGCCGATGGTGGTGGTCAGGGCCGCCTGCGGGTCCGTCGAGAGGCTGAGCTTCACCGGCTGGCCCGGGGCGATGATATTGGCCTGGGCCGCCGTGAGTTTGGCGACCCAGATGCCCCCTGACGTGTCCTGCAATTGGGCGAGCACCTGATACTGGCCGACGTCGTTGCCCGTTTGCACGTTGACGTCCTGCAGCACGCCGGCGAACGGCGCGATGATCTCCTGCTGGGACAGCTGCAACTGCAGACTCTGCTGGCTCAACTGATCGGCCTGGAGCTGCATCTGGGCCTCCTGGACCTGGTTCATCCGCTGATCGGCCTGCAGCGGGGACGTGGGCGGATTGGTTTGGAGGCTGTTCTCGAGATCCGTGATCTGCAATTGGTCGCGCTGCAGCGTGAGGTTCATCTGGCTGATCTGGAACGGCAGGTTGCCCACGTTGAGGGTGGCCAGCACCTCGCCGGCATGTACGGCCTGGCCGTTGACCATGTTGAGCGTCTCGACCTTGCCGTTGGTCAAGAAATACAGGAGGGCCGTGCGCACAGGCTCGATCGTGCCGGCGATCTGCTGCGTGGCGGTGACGTTCCCCTGCTGCACGGTGACCGTGGTCACCTGCTGCTGGGCCGGCAACACCAACCGGGTCGCCGGGTTGGCGACCACGCCCTGGGCCGGCAGCAGCCGGAAGCTGCAACCGGCCGCGGCGACGGATGCCGCCAGCAGCGGCGCGAGCAAGCGGGCGCGCCTCCACAGCCCACGATGCATCCCCGTGTCCCCCCGCAACGAACCCGGCCGACTCGGACGCGCATCCGGAACGGCATGCCGCCGCCCAGCCGGGAGTCGGCCGCCGAGCGGGCCACCAGCATCCGCCCGGCACGGCTATTGGCCGCACGAGGTCCCGTTCCCTGCCGCCGGATGGCGGTCATTGCCGCAGAGTCCGCATGCGGTCTTGGCCCGCCCGGCTGGATGGTTGCCGGTGCCCGCCACGGCGGTCTCGTGCGCAGCCCGGCGGGCCGCGCGCCGGCATATGGATCCCCGCGGCCGCGCGGCGGCCGCGAAGGGGCGGAGATGGGGATGCGCGACAGCGACGCGGCGGCCCTGCAGGAGGCGCTCTCCCGGCTCGGCGACCTCGCCGCCGCCGCGGGCCTCGCTCCACTGCCCGTGCACTTCGAGGTCGTGCCCTCGACCATCCTGTACGAGGTGGCCGCCTACGGGCTGCCCGGGCGCTTCTCCCATTGGTCCCACGGCAAGGCGTACCAGAGCCTGAAGGCGCAGTATGACCTCGGGCTCGTCAAGTACTTCGAGCTCGTCGTGCACAGCGACCCCGCCGAGGCCTTCCTGCTCGAGAGCAACGACCTGCTGACCAACAAGCTGGTCGCCGGGCACGTGCTCGGGCACGCCGACTTCTTTGCCCGCAACGCGCATTTCAGGGCCGCGCCGCGCGACATGGCCGACCGCGCGCCGCTGCACGCGGACCGCCTGCGCGGCTACGAATTCGCCCACGGACGGGCGGAGGTGGAGGCGCTGCTCGACGCCCTCCTCGCCATCGAGGACCATGTCGACCCGGGCGCGGCCGGGCCCCCGCCGATGCCGCTCCGCGGCCTGCCGCCGGGCCGCGCCGGCGCAGGCCCGGTTCCGGGCAGGGTCGCGGCGGACGCGGAGGCCGTCGAGGCGCGGGCGGCCACGCTGTTTCCCCGACGGGAGGGCGCCGGGGCGTCGGCCGGGCGGCGCGGCCCGGAGGGCGCCGACCTGCTGCTGTTTCTGGCCCGCCACGCCCCGGATCTGGAGGACTGGCAGCGCGATGCCATCGACATGGTGCGCGACGAGGCGCTCTACTTCCGCCCCCAGCTGCGCACCAAGGTCATGAACGAAGGGTGGGCGACGCTCTGGCACACGCGCCTGCTGCGCGACCTGCCGCTCTCCGACGGCGAGTACCTCGATTTCGCCCGCCTCAACGCCGGTGTGCGGGCCGCGCACCCGGGTGCGATCAACCCATATCTCCTGGGGGTCGCGATCTACGAGGACATCGTCGAGCGTCTGGGAGAGCGCGACGGGCTGCGGGAATGCTTTCTCATCCGCGAGGTCGAGGACGACGTCGCGTTTGTGCGCAACCACTTCACCCGGGAGGTCGCCGAACGCCTCGACATGTTCGTGTACAGCAGGCGCGACGAGGGCGGCCAGGCGCTCTGGAAGGTGACCGCCACCGACTTTGAGGCCGTGCGCGACGCCCTGGTGCGCAGCCGCGAGGCGTGCGGCCGCCCGGTCGTCGCCGCGGTCGATTTCGACCACGGGGGCGCCCGCGAACTCCTGCTCGAACACAGCCATGACGGGCGCGACCTGGAGTTGGCGGACGCGCAGAAGGCGCTGGAGCACGTCGCCCGCATCTGGCGGCACCGCTGCCGCCTCCGCACGCGCATCGCCGGCGAGGCGCGGGAACTCGTCGCGGACCCGCCCAGGCGGGGGTGACCCGGCGGCGCCATGCGGCCCGCACGGCGGGCGGACGGGCTCGCGGGAGCCCGCCCGCGCCATGCCGCGCGACGGCGCCCGTTCAGGCGCCGACCGCCTCCGCGAGCGCCACCGGCCGCCCCGACCGTGCCGACTCGTTGGCGGCGAGGGAGACGGCGAGGGTCGCGACGCCGTCGTCGTAGGACGACAGGACCTCCGCGGGCCGGCCCGAACGGACGCCGGCGCAGAACGCCGCGTACATGTCCGGTCCGTCCACCTCGGGCAACTGCTCCTTGCCCTCGGGAAGGAGGCTCGCCCCGCCCCCGTCGACGCGGAGAAGGCAGCCGTCCAGGGAGAGGTGCAGGACGTTGGCCTGCGACCAGTCCCCCGGATCGTGCGCCCAGCTCGTGCTGAGGGTCCCGAGCGCGCCCGAAACGAAGCGCAGGCTGACGGTGTAAGCGTCGGGCGACGTGATGCCGGTCAGGATCCGCCGGGCCTGCTGCGCGTACACCGCCTCGACGTCGCCCACGAGGTGGCGCATCAGGTCCACCGTGTGGGTGGCCTGTTCGACGAGTTGCCCGCCGGACTTCTCCCAGTCGTTGTGCCAACTTCCCGCGCGTCCGGTGCCGCACCAGTAGTGCCCCTCGACGACCGCCACCGTCCTGCCCGCCAGGAAGGCGCGCGCGCGGCGCACGTGGGGCAGGTAGCGCAGCTGGTATCCGACGGAGGCCCACACCCCGGCCGCCCGCACGGCCTCCGCGACGCGCCTCGCCGTAGCCAGGTCCCGCGCCACGGGCTTGTCCACGAGGAACGGGAGCCCCCGTGCCGCCACGTCCCCTTCGATCTGGCCGTGGGCGAAGACGGGCACGCAGATCACGGCGGCGTCCAGGTCGTCCCGGCGCAGCAACTCCCGGTGGTCCGTGTACCAGGGCACCCCCCAGCGCTCGCCGGCCGTGCGCGCGGCCGCCTCGACGACGTCCGCGACCGCGACCACCGTCGATCCGGACCCGCGGGCCAGCGCATGGAGGTGCGAGCCCGCCCGTCCGCCGCAGCCGATGACCCCGACCCTGACCCTGGACGCCTCCGCCCCCGTGGACACCCTCCCACCGCCTCCCCGGCCTGGGATCCGCGCCCCGCCGGGGCTTTCCTGCCGCTCCGCGACCGGGCGCGGCGCGAACGCGACCGGGCGGGTTCCTGCCTCCGCCCGGCAGGGCCGTGCCGCGCATGGCCCGAAGCCGGCCGGGCTCGGGGACCGCAGGGGAACGGGGGTGCCGCGGTGCAGGGCGGCGCGTGGTCGGAGGTCGCACCCGGTGTGTGGTCGGGCTCGTTCGGCGCCCCCGAGGAATTCACGGCCCTGGCGGCGGCGGGCGGGGCACCCGACCGGGAGGCGATGGCCCGGCTGCCGGCCGTGGACGCGCCGCCGTTCGCCGCCGGCGAGGTGAGCGGCGAGCGCCGCGCCCAGCGCTTCGTGGTCCGGCTGCCCCTGCGGGGCACCGAGCCCGTCTTCGGGCTCGGCCTCCAGTTCTTCCGCGTGAACCAGCGGGGGCGAACCCGGTTCCTGCGCGTGAACAGCGACCCCCGCCAGGACACCGGCGAGACGCACGCCCCGGTGCCGTTCTATGTCGGGGGGGCGGGATACGGCGTCCTGTTCGACACGGCGCGCATCGTGACGGTCCACGTCGCGTCCGTGACACGCCGGGAGGAGCCGGTGCCCGTCCGCGATCGGACCACGGATGCCGGTTGGACGGCGACGCCGCGGTCGGCCTGGGTGGAGGCGGTCGTCGCCGCGGCCGGCCTCCGGGTCCTGGTGTTCGGCGGGCCGACCCCGAGGGACGCGGTCCGCCGCTATGTGCTCTTCTGCGGGGGCGGGTGCCTGCCGCCCCGCTGGGGCCTGGGGTTCTGGCACCGCACCCCCACCCGCTACACCGACGCGGAGGTCGAGGCGGAGGCGCTCGAGTACCGGCGCCGCGGCTACCCCCTGGATGTCGTCGGCCTGGAGCCCGGGTGGCACAGCACGGCCTACCCCTGCAGCTTCGAGTGGTCGCCCGAGCGCTTTCCGGACCCGCCCGCCTTCCTGGGCCGCATGGCCTCCGCCGGCTTGCGCCTCAACCTGTGGGAACATGCATGGGTCTCGCCCAGCGCGCCGATCCACGGGGCCCTGGCTCCGCTCTCGGGCTCCCACACCGTCTGGGGCGGCCTGGCGCCGGACCTGACCCTGCCGGAAGCCCGGGCCGTGTTCGAGGCGCAGCACGAGCGTGCGCACGTCCGGCCCGGGGTCTCCGGGTACAAGCTCGACGAGTGCGACGGCAGTGAGCTGACGGGGTCGTCGTGGATGTTCCCGGCCCACGCGGAGTTCCCCTCGGGCCGCGACGGCGAGCAGATGCGCCAGGTGTATGGACTGCTGCTGCAGCGGATGACCGCGGGCCTCTTCCGCGCCCAGGGCCGCCGGACCTATGGGCTCGTCCGCGCCTCCGGGGCCGGCGCGGCGTCGCTGCCCTACGCCCTGTACACGGACCTGTACGACCACCGCGAGTACGTCCGAGCGCTCTGCAACGCGGGCTTCTCCGGCCTGCTCTTCGCGGCCGAGGTGCGCGCGGCGCGCAGCCCGGAGGAGTGGGTCCGCCGCGTCCAGGTGGCCTGCCTGTCGCCGATCGCCATGCTGGATGCGTGGTCGTCCGGCACCAAGCCGTGGTCCTTTCCGGAGGTCGAGGGGCCCGTGCGGGCCGCCATCGAGTTGCGGGCCCGCCTCGTCCCGTACCTTTACTCGGCCTTCGCCCGCTACCGCTTCGACGGCACGCCGCCGTTCCGCCCGATGGCCCTGGAGCCGGGGGCGGGGGAGGCGGCCCTCGCCGACGACCAATACATGCTGGGGGACGACATACTCGTGGCCCCGCTCTTCACCGGACAGGCCGAGCGCGGGGTGGCGCTCCCCGAGGGCGACTGGCACGAGTTCGACACCGGCGCGCGCATCTCGGGCGGGACGCGGCTCACCGTGGCCGGCGGCCTGGAGCGCATCCCCCTCTTCGTGCGTACGGGCGCGGTGGTGCCCCTGGGTCCGGTCCTGCCCCACGCGCCACGGGCCGGCGACCGCCTGGAACTGGAGGTCCGGCACTATGGCGGCGTCCCGGGCGCCTTCCGCCTCTACGACGACGACGGCGAGACCCTGGCGTTCGAGAACGGCTCCCGGCGGTGGCTGCGCCTTGCCGTGGACGTCGGCCCCGACGGCGCGCGGCGGGGCCGGGTCGAGGTCGAGGGGACGGCGGAGGGCCCGCATGCGGCGGGCCCCGGATTGCGCTACGACCCGATTCGCTGGGTGTGGATGGGGGAGGGAGCGGAGTGAACCGCGCAGACGGCGGGGGCGGCCCGGCGGCGGCCCGCTGGCGGTCCCTCGTGGAGCGTCGGCGGGGCGAGGGTCCCGGCGGCCGCGATGCGCAGCCCTGCAACCTCGGCACCATGGCGCAGCGGCTGCGGCGCGACGGCGCCCGCGACATGACCGCGACCCCGGTCTTTCAGGCCGTGTGCGAGGCCCTGGGCCCGGAGCGGACGGTGATCGACTTGGGCGCCGGCACGGGCCGCTACGCCGTCCCGCTCGCGCGCGCGGGGTGCCGGGTGTGGGCGGTCGAGCCGAGCCCGCTGATGCGGCAACACATGGTCGAAGCCCTTGCGGCCGAGGATGCCCAGGTGCGGGGGCGCGTCACCATCGTCGCGGGTTCGTGGCCGGAGGCGGTGGCGGGCCTTCCCCGCGCGGAGGTCGCGCTCGCCTCGCTCGTGGTCCACTTCCATCCCGACGCCCCCGCCTTCCTGCGGGCCATGACCGCGGCCGCCACGGACCGCTGCGTCCTCGCCATCCGCGCCGACCAGCACCACCCGCTGGCCCTGCGCCTGTGGCCGCGCTTCCATCCCGACGACCCCTTTCCCGCGCAGCCCGTGGCCCACGATTTGGAAGCCGTCCTCGCCGAGATCGGGGTCCGCCCGCAGGTGACGGTGCATTCGGCGGAGCGGCCGTACGGGCGGTATGCGAGCCAGGAGGAGGCGGTCCGGCAGGTGGCCGGCATCCTCGCCCTGTGCGAGCCGGCCGACCTCGCGGCCCTGGAGGCCGAGGTCGCCGCGCTGCTGCGGCGGGACGGCGAGGATGGATCGTGGCTCGCGGATCTGCCGCCCGTCCGCGAGGCCCTTGTCGCCTGGAAGCCCTGACGGGCGAGCGCCCCGCCCCGGAGGGCACGCGGCGCCGCCCGGGCCCCGCGCGACGCGCCCAACGGCGGATGGCGGCAGAGACGCCATGCTGCCTGGCTGCCGGGGGCGTGTCGGGCGCGGCAGGGCCCGGCGGGGTTGCGCCGCGCTCCCCGGCAGGCCGGCGCCGTGCCCCGGGGGAATGGGGGCCCGCGCCGCCGCGGGCGGCGAGAGGGGGGGCGGCGCCATGCAGGCCATTCGCGTGCGGGGCTTCGGTGGGCCGGAGGTCCTGCGGCTGGAGGAGGTCCCGGATCCGGTGCCGGGACCCGGGGAGGTCCTGGTGCGGCTGCGGGCCGCCGGCGTGAATCCGGTGGACACCTACATTCGGTCTGGATCCTACGCCCGCCGTCCCGAGCTGCCCTATGTGCCGGGCTCGGACGGGGCCGGCGAGGTGGCGGCGGTGGGGCCGGACGTCGAGGGCGGCCCGCGGCCCGGGGAGCGCGTGTACGTCGCGGGCGCGCCCACATACGCGCAGATGGTCGCCGCTCCCGCCGCGGCGGTGTGGCCGCTGCCGCCGGGCCTGACGTTCGAGCAGGGGGCGGCCGTCGGGGTGCCCTATCGCACCGCGTACCTGGCCCTCCACCTGGCGGCGCGCGCGCAGCCGGGCGACCGGGTTCTGGTCCGCGGCGGCAGCGGCGGGGTCGGCATCGCGGCGATCCAGATCGCCGCCGCCCATGGGTGCGAGGTGGTGGCCACGGCGGGGACCGCCGGCGGGCGCGCCCTGGTCGAGGAGGCCGGCGCGCTGGCCTCCTGCGGGCACGGGGAGGACGCCCGGCTCCTCGATCTCGCCGGGCCGCGCGGGTACGACGTCATCGTCGAGATGCTCGCCAACGTGAACCTCGCGAGCGACCTGTCCCTCCTGGCCCCGCACGGCCGGGTTGCCGTGGTCGGGTCGCGCGGCGAGGTGACGGTGGACCCCCGCCAGCTCATGTCGCGGTCGGCCGCCGTCCTCGGGGTCATGGCGATGAGCGCGGACGAGCGGCGGCGCATCCACCTGGCCCTGGGCGCCGGGTTGCGCAACGGCACGCTCCGACCGGTGGTCGGCCCCGGCTTCCCTCTGACGGAGGCCTCCGCGGCGCATGTCGCCGTGATGTCGCCCGGAGCCCGGGGCAAGGTCATCTTGCGCGTCCCGTGATCGGGGGCGCCGGCATGGTGGCCACCCCACGACCCATGGCGAGGGTTCGTCTTTCGCGGCCGCGAATCTCCGGGCGGGCCCCTGGCGGGGCGGGAGGCGATGGTTGGTGGCGGACGGCGCATGCGCGGTGGGGGATCGGGCGCCCGAGGTGCGGCTGGAAGGACCCGGCGAGGGCTTCGACCTGGGCGCGGCCCGGGGGCGGACGGCGGTGCTGATCTATGCCATGCGGTCGTTCGGCTGAGGGATCTGCCGGTCCCACGTCCGCCAGTTGGCGGCGCACGAGTCGGAATGGCGGGATGCGGGGGCGGAGGTCGTCGTGATCGGTCCGGGCCGGGCGGACGAGGCGGCGGCACTGGCCCGGGGCACCGGGGCGGGGGTCCGGGTTTGGGCCGATCCGGCGGGCAGGAATCTCGACGCCCTGGGCTGCACCCGCGTGCTGGGGCCCCTGCGGCGCTCCGGCACGGTCCTGGTCGACCGCGAGGGCGTCGTCCGCTTCGCGGTGCAGACGCCCAACCCGAATGGGGCCCTGCCGTGGCCTGCGCTGCGACGGGCGCTGGCCGCGCTGCGGCCCGGGGCATCCCCCGCGTAAGGGCCCGGCATCCGGTCCGAAGGGCGGCGCGGCCGAGCCATCCGCGGTCACGACCGCCCTGGCCATCGAGCGGCGCATGCCGCCGCGGCCCAGGGAATCCCGCCCCCGGGGCGGAACCCCTCCCGGGCGATCGCGGAGGGGGGCGTCGAGCGTGCAGTGGGTGGTTCCCGGCCGCCTGGCCCGCGCCCGCAGACCGGGATACGCCAAGGCAGCGGATGGGACGAAGACCGTCGACCGGCGACAGGTGCCCAAGTGGGTCGAACGCGCGCGGCGCGAAGGGATCGGCGGCATCCTCTGCCTGCTCGACGACGACGAACTGGCCCTCTACGACGGGCCCGAGGGCGGCCTCCTCTCCTACTACCGGACCCATGGCCTGCCCGTCGAGCACGTGCCGATGGAGGAGCACGCGCTGCCGGACGCGGCGCGGATGGAGGCCGCCCTGGCGGCGTACCGCCGGCTGCCGGTTCCCGTCCTGGTGCACTGCAGCGGCGGCGAGGGTCGGACGGGGGCCGTCGTGGACTTCCTCCGGCAGCGCCTGCCGACGTAGCGCGGCGGCCCCGTGGGCACGGCCACGCATGGGCGGCTCGCCGGCGCGGGTGGTCCCCACGCCAGGTTGGCGCCGGGGGCGGGAGTTCCGACCCCGGCGCTCACCGCCCGAGGCGGACCGCTTCGACGAGCACCGGCCCCCCCGGCCGCCCGGGGATCGGGTGCGGCCGGCCGTCGAAGTCGCCGAAGACCGCGCGCACCTCCATGCCGGCCTCGGGCAGCAACCGCTCGAGGTCCCGGCGGTACCAGCTGCGCAGGCTCAGTCGCTGCCGGAAGACCAGGGCCGGGTGCCCGGGGCGCCGCAGGTGGTACTCCTCGTCGTAGTGGGTGCGGTGGCGCTCCGGCTCCGCCGTGACGCTCTCGTACATCTCCAGATCGCCGTCCTCGCAGGCGCCCGCCGCGAGGAACCCGCGCGGCCGCCCCGGCTCGCCGACCTCGAAGGGGGTGATCTGGATCGCGAACACGCCGCCCGGCACGAGGTGCGCCGCCACGGCGCGCAGGCAGGCCGCGGCCTCGTCCTCCTCCAGGAGGTATCCCAGGGTGTTGTAGGGCAGGAGGACCAGGGGGAACCGCCGGCCCAGGTCGAAGGCGCGGATGTCGCCCTGCACGAATGCGCAGCGCTCGGCCACGCCGTGCCGGTCGGCGTGGGCCTGGGCGCGGCCGAGCAGGTACGGCTGGTTGTCGAGGCCCCAAACCTCGTGGCCCTCGGCGGCCAGGGCGACGCACACACGACCGGCTCCGCACGCCAGTTCCAGCAGCGGGCCGCCCGTCTCCGCCGCGAGGCGCCGGTACCAGCGCACGTCCCGGCGCTGTTCCCTGAGGAAGCGCTCGCACTCCCACTCGTAGAAGCGGGTGACCGGCGGGACGTCGCCCGGGGCGGCGCCCATCTCCCTCACCTCCACGGGCTCCCGGCGACCGCCCCTTGACCGCGCACGGTCCGCGGGCCATTCTTGGGGTGGCCGCGGGGCGCCTGCCGCCCCGTCGCGGGAGGTGCGGAGTCGTGCCCCTGTATGACTATCGCTGCGAGGACTGCGCCAAGCCCTTCGAGGCCCGGATGCCGGTCGAGCGGCGCAACGAGGCCGCGTGTCCCGCCTGCGGCGGCCGGCGCGTGGTCCGG
The DNA here is from genome assembly GCA_021791815.1 of Bacillota bacterium. Taxonomy (GTDB): domain Bacteria; phylum Bacillota; class Sulfobacillia; order RBS10-35; family JAJYVN01; genus JAJYVV01. Next base: position 45,417 of record JAJYVV010000001.1, on the reverse strand, counting down.
CTCATGCCCCTCAGCGTCACCGTGCTGACGGGGGGAGGCCCCTCGGCCGGCCCCGCGGACGACGGCGACTGCTGCGGGGGCGGCTGTGGCGAGAGCGGCTGCGCCTGCGCCGCCGAAGAGGATGCGGCGTTCGCCTGACGCGCTGGGGCGCCCGCGCCGCGCGCGTGACGGGCGGCCCCCCGGATCTGGCCGCGCATTCGGTTGCGCCCGGGTGTCTCCGCCGGCCCTCGGAGTGCGCGGCACGCCGGGAGCCGCACTGCCCTGCGCGCTGGCTTCGGTTGTGCCCGCGGGGCCCTGGGACGGCTGCTCGGCCGGCCGCTCCACGCCACGGGTGCGGCGCATCCGGGCGCCGGACCCCAGACAGGCACGCCGCCACGGCCCCGAACCTACCCTGAGCCGTCCGTCGCGGCGCGAGCCGCGGCCGGAGGCCGGGGAGGTCGGGCGCCCTTGTGCGGCATCGCTGGTTGGATCGACCGGGACGCGAACCTGACGCGGGAGCGGGCGCAGCTCGAGGTCCTGGCCTCCGCGCTCGCCTGCCGCGGCCCGGACGCCGGGGGCTACTGGGTCGTGCCGCACGCCGCCCTGGTGCATCGGCGGCTGGTGGTCATCGACCCCGAGGGCGGCCGGCAGCCCATGGTCGCGGCCCCGGCCGGAGCCGCGGCCGTCGAGCGCGTCGCCGCCGGGTGGACGGAGGGCATCGGGGGCGAACCCGCGCCGGACGGCCTGCCCGATTCGCGGGCTGCCGTCCTCACGTACAACGGCGAGCTCTACAACACCGCGGCGGTGCGCGACGAGCTCCGCGCCCGCGGGCACGTCTTCCGCACCCGCTCCGACACCGAGGTGGTCCTGCGCGCCTACCTGGAGTGGGGCGAGGACTGCCCGACCCGGCTCAACGGCATCTTCGCGTTCGGCATCTGGGACGGCCGCGCCGGCCGGCTGCTGCTGGCCCGCGACCGGATGGGCGTCAAACCCCTGTTCTTCGCCCGCCGGGGCACGGCGTTCCTCTTCGCCTCCGAGCTCAAGGCGCTGCTCGCCCACCGCCTGGTGGCCCCCGACGTCGACGCCGAAGGCCTGGCCGAGATCTTCGCGCTGGGCCCCGCGCGGACGCCGGGGCAGGGGGTCTTCCGGGGCGTCGAGGAACTCCGGCCGGGCCACGTCCTGACCCTCGACGCGGACGGCCGCGTGAGGGGGCGCCCATACTGGCGCCTCCGTTCGGAGCCCCACGCCGACGACGCGGCGACCACGGCCGCCACGGTGCGCGAACTCCTGGTCGACACCGTGGTCGGCCAGATGGTCTCGGACGTGCCGATCGCGACCCTCCTTTCCGGCGGTCTCGACAGCAGCGCCGTGACCGCCATCGCCGCGGCGCGGTTCGCCGCCGAGCGCCGCGGGCCGCTGCGCACCTACTCCATCGACTTTGCCGGCCTCGAGGCCGACTTCGCGCCCACCCGCTATTACGCGGACCCCGACGGGCCGTGGGTGCGGCGCGTGTCGGAAGCCCTGGGGACCGAACACCGCCGGGTGGTCCTCGACACCCCGGAGCAGGTCGAGGCGCTGGAGGCCGCGGTGCGTGCGCGGGACCTTCCAGGCCTCGCCGACATCGACAGCTCGCTGTATCTGTTCTGCAAGGCGATCCGCGAGGAGACCACCGTCGGCCTGTCCGGCGAGGCGGCCGACGAGATCTTCGGCGGCTATCCCTGGTGCCACTGGGAGGAGGCCATCGCGTCCGACACCTTCCCCTGGGCGCGCGACGTGGAGGTTCGCGGCGCGGTGCTCGCGCCGGACGTCCGCGCCGCCCTGCGGCCCGCGGCCTACGCCCGCGAGCGGTACCGCCAGGCGCAGGCCGAGGTGCCCCGGCTGCCGGGGGAAGCGCCCGGCGAGGCGCGCCGCCGCGAGATCCTCTACCTCAACATGTCGCGCTTCCTGCCGACGCTGCTCGACCGCAAGGACCGCATGAGCATGGCGGTCGGGCTCGAACTGCGCGTGCCCTTCTGCGACCACCGCCTGGTCGAGTATGTTTGGAACATCCCGTGGGCGATGAAGACGGCGGGCGGTGTGCCGAAGGCCATCCTCCGCGAGGCGGTGCGCGGCCTCCTGCCCAAGGAGGTGCTCGACCGGCCCAAGGTCCCCTATCCGCGGACGTTCAACCCCGCGTACCACGCCGCCATGCGGGCGCGCATCCGGGGCATCCTCGAGGACCGGTCGTCGCCCCTGCGGCCGTTGCTGGACGTGCGCCTGCTGCGGACGCTGACCGAGTCCGAGTCGCCTCCGGCGGTGCAGTGGTTCGGTCAGACGATGAGCGGCGCGCAGTTCTACGCCTATCTCTGGCAGGTGGATCTGTGGCTGCGCGCGTACCGCGTGCGCCTGCTCGTGTAGGGCGGGGGCTCGCGGCCCTGGACGACCGCCCCACGCGGAGCTGAACTGCAGCACACCGACCATAGGGCTTGCGCGGCCGCGCACCGACGATCGGGGGAGACGGAGGCTCCCCCGCGGGAACGGAGGGCACTCGGGGGCGGATGGACGCGCGACGCAGGCGGCGCGCGCACCGGATGCGAAAGGAGCCGGCGCCGCGGGCGTCGTGCGGTGGACGTGCCGTTTCGGCCGCACGACAGGGGAGGGACCGGCGTGACGACCGGCGACGTCGTCGTGCGGGACGCGTCCCGCGAGGATGCCCCGGCATCGCGAAGGTGCACGTCGACGCCTGGCGCACCACGTACCCCGGAATCGTCCCCGCCGCGCACCTTGCATCGCTGTCGTATGCAGAGAAGGCACGGCGCTGGGCGACGATGCGCATCGACGCGACCACGGGCACCGTGGTGGGCGTGGCGGCGGAGGGGGAAGTTCCTTTGTGGGCGAAATCCTGGCTTGCGGCGCTAGTTCATCCGCGGCGCTGCGGGACTCTCCACCGGCTGGGCGTCATCTCCCCACCACACTTTTCTGCCGCTTCCGCCGTGACAGCGCTCCGCGGTGGCAGCGCAGCGCCGTGGAGGCCGCGGTCGACCAGAGACCTGAGAAACGCGGTCCAGTGGGCCCCGTTCTCCGAGCAGCCGATGTCGAGGCCCAGGATGCGACACCGGCCGTGAGCGTCCACCCCGATGGCGATCATGAGCGCCTGGGGCGCGACGCGCCCGTCCTCGCGGACGTGGGGGAAGGTCGCATCCAGCCAGAGGTACGGGAAGGGCTCGGTCAACGGACGGGCGCGGAAGGCCGAGACGTCGGCATCCAGCGTGGCCCGATGATCTCTTGCGCTACGCGCCCTCAGTTGTGTGGACGAAGTCGAGACGCCCGACCGGATCCGCCTTGCGCAGAAGCTCCAGCACTGCGACGCTCAAGGAGTCGGCCGCCGACGGGAACGTCCTCTGGCGAAGAGCTTTGTAGTAAAGGGACTTCGCCAGAAAACCCATCGGTGGCCGTCCTCGTCAACGGCGCACAAGGGGCACGGGCGAGCACTCGGACAACCGGCCCGCCGGCCCTGGCGGCCGAGCCTCGGTCGCCGCCGTTTCAGGCATGCGGTCCGGCGCTGGGACCGCTGCGAGATCGAGTGGTTCGGTGCCGCACGGCATGGAAGCGGTGAGGGGCACCGCGCGCTGCCGATGCGGGTGGCCGTCGCCCGGCTCTTTCCGGCCGCCGCCGTCGCCGACCCCCTGGCCAGCCCCGGGGCCTCGCCAGCGTCAAGACAGCGGTAGATGGCGGACCCCGGGCAGCATGGCGGGGGGTTTCGTCGCCATCCGGGAGCTGTGCTTGCGCCGCGGGGGCTATTGCCACTATGATGGCACTATGGCCAAGATGACGGTAAGGCTGCCCGACCCGGTGTTGGAACGCCTTCGAGCGAGAAGCCGCCTCGAGGGGCGGTCCCTCAACGACGCCACCGTGGACGCCATCCTTCGCGGCCTCGGTGAGGTTGTGACCGACGCCCCGTGGCGAGCCCTGGGCCCGCTGGTGCAGTCCCCACCGTCGGAGTCCTTTGACCTCGACGTGATCCGGCGTGCCCGACAGTCCCTGCGCGAGGCCGGCGCGGGGCTGCAGAAGGATTTGGACTGGGTCCGCGGCGATGATCCGTGATCGTTACCGTGATCGATTCCAGCGCGGTTCTGCGGCTCTGCTTTGGTGAAGGAGACCTTGACGATGTCGCCGAGGCGATGCGGGCCACGCCCGTGGTGTCCACGGTGGCAACGGTGGAGATTCCGGCGGCCATCTCGGCGCGCTTCCACCGTGGACAGATCAGCGCGACGCAGAAGGAGGAACTCGGTGCCACCGCGAGCCACCTGCTCGCATCCACGACGCAGATCTACCTCAACGAGGCCGTGGTCTCCGACGCGGTGCAACTCACCGACCGCTTCCCGCTACGAACCCTGGACGCCATCCATGTGGCAACGGCCTTGGTTGTCGCGCGGCAGCAGCGCCGCCGCGGGAATGTAGTGCGTTTTTGCACGGCCGACCAGCGGCAAGGCCGGGTGGCCGCGTCCGTGCTCGGTGAGTCCCACGTCGTACTGGTACCGCCCATGTGAGCGCCCGGCTATGCGTCGACTCAGGGACAGCAGCGAGGCGGGGAGGCGTTGGCCGCCAACCAGCAGACGCCTGGGCCGGCCCCAGGGATGGCCGCCCGACGGGCCGCCGCGCCCACGCGCCCTCACTTTTCGAACACATGCAGCGCCAAGCCGAGGGTGACGATCTCGCAGGTCAGGTCGCCGAAGTCTCGCCCGTACTTGATCCGGAACTCCTCGACCACCCGTGCGAACGTCGCCTCATGGATGTCGTCGGGGACGGTCTGCTGGGCCGAGAAGCCCTTCCCGCCCATCCGGTAGAGGAAGGCATCCGTCATGCTCTGGACCTGGCGGTCCGAGAACGGGACGTCGACCCGGACGCCGGGCCCGAAGACCGCCTCGAAGGCGGCGAGCCGGGTGCTGTGCCGGTTGAAGCTCCGGTTGCGGGGCGCCAGAGGGATCCCCCGTTCGGTCAAGAGCTCCCAATACCGGTTGTGGAACTCCACCTCGCGGCAGTCGTACTCCGCGTTGCGCCCCGCGTTACGCCGGTCGTCGCCCGTGGGAACGTCGACCTGCGTGAGGAGTTTCCCGCCCGGTCGCAGCACCCGGTACACCTCGGAGATGACGCGTTCGGGTTCCGAGACGAGGTGCAGGACGTTGTTCAGCGTGGCCCCGTCGACGCTCGCCTCCGGCAGGGGCAGGGACAGGGCGTTCAGGCGGCAGGCGACGATGCGCCCGGGCGCGACCCGGTTCGTCGCCGCCTTTCGCAGGAGGAGCCGCAGCATCCCGTTCGAGATGTCGCCGCCGATCACCGTGCAGCCGTGCAGGGCGGCGGGGACGGCATACCGTCCCCCGCCGCATCCGACGTCCAGCAGCGTCCCCGCGGCGGTGAGTTCGGACATCTTCGCGCCCAGGGCCATGGTGCCCGCGTCGCAGGCGCTCTCCGCCCAATCCCGGCCGTGGAAGTAAGCGCCGACGCGCTCGTACCCGATGTACGTGGCGCCGCGTCGGCGGTCCAGGTTGCTGTCCGCATCCAGGGTGAGCTGGTAGATCCCGTCCACGCTCTCGAACTCGTGGTGGCAGTGGCGGCACCGGGGCAGCGGCGTGGAGTCCCCGCACCGCAAACAGCAGAACACGGGCCCATCGCCAGCGACCGGGTCCCGCGGGTTCGGCATCGGGCGCCCACCCTCCCAGCGAAGGGGCTCTTCCCCGGCAACGTGCCGCCCCACAGCGCTTCTGAACCGGCGGCCATGCTCCTGCGGGCCCTGCCCCTCGGCACGGGACCGCCCTCAGCGGATGCGAAGCGCGCCGGGGGCCGCGGGCCTGGGCGTCCGCCGTCGGCCGGCCGACGTCTCCGGCAAGCCGGGCGGCCGGCCCATCGCGGCGGAACGGGTAGCCGGTCCCTGGGGGCCGGCCCTCCCGGCCGGCCGCTGCGGCCCGTCCGCCACGGCGGCCTCTCCCGTGGTGCGGGCGCCGTGGCCCGCGCCCACGGGCGCCGCGCGTCGCCATTCGGCTGCCACGGCGGCGGAGACGCGCACGGCCGCCCAGGCGGCGGAGATGGCCAACAGCGGCTCGACCGGGAGGCGGAAGCGCGGGGCGAAGAACAGCAGCGCCAGCCCGCCGCAGTATCCCAGGACGGTGGCGGGCAGGACCGCCATCCGGCGCCACCGCCGCGCCCAGAAGGCCGCGCCGAGGAGTCCCAGGTCGCGCACCACGCCGAACCCCCAGGCGGGCGCGCGGAGCCGGGCGGCGAGGCGGTAGATCTCGCCGCCGTACGTGGCGATGTCCGGGTCGCGCATCGTCCAGAAGTACCGGAGCACCGTGGCCGCCTCCCGCGCGTCGGCGCCGGGGTGGGCCGCGAAATAGGCGACCCCGGCGCGAAGGGCCAGCGCGCCCGTTTCCGGTGCGTCGTAGCCCGCCCCGCGGAGGAGCACGGGGTTCGCCGGGCCGAGGTCGACGAACTCCCCGGTCGCCCTCGGGTTGTGGGCGATGTAGAAGTTGATGCCGCCGTTCATGTCGACGAAGACCGGCGCGCCCGTCACGTGGAGGTTGCGGAGCGTCCAAGGCACGTTGACGACGAGCGCCAAGGCCAGCGTGGCGGCGGCCGATCGGAGGGCGAAGGCCCAGTCGAAGCCCCGAGACCCGCGCAGGCCCCACTGCAAGCCCAGCGGCACGACCAAGGGGAGCTCCGTGGGCTTCGTCAGAGCGGCCAGGCCGAGCAGGAGGCCCACCACGGCCAGGCGCGTGCCGCCGGGTCGATCGCCGTAGGCGACCCCGGCGTCGCAGACGGCGAGGAGCATCAGCGTACCGAGGGTGACGGCGAGGAACGCGTCGGTGTAGTAGACGGCCGGCACGTAGACGGCCCAGAGGAGGCCCGCGGCCAGCCCGGCGGGCGGCGAGCGCAGGAGCCGGCGGGCCAGGTCCGCCGTCAGCGCCGCGGCGAGGGCGCCGAGGACCGCGTCGGCCGTGCGCACCGCGAGGAGGTGGTGGCCGGTGCCGAAGGCCCGCTCCACGGCGCCCGCCAGGAACACGAAGGCCGGCGGCCAGTAGGCGCCGTGGGTCCCGTAGAGCAGTCCGTGGGCCACGTTGCCCGCGAAGCGTTCCAGGCTCGCCTGGTCGCCGTACGGCGGGAGGATCCAGTGCCGCACCCAGTAGACCCGGATGGCGAGGGCCACCGCGAAGGCGGCGACGGGGCCCGTCCAGGCGGCGCGGAGCGCTGCGGACGGAATGCTGGTCCACCGCGGGCGCGGTCCGTCCACCGCCCGGTCCCCCCCGCGGCTACGCTACCGCGGGGCAGCGGCGGGGGGCATCGACCGTTTGGGGGAGGCGGTGGCTCAGGCGAACCCGCCCACCGGCGGGTCCAGGTAGCCCCGGCGCATGCCCTCCGTCACCGCCTGCACCCGGTCGACGGCGCCCAGCTTGCGGAACACATTGCCGACATGGGTCTTCACCGTGCTCTCGCCCACGCGGAGGGCGGCCGCGATCTCCTTGTTGGCCAGCCCCTGGGCGAGCAGCGCCAGGACCTCGATCTCCCGCCCGGTCAGGGGGGCGGGCCCCCCCGCGCCGACGGGAGCCTCACCTCCCCGTGGGTCCCCGGGCCCGTCCCAGCCCGCGTCCGTGCCGCGGACCCTCGCCACCTTGCCCGCGACGTGGGGGTGGAGCACGGTGTCCCCCCGCGCGCAGGCGAGGATGGCCCGGCGCAGATCCTCGGGAGCCGCGTCCTTGAGCAGATACCCCCGTGCCCCCACGGATAGCGCGGCCAGGATGCCCGGGCTGTCGTCGAAGGTGCTGAGCATGAGCACGGCCGTGTCCGGCAGACGGGCGCGCAGCCGGCGGGCCACCTCGACGCCGTCCGTACCGGGCATCCGCAGGTCGCACAGCACCACGTGGGGCCGGAGGCGGCACGCCTCGTCCACCGCCCTACCGCCGTCGCCGACGGAGGCCACGACCTCGAGGTCGGGGAAGCGGTGCAGGATGGCCGTCAGGCCTTCCCGCACCACCGGGTGGTCGTCGGCGACCAGGACGCGGACCGTCGCCCGGCTCACGGCGCCGCGCCGCCGGACCCGGCGTTGCCCGTGGGCGCGCCGCCGCCATCCGGGGCCGGCGTCGCATTCGCTCCGGGACCGGCCTCGGGCCCGTCCCCGCCTCCCCGCGGGACGATCGCCCGCACCACCGTGCCGCGGCCCGGGCTGGAGGTCACCACCAGCACCCCGCCCACCTCCGCGACGCGCCGCCGCATGCCCGGCAGCCCGCGGCCCCGCTCCGGATCGGGCGGCGTGCGGCCGAGCGCCGCCGCATCGAACCCGGCCCCGTCGTCGGCCACCTCGAGGATGGCCGCGTCCTCGACGCCCCGCAGACGGATGCGGACCCGGCGCGCCCCGGCGTGTTCGCGCACGTTGCCCAGGGCCGACCGCAGGACCCCCAGCAGCGCGACCTGCGTCGGGAGCGGCAGCTCCGGCCAGTCCGCCGCCTCCAGTTCGACCGCCGGTCCGTCCGGGAGGGAGTCCGGGAAGCCGGCGGCCTCCGCCCGCACCGCCTGCACGAAGGGCTCCTCCTCCCGCTCCTGCGGCGTGGGCGCCAGATCGGCCATCCCCCGCCGCGCCTGGCGCAGGCCCTGGCGGGCGAGGTCCCCGACCTGCGCGAGCCTCCCCGCGCCCCCCTCCGAAAGGAGGACGATGGACAGGAAGGCCTGGGCCATCGTGTCATGGATGTCGCGCGCGATCCGCTGCTTCTCCACGAGGACGGCCATCTCCGCACGCGCGCGCTCCACGGCCTCCCGGCGCCAGCGCTGCACGGCGGCCCGGAGCCGCCGGCGCAGGTCGGCGAACTCCTCGGTCAGCACCGTGACCTCGTCCGCCTCGCGGGCCGACCGCCCGGCCCTGCGCGTCGCGCCCGCCGGGTCGGGGGCGCCGCGGCCGGGCGCCGTGTCGGCCTGCCCCGCGAACGGGTCCGCGGCGTCACCGGCCGTGCCGCGGATGTCGGCGGCAAGCCGCCGCAGCGGCAGCGACACGGTGGCGGCGGCCCGTTCGGCGATGAGGACCAAGGCGATACCCAGGCCCACCGTCACCGCGGCGAGCAGGCCGGCGGCGACCGCCCGCGTCCGGCCGGCGCGCCGGGCCAGGACCGCCCGCGCGGCGTCCGTCGCGCCGTCGGCGGCGCGGGCCGGCGCCGCCTCGGCCAGCATCCATCCGCCGATGCCCACGGGCGCGTAGGCGACCTCCAGCGCGCCGGAGCCGGAGCCGAGCAGCCGCACGCCTGCGACCCCGGACGGCACGCCGAACGCCGCCGGAAGCGGCATCGCCGCGGAGGTGGCCGCGAGCCTTACGGCGGTCAGCCCGCCCGGCGACGAGGCCACGGGGTAGGGGGCGGCGGGTGTGTCGCCGCCCGCCGCCGCCACCGGCCGGTACAGCATCGCCGCGGAGAACGGCGGCTGCACCGCGGCCTGAAGCGCCCGGACCAGGACCTGCGCGGAGACGTCCGCGCCGGCCAGCGCGGCGAAGCCTCCCGTGGCCACATACGCGGGGACGACGGCGGAGACGACCTCCGGCGAGGGCCCGCTCGGCTGGGCGGGATCGGCATAGGGGAGGGTCCACGCCGTGCGCTGCCAGGCCGCCAGGTCGGAGGCGCGCAAACCGGCGTAGTAGTCGAGGAGGGCCGCCTGCGGGCGCATGCGCACCCCGGCGGCGAAGCCGGGGTTGGGATCGACGCGGATCATGCCGGCCGGCGTCTGGATCCAGTACCGGAGGACGCTCGGCAGACAGCAGGAGACCCCGGCCATCGCGCGCAGGAGCGGATCGACGTGGGTCAGCAGGCTGACCTGGGTCCAGAAGTCCGGCTGCGCCAGGGCCGAGAGCGGCGCATAGACCCCCACCGTCGGGTCCGTGTTGACGAGGTCGCCGTCCGGCAGCTGGGTGAAGGGCGTGTTGCCCTGCTGGTCCCCGGGGAACAGCGCCGGGTTGTCCAGGATGTATTGCACCTGCTGGGCCAGGACCGAGGCCTGCTGTTCGACGGCCAGGAACTGGGCGCCCAGCGGCTGCGCGGCCTGCTGCACCTGGGCCTGGAGGCGGCTCGCGTTGCGCGCCTCGAGGGCGCTCGCCCCCGCGGCCGCCGTCGCTGCGCCGAGGCGGATGACCACCGCCAGGGAGGCCGCGCCCAGGGCCAGCGTCGGCGCGAGCGCCGCCCCGAGGAGGAGGAGCCGGAGGCGGTGCCGGAGGCTTCGGCCGGGAAGCCGGGCGGGGCGCCGGCGCACGAGGGCCCCGAGAAGCGCCCGGCCGAGGGAGGCTGGTGCGCCGGGCCCTGCGGCGGATGGGGCGACCGGCGGGTCGCCCCGGTCCCCGGGCGCTCGTGCCGTCTCCGTCGCCAGGGCCGCCTCGCCTCCATCTTTCCGCGGCGGCTTCCCGCGGTCGCCCGAGCGCCGGCCCGCGTCCGGGGGAGGGCAGGAATCCGCTGCCGTCGTGCGAACGCCACCCGCCTGGTGCCGGCCGCCGGCACCCGTCCGGGGCCCGCCGCGGCGCGGCCGGCGTGGGGGATGCGGGAGCCGGTGCGCCGACGGCCGCGGGAGGTGCGTCGCCGTGAGCCTGCGCGGACCCGGAGCGGCCGAGGCGCAAGCCCAGCACGGCGAGCGCCTCGCGGTGGACGGTGGGCCACCCGTGCATCGGGGGCCCTGGCCGGCTTGGCCGCAGCCCACGGAGGCCGAGGAGGCCGCCGTCCTGCGGGTCGTCCGCGACGGCACATGGTGCTCGGCCGCCCGGGGCGTGCGGGTCGTCGAGGCCTTCGAGGAGGCATTCGCCACCCTCCACGCCGCCTCCCCCGCGGCGCCGGCGTCACCCCTGCAGCCCGAGGGCGCCCGCCTTGGCGCGGTGGCGTGCAGCAGCGGAACGGCGGCCCTGATCCTCGCCCTCGAGGCCGCCGGCGTGGGGCCCGGCGACGAGGTGATCGTCCCCCCCTACACCTTCATCGCCACGGCGAGCGCCTGCCTGTTCCTGGGCGCCGTGCCGGTGTTCGCGGACGTGGAGCCGCGCACGCTCTGCCTCGATCCCGAGGCCGTCCGCCGCGCCTGGACGCCCCGCACCAAGGCCGTCGTCCCGGTGCACTTCGCCGGCTGCCCCGCCGACCTCGGCGCGCTCAGCGCCCTGTGCGCGGAGCGCGGGGCGGCCCTGGTGGAGGACGCCTGTCAGGCTCCGGGCGCCGCGTGGCGGGGTCGTCCCGTCGGGTCGTGGGGCACGTTCGGCTGCTTCTCCTTCCAGGAAAGCAAGAACCTCAGCGCCGGCGAGGGCGGCGCGGTCACGGGGAGCGCCCCGGGCATCGACCTCGTCTGGTCGTTGCACAACGTCGGGCGCCAGCGCGGCGGCGCGTGGTACGGGCATCCGCGGATCGGCCAGAACGCTCGCATGACGGCGCTGCAGGCGGCCCTCCTGCAGGCCCAGCTGGGCCGCTTCGAGGACCTGGCCCGGCGGCGCGAAGCGGGGGCGGCCGCCCTGCTCGAGGCGCTTGCCGCCGTGCCCGGCATCCTGCCGCTCGCCCCGCCGCCCGAGGTGACGCGGCACGCCTGGCACCTCTTCGCGTTCCGCTTCGACCCCGCGGCGTTCGGCGGGCACAGCCGCGCGGAGTTCCTGCGGGCCCTCGGCGCGGAGGGGGTCCCGGCGTCGGCCGGGTACACGCTGCTCTCGGGCAACGAGGCGGTGCAGCGTCGGGCGCGGGCCAACGCCGCCCGGGGCGGCGCCCCTGAGCCGCGGTACGAGGACGCGCCGCTCCCCGTGGCGGCCGCCGCCGCCCAGGACTGCTGCTGGATGGCCCACCCCGTGCTCCTGGCCGGGGAAGGGGAGGTCGTCGCCGCGGCGGCGGCGATGGCCAAGATCCAGCGCGCCTGGACACGGGCCGGCTGAGCCGGGCGTCCGCCGCCCGCTGCCGAGGAGGGTGAGCCGGTGGCCACGGCCCGGGTCCACTTCCGCGCGGGATTCGCCACCGTGGACATCACGCCGGATCCGGCCGAGGGCCGGGTGGAGCTGTCGGGCTACGTCGCGCGCGAACAACCCGCCACCGGCGTCCGCGACCGGCTGCGCGCCGGCGTCCTGGCCCTCGGGGGCGAGGGCTGCGATCCCTGGCTCCTGGTCGGGCTGGACCTCTGCATCCTGGACGCCGCCGCCGCCGGACGGCTCGCCGCCGCCTGCCCGCTGCCCGAGGAGCGCGTCGTCCTCTGCTGCAGCCACACGCACGCGGCGCCGGCCACCTACCCGCTCATCGGGTGCGGCGCTCCGGACCCGGCCTACGTCCGGCGGGCCGCCCTCGCCGTCGGCGACGCGGCCCGGCGCGCCCTGGCGGACGCCGTGCCCTGCCGCGTGGGCTGGGGCCGCCGCGCCCTGCCCTCGGGCGCCCTCTGGGGTAACCGGCGCGATCCGGCCGGCCCGGTGGATCCCCGGGTCCACCTGATGAAGATCGAGCGTTCCGACAGCACGCGGCGGCCGGTGTGCGCGGTGTGGTCGGTGGCCTGCCACCCGGTCGTCCTCGGTGCCGACAACCGCGCCGTCTCCGCCGACTGGGTGGGTGAGGTGGCGCGCGCGCTGCCGTTTCCCTCCCTTTTCCTGCAGGGCTTCTGCGGGGACCAGGACCCGCTGCGGCGGGGCGAGGCGGAACTCGGCCCCTGGGCCGCGCTGGCGGCGGAACTCGGCGCGCTCTGGAACGTGACCCCGACGGCCGCGGCCGGGCCGCTGGGATGGGCCCGGCGGGAGGTGCGGCTGCCGCGCCTGCCGGGGGACGCGGTGCCTCCCCGGCCGGCGGATCCCCGGGCGGCGGCCGCCATGCTCCGGTGGGCCGACACCGTGGCGGCCCCGGGCGAGCCCGTGCCGCCGGAGGCGGCGGCGGTGGTGGCCTGCCGCATCGGCGCCGGGCGGGCAGCCTTCTGGCCGGGGGAGCCGCACGCCGCCTTCGCCCTGGCCCTGCCTTCCGACTGTTGCGGCGTCGGCCACGCGGGCCCGTCGGTGGGCTACATCCCCGAACGGCAGGCCTACGCCGGCGGTGGCTATGAGGTGGCCGCGGCCCACCGCTACTACGGGTTCCCCTCGGCCCTGGCCCCCGAGGCGGGGGAGGCGCTGCGCGCGGCCACCGACGCGCTGCTGCGGGAGCTCGGGTGAGGAGCCGGGCGGGGACCGGCGGGAGCCGGCGTGCCGCCCGGCCCCGGGCTCAGAGCGCGAGGATCGCCCGCATGGCGGCCACGGTATCGGGGGCCGCCCGCTCGGGGAGGTGCCGGTAGGGGGGCAGTTCCGCGGTCACGTAACCGTCGTAGCCGGCGCGGCGCAGCTCCTCCATGCAGGCCTTCCAGGGGACGTCGCCCTGCAGCAGGTGCACGAAGCCGCCCCCGCCGGGCACGTCCGACCGGTAGTCCTTGAAATGCACCGCCACGAGGCGCCGCCCCAGCTCGGCGATCCACTGCTGGGGGTAGCCGTACGCCAGGATGTTGCCGACGTCGAAGTACGCGCCGGCGGCCGCGCCGGGCAGGTCGTCGATGAACCGCGCCATCTCCAGCGGCGAGAGCAGGAAGCGGTTCCAGACGTTCTCGATCCCGATGCGCAGGCCGGCGCCGGCGGCGTGCTGCGCAAGTTCGGCGCAGCCCTCCTGCGCCCGGCCATAGGCGTCCCGGTACGATACGGCGGACGTGACGACGCCAGGCACGACGAGGAGGACCCCGCAGCCGAGTTCCGCGCCGATATCCACGGTGCGGCGCAGCGCCGCCAGACCACGCGCCCGGACCGCCGGGTCGGGGTCGCTGAGCGGATACTTCCAGTGGAGCCCGCAGTGGAGGGACGGCAGGTCGACGCCCGCGTCCGCCGCTGCGCGGCGGACGGCCTGCAGGTCGGCTGCACTGGTCTGGAGGGAGAGCGGGCCGCTCTCCCCGACGTTCAGTTCACAGCCGTCCGCGCCAGCGGCGGCCGCGGCCCGGACCGCCTCGACCGGCCCGGGTCCGCCCGGAAAGATCCCCGCGTTCAGCCCGATCCTCAAAGCGCTTCGCGGCGCCCCATCGCGCTCCGGGGTCCGATGGGCGCGGGGACGCCGCCACCTCCTTCCGCGACGCCGGTCGGCGGTGCCGAGGCCGGCCGCGTGGGCGGGATTGGCCCCCGCCGGGTCGGTCCCTGCCGCAGGGCGGTGGCCGCCGGCGGATGCGCGGGATCTATCAGGGGCGGACCGCCGTGCCGATGACAGGCTTGGCGGCACCCGCCGGTCGCGCCGGCCGCGTCCTCGGTCGGGCCGGGAGGGGGCGCGGCCCCGGGAGGAGGACGACCCTCGGCGACGCACCATGTCCCGGCGGGCACCCCCTCCCCGGCGCGCGCCCCGTGGCTCGCGGGCAGGCCGTGGGCCCTGGGCGCATTTGCCGTGGGCGGCGCCGCCCTGTTCTGCGCCCACTTCCTGTTGCCGGGACGTGCTTCGGTGGTCGCCTCGGGCGCCGTCCCCATCCTGTCCATGGTCGCCGTGCTCGCCGGCATCCGGGCCCACCGGCCCGCCCGGCCCGTCGTTTGGTACCTCTTCGGGGTATCGATTCCGCTCTTCGCCGTCACGGGGCTGCTGCATGAGCTCGCGCCGGGCGGTCTGGCCGGCCGCCCGGCCCTCGATGCGTTCGCGGACGGCATGTCCGTCGCGGCGTTCGGCGCGCTGCTCGCGGGCGTCGCCTGCTCAGGCCATGCCATGCACGCGCGCGAGAGCGGGGACGACGTGCTCGACGCCGGCGTCGTGCTGATCGCCGCGGCCGCGGCCCTGCGGGACCTCGTCTACCTGCCGCTGGCCCACGCGACGCGGCTCCCCGGCATCGAGGCCGCGATGGGGGCGGCCGTACCGGCCGCCGGCATGCTGCTGATGGCTGTCGCCGTCCACCTGATCGCGGCCACGCCCGACGTGCTCTGGCCGCTGTGGGCCGTCGAGGCCGGGGCCGCCGCCATGATCGCGGGATTCTCCCTGGGCGCGCTCGGCTTGGCCTGGGGCCGGCCCGGCAACGTCCCGCTGCTGGTCGCGGGATGGATGGCGACCAGCCTCCTCATCGCCCTGCCGGCGCTGCACCCGTCCATGCGGCGCATCGCGGACGCCGCCCGGGCCCACCCCGACAACCTGGGCCGGCGGCGGACCGCGACCCTGGGGCTGGCGCTCCTGGTGCCCGCCGGCGCCACGGTCATCGCCGTCCGCGTGCTGCACCAGCCTTTCGTGCCGCGCACCCTGTTGCTGCCGTCGGCCGCGGTCACCGCCCTGGTCCTGCTGCGGCTGCGCCAGCTCTTCGCGTCCAAGGAGCGCATCCAACAGCACGTGGTCCTCCGGGAGCGCCGCTTCCGGCTGCTGGTGGAGAACCTGACGGACCACGTCGTCGTGGTCGGCGGCGACGGCCTCGTCCGGTACCAGAGCCCCTCCCTGACGCGGCTCCTCGGCTACGCGGCCGACGAGCTGGTGGGCCAACCCGTCGGCCGGCTGCTGCCCGACGGGGAGCATGTCGGGACCGCCGACCTGGCGGCCGAGAGCCGTGCGGCGGGTGGCGCTCCCGTGCGCGGATTGGTCCGCGCCCTGACCGCGGCCGGCGAGCCGCGGTCCTGCGAGGCGACGGTCACCGATCTCGTGGACGATCCCGCGGTCGCGGGCGTCGTGGTGGTGATCCACGACGTGACGGAGCGCGAGCGGTTCGAGGCGGAGCTCCGCCGGCAGGCCCTGCACGACCCCCTGACCGGCCTGCCGAACCGGGCGCTGGTGCTGGACCGCGCCAACCGCATGCTGGCGGCCGTCCGCCGCACGCGGACGCCCGTGGCCGCGCTGTTCGTCGACCTGGACAACTTCAAGGTGATCAACGACAGCCTGGGGCACGCGGCCGGCGACGAACTGCTGCGCGCGGTGGCCGCGCGCCTTCTCGGGGCCGTCCGCGAGTCCGACACGGTGGGCCGCCTCGGCGGCGACGAGTTCGTGGTGCTGCTCGACGGCGCGGGCGCCGGGGCCGCGCCGGGGGAGCAGCGAGGAGCTGGCGGCGGCCGCGACCGGGGGCGAGCCTCGGCCGACGCGGAGGAGGACGTGCGGCCGACCGCCGATCCGAGCCGCACGCCCGAGGCCGTGGCGGGGCGCCTGCTGGAGGTCCTCCGCTCGCCGATCGCGATCGGCGAGCGGGCATACACCCCCAGCGCCTCGATCGGCGTCGCCGTGCGCACGGGCGGATCGGGCGAGGAACTCCTGCGGGACGCCGACATCTCGATGTACCGGGCCAAGGCGCGCGGCAAGAACCGCGTGGTGGTCTTCCAGCCGCAGATGCAGTTGGTGGCGCAGGAACGGCTGGAACTGGAGACCGACCTGCGGGCGGCGCTCGCCGCCCGGGAGCTCAGCCTCGTCTACCAGCCCGCCGTCGACCTTCGCGACCTGCGCGTCACCGGCATGGAGGCCCTCGCCCGCTGGACCCATCCGGTCCGCGGGCCCATCGCGCCGAGCGTGTTCGTGCCGCTCGCCGAGGATGCCGGCCTGGCCGCAGCCCTCGGCCTGTGGGTCCTGCGCAAGGCGTGCCGCGAGGCGGCGGCCTGGCAGCCGACGAGTCCGGGCCTCGCGGTGTCCGTCAACGTCTCCGGGCGGCAGATCGACACCCCGGACCTCGTGGAAGACGTCCGCTCGGCCCTGCAGGACAGCGGCCTGCCCGCCGGCCTGCTCGTGCTCGAGATCACGGAGACGGCCCTGATGCGCGACGCGGCGGAGGCGGCCCGCCGCGTCCGCGCCCTGAAGGCGCTGGGGGTCCGCGTGGCCATCGACGACTTCGGCACCGGCTACTCCTCCCTCTCCTACCTGCGACAGTTCCCCGTCGACGTCCTGAAGATCGATCGGTCGTTCATCCGCACCGTCCAGGACTCCGCGGAGGCCGTGGCGGTCGTGCGCACGCTGGTGGAACTCGGAAAGACGCTGAACCTCGAAGTCGTGGCCGAAGGCGTGGAGATCGAGGCGCAGTTGGACGCGCTGCAGCGGCAGCGCTGCGACACGGCCCAGGGCTACCTGTTCGCGCGCCCCCTGGCCGCGGAGCACCTCCACCGGTTCCTGGAGCAGTGGGCGCTGGGGTCGCCGCACGCCCCGGCCACGCGCCTCCGCAACCGGCGCCGCCCGGCGGGCGAGGCGGCCGACCCCGCGACGCCCTGAGGGTGTCCGCCGGAAGGCCTTCAGCCCACCGCCTGCCACGACTGGCCGGCGTCCACCGTCGCCAGGATGCGCGCCCCGGCCTGTCCCTGCGTGCCCGGGGTCGGGGGGCAGAAGGCGAACCCGGAGCCGGGCGAGAGGAAGTCGAGCTGCGCCACGCCCTGCAGCACCTTCGGCGGCTGGCAGAGGTAGGAGCTCCAGCCCTGTCCCCCGGTCGCCGTGGCATACATCCCGACGCCGTCCGTCGCGAACCAGTGGCCTTCGTCCACGAAGGCGGTCGTCAGGGCCGCGTAGGGGGACGACACCGGAAGGCTCGCCGTCCACGTCGATCCGCCGTCCGCGGTGACGAAGACGGTGAGCGCCGGGATGGCGGCCTTGAAGGTCAGGACCGGGATGAGCCCGTGCCGGGCGTCGAAGAACGCGGGGGCCTGCGTCCCGACGGGCAGGCTCCGCTCGGTCGCGGGAAGGCCCAGGGTCACGGGCGCCCAGGTCGCTCCGCCGTCCGCCGTCGCATACACCCAGGGGGTGCCGCGCTGGGCGCCGGTGGCGGTCATGACGCCGTGATTCTGGTCGCGGAAGGCGAGGCCGGACTTGACGCCGGCCGCGGGCAGGCCGGGACCCCGCGCCGCGCCGGAGGCGGCCCCGGTGCTCACGGCCTCGGTCCAGGTCGCGCCGCCGTCGGCCGTGCGGAACAGCACGCCCGGCTCGAGGCCCGGTGCGGTCGCGCCGGCGCACCAGAGCCACCCGTGCACGCTGTCGGTCAGGAACGACAGGAAGCGCGGGACCAGGTTGGAGGAGCCGGGCGCGACGGCGGCGGACCAATGGGCGCCGCCGTCGGCGGTGGAGAACAGCTGGACCCCGGATGGGGTGGCCATCGCCGCCCACGCGCGGCTGGCACCCCCGAAGGCGGCCACAATCGTGCCGGCGCTGGGCCGCGAGGGCGGCGAGACGTTCGACCAGGTCCGCCCCCCGTCCGAACTGCGGAAGAGCGCCGCGCCCCCCATGGCCCACCCCAGCGAGGCGCCCACCATGTGGATCGCCGTGAAACCCAGCCCGCCGTACGGCTTCCCGCGGGGCGTCGGCGCACCTCCGGGGTGCGCCCCCCGCTGGGGCCCACATCCGGAGAGCAGCGCGGAAAGCGCGGGGATCGCGAGCGCCGCCGCGGAGCCGGCGAGCCACCCCCGCCTCGGAATGCGCGGCACCGTTGCATCCTCCTTCGTGCGGGCGGTCCCATCCCGGGGCCGGGCGCCGCGGGCTCCGGCGGCGGGCCCGCCTAGTGCCGGGTCAGCCGCCAGCGCAGCGAGGGCGGCGGGATCGATCCCGCCGCGGTGAGCGGGATGGTTGCCGCCTGCTCGCCGAGCTGCACCTGCAGCGTGGCGATATGGGCGCCGCGCGCGACCGAGTGCGCGAGGGCCGCCGGCTTCGTCACGCCGGCCGACCCCTTCAGGCCGTTCCAGGCGATGAACGTCGTCCCGGAGGACGCGACCACGGCGACCGGCGGTGCCCAGGGGGCGACCAGGGTGGCGACCGCCTCCCCGGACCGGACGGGGCTGTCCGTGGTCACGAACTGGCCCGCCGCCACGACCAGGCCCTGCCCGGCGGTCAGCGCGTCGTGCAGCGGCATGACGCCGTCCTGGCCGAACGCCGCGCCGAAGGCGAGCACCGTTTGGCTGCCCGCGGTCACGGGTGCCGCGGCCACGAAGCACCCGCCGGCCTCAAGCGTGCTGCCCGTCTTGATGCCCACGATGCCGGAGCGGCCGAGGAAGGCGTTCACGTTGTATACCACACCGGCCACGGGCAGGGTTGTCTGCGGCAGCGCGACGATGTGGCGGAAGGTCGGGTCGGCCATGGCCGCCTGCGCCATGATCATCTGGTCGGCGGCGGTGCTCGTGGTCTCTGGCGACACGCCGCTCGCGTCGGCGTAGTGCGTGTGGGTCATGCCCAGCTGCTGCGCGGCCTGGTTCATCTTGGCCACGAAGGCCGGCAGGGACCCCGCGTCCCACTCGCCGAGCAGGGTGGCCAGGTTGTTGCCCGAGGGCAGCAGCAGCCCCTCCAGCAGCTGCCGTTCCGTCAGCGTCTCGCCCGCCACCACCGGCACCACGGACTGGCCTCCCGCCAAGTCGCTCTGGTACACGGCGACGTCCGCCGGGGTGATCGTCACCGAGGGCCCGTTGGCGCCGGAGGCCAGCGGATGATCCTTGAGGATGAGGTAGGCGACCATCACCTTGGCGACGCTGGCGATCGGCTGGGGAGTCGTGGCCCCGGACGTGCCGACCAGGCCGACGCCCTCGATGGCCAGCGCGCTCTGGCCGGCGGACGGCCACGGGACGCTCACCGCCGGGCCCTTGGCGGTGAAGGCGGAAGGCAGGGTCACCTGGAGCCGGACGTCGGGAACGGGGCGGACGAGCTGGACCACGGCGACCACGAGGGCGAGGGCGATCACGACCAGCAGCCAGCGGGCCCCGCGCATGCGTCGACCTCCTTCGGACGGGTGGGGGCGCCGTCCCGGGCGCGCGCCGCCGACTCGTTTCGACACAATTCGCCAACACGGCGGATCGCATCCTTCGCGCCGCCGGTCGCGGATCTTAGCATCTTGTCCTTCGGACCGCCGCCGGCCGCAGCCGGGGGCCGGGCCCCCCGCGCCGGATCAGGGCGCGTAATGCCGGCGGATCTCCGAAACCCAGCGCAGGCCCAGGGTCGGCGCGTTCGCGCGCAGCCATTCGCTCAGCCGGCTGCCGCCCGTCGGCGCTTGGCGGGAGACGAGCAGGCCGGCCATGAGCCCCGCGATCTCGTCCCGGGTCACGACCACGTCCCGAACGACCACCCCGACGGCGGCGGCCCCGGCCCAGGCCAGGCCCGGCGGCAGCGGAACCAGCGGCACCCGGCGCCCGATCGCCTCGGCGACGCGGGCGACCAGGTCGCGGTAGGTGTAGGTCTCGGGGCCCACGGCGTCCGCCGCGGCGCCCGCGCCCTCGCGCCCCAGGCGCACCGCCAGTTCCGCCACGTCGTCGACGTGCACCGGTTGGACGGGATACGCCCCGTCGCCGAACAGCGCGAAGGCGGGAAGGCGGCGCAGCGCCCACGCGATGTTGTGCAGCAACACGTCGCCGTGCCCGAAGACCAGCGTCGGGCGGACGATGGCGAAGTCCGGGCCGCAGGCCCGGAGCGCCGCTTCGACCCTGCCCTTGCCGCGGAAGTAGGGCAGGGGCGACGCCGGGTCGGCGCCGGTGATGCTGACGTGCACGATGCGCCGCACGCCCGCCGCCGCGGCCGCGGCGAAGAGCACCTCGCTGTCGTGCACGGCGCGGTCGTGGCTTCGCCCCCCGCGGGCGAAACGGACCCAGTACGTGTTGTACAGGGTCTCGGCGCCCTCCAGGCTGCGGGCCATCGCGGCCGGGTCGTCGAACCGGTAGGGCAGCGCCAGGACGCGGCCGCCGAATGGGTCCTCGCGCTCGGGGTGCCCCGTCAGGGTCCGCACCTCCCGGCCGGCCGCCAGCAGCCGGGAGGCGATGTGCCGGCCGGTGTACGAGAACGCCCCCGTGACCACGTCCAGCGCACGCTCGGCCATGTCCGGCGAGCCCTCCCCATCGGCCGCCCGTCCCCCGGGGCGTGTCCTGCTTCCCGAGGCTGCCCCGGCGCAGCGCCCGCCCCCCGGAGCGTACCGCCTTTGCGGCCCCGGCGCTCGCCGCCCGGCCACTGGACGTCCCCGCCGCCGCCCGGGTTCCCCGCCGCGGCAACCGAGAGCTGCGCGGACGCAGGGTCCCGCGCGCGCGCCGCGAACGCCTCCGCCGGAGCGCGTCCGCGCCACGCGTGGGCCGGCGGCGCGCCCGCGGGGAGGAGGGGCCGCAGTCGATGGCGGCCGAGGGGTTGCAGCTGCCCCGCCCCCGGTCCGCGCCCCGACCCTTCGACGCGGGCCGCCTGGGCGACCAGCTGCGTCTGGCCGGCCTCTGGTTCGCCGGCAACGCCGTCTGGGAGTCGCTGTCCGCCGTCCTGCTGCCGTTCCTGGTCCTCCAGGCGGTCGGCGACGCGCGCAAGGCCGTGGCCCTGAGCCTGCTCACGACCCTGGGCACGCTGCTCGCCACCGCCGTGCACCCGGTCGCGGGTTGGGCCTCGGACCGCACCCGCACCGCCTTCGGCCGCCGGCGCCCCTACGTCCTCGGCGGCGGAGTCGCCGGGGCGGCCGCCCTCTGCTGGCTCGCCTTCGCCTCCGGGTTTCCGGCCCTCCTGGCGGCCGTCCTCCTACTCCAACTCGCTTACAACACGGCGCTGGCGGCCTACCAGGCCTACATCCCGGAGATCGCGCCGCCCGAAGGGCGGGGCCGGGCGAGCGGCTTCCTGGGCCTCATGTCGAGCGTGGGTGCGCTGGTCGGCGCGATCGGCTCCGTCTTCCTGGTGCACGGGAGCACCTACCGTTACCTGCTCGCCCTGCTGGCCGCCATCCTGCTCGGCGGGGTCGCCGTGACCGTGTGGGGGCTGCCCGAGGGCCGGGTCGTCGCAGGGGGCGCCGCGCCGGCTCCGCCCGCCGGCTCCGCGCGGAGGCCGGGGCGCTATCGCGACTTCGTCTGGGTGGTCGTGACCCGGGGGTTGGTCATGCTCGGCTTTTACACGCTGCTGACCTACCTCTCGTACTACCTCCGCGACGTGGCGGGCGTGCGCGATTACGTGACGGCCACCTCGTACACGGTCGCGGTCACGATTCTCGCCGCCGCGTTCTCCACCGTGTGGGCCGGCCGCCGCTCCGACGCGGTCGGCCGCCGCACGATCGTCTGCGCGGCCGGTGCCCTGATGGGGGTGGGCGCCCTGGCCTTCCTCCTCGCGCGGGGCCTCGTGCCCATCCTCGCGGTCGGGGCCGTCTTCGGGCTCGGTTACGGCGCGTATATCTCCGTCGACTGGGCGCTGGTCACCGACGTGCTGCCCGACGCCGCGGGCGTCGCCCGGGACATGGGCTTCTGGGGCATGGGCACGACGCTGCCCCAGGTCATCGCCCCCGTCATCGGGGGGATCGTCTTCCTGCTTCTGCCGGCCGGGGGAGCGCTCCCCTACCGCCTGATCTTCGGGGCGACCGCCCTGTACGCGTTCTGCGGCTCCGCGCTGGTGTGGAAGATCCGCGGCGTGCGCTGAGCAGGGGCCCGGCGAACGGCCCAGGGCAACGGAGGCGAGCGCGTGGCGGACCCATCCTCGGCGGCCATCCCCGGTCCCGCCGGACGGGCGGCCCCGGCGCCGCTGGTCGCCATCCAGGTGGGCGCCGTCTCCTTCGTCGACGAGGGCGTGGAAGGCTGCCTGGAGACCCTGCAGGCGCGTGGCGCCGTCAACGCCCTGTTTCTCGCCGACTTCACGTACACGCGCGGCACGGGCGGCCGGCAGGTGCCCGGCCAGCCGCTCCCGGACCACGGGGCGCAGGAGCACGACCCGGGCTGGATCGGGGGCAACTACGCCCGCGCCCGGCCGGAGTACTACGGCGGCACCTTCATCCGCCCCGAGGCCTTCGCCGCGCCGGAACATCCGGGCCTGGACCTCCTCGAGGCGGTCCTACCGGCGGCCCGCGCCCGGGGGCTGGCGGTCTATTCCTGGATCGAAGAGAGTTCGTACGGCCCGCAGCTCCAGAACATCCCGGGGTTCTGGCGCTGCCTCGAGGTCGACCACCGCGGCCGCCTCGCCGGGCGGCCCTGCCTGCGCCATCCCGACTACCGCGCCTGGCACCTGGGACTGATCGAAGAGCGCGTGGCCGCCTACGGGGTGGACGGGGTGGCCTGGTGCTCCGAGCGGCACGGGCCTTTGCAGGCGGCCCTGATGCGCTGGTCCGAGTACGCGGCTTCCACGTGCTTCTGCCCGCATTGCCTGGCCGCGGCGCGCGAGCGCGGCCTCGACGCCGACCGCGCCCGTGCGGGATTCGCGGAGCTGGAACACCTCGCCGGCCGCGCGGGCGCCGCGGACCGGCCCCCCGACGGGTACTTCGTCTCGTTCTGGCGCCTGCTGCTCCGCTATCCGGAGCTGCTCGGCTGGGACGCGCTGTGGCACGAGGGCCAGAACGACTTCCTGCGGGCGGCCCACGGCCTGGTGCGCGGCGTGGGGCGCGGGCGCTCGACCTTCGGGTGGCACATCATGCATCTCAACTCCTTCTCCCCCTTCTACCGGGCCACGCAGGACATCGCCGCGTTCAGCCACCACGCGGACTTCCTGAAGCTGGTGGCCTACAACAACTGCGCGGGCCCGCGCTGGGTGGGACACCTCCAGGGACTGCACCGCCTGTTCCTCGCCGATGCCGCGCCGCGCGACACGGTCGCGTGGATGTATGCGGTCTTGGGCGTCGACGAGGAGACCGACCTCGATGCGGTGGCGCGGCACGGGTGGTCCGCGGAGTACGTGCGCCGGGAGACGGCGCGTGCGGTCGCCCTCGTGTCGCCCTCGTGCGGCGGCAGCGGACGCACGAGCATCTATCCCGGGATCGACATCGACATCCCCACGGGCGCGGGCCAGAAGAAGACGACGCCGGACGACGTCCGGGCCGCCGTGGAGGCGGCCTTCGCCGGCGGCGCGGCGGGCGTGGTGCTGTCGCGCAAGTACTCCGAGATGCGGCTGGCGAACCTGTCGGCCGCCGGGGACGCGGTGCGCGGGCTCGCGGCGCGCGGACCGTAGCCGCGGGCGGCGGCGCCGCCCGCGCGGCTCCGGACGGCCCGGCCAATGTCGGCGGGGGCTTGCGCCGGCAGGGGCCGTGGGTGATGATCGCGGCCGGGGCGGGCCCCGGGTCCGGAGACCCGGCCCACGGTTCCGCCGAGGGAGGTGTCCGTCGCCGGTGCGGCCCATCGGGCTGGCCGCGCGCCCCCGCTCCGCCGCCCAGGCGGCGGAGCGGCTGTGGAGCGCGTGACGATGAGCCCCGAAGCCCTGGAGGAGGCCCGCGCGCTCCTCGCGGCCGCGCCGCTCGGGGGAGGACCCCGCAATACGGTGCTGCGCATCGCGGTCGGCAGCTGCGGACTGCGGCGCGCGGTGGCGGCGCCCGCCCCGGCCGCCGAACCGGGCGACGAGCGCCTGGAGGTGGCCGGCGTGCCGCTGGCCGTCGCCTCCACCCTCGGTGGCACGTTCCACATCACGCTCGGCCGGGGCCGCTTCGGCGCCTGGCTCGACGTGGAGCACCGCCGCTAGGTGCACCTCTTCCTCCTGCGGCACGGGGAGTCCGAGAACAACACGCTGCCGCGGGAGCGCCACGTGCCGGACCCGGAGTTGACGGCGCTGGGGCGCAGGCAGGCGGAGCGGCTCGCCGAGGCGGTGGCCCGGCTGGAGCCCACGGTCCTCCTCTCGAGCCCGCTCGTTCGGTCGCTCGAGACCGCTCGGCCCGCGGTCGCGCGGTGTCGCGCGCCGTGGCTCGTGTGGGCGGACGCGGCGGAGGCCCACCGCGCCCATCCCGGGGACGGCTGGCCCGTGTCCCGGCTCCGCGCCCGGTTTCCCGACGCGGTCTTCGATGCCGGTATGCCGTGGCCGGGCCACCCCGGCGACGAGACGTGGGCGCAGGCGGCGGCGCGCGCGGCGCGCCTGCTCGACCGCCTCCGCGCCGCGTTCGGGGATGGGGGACGGGTGGCGCTGTTCGGCCACGGCACGTTCAACGGCTACATCATCCGCCGGTGCCTCGGCGCGCCCCAGGACGGCACCGTGGCGATCGACCAGGGCAACGCCTGCGTGAACCACCTGGCGTGGCCTCCCGGCGGCGGAGTGCGCGTCGTCTCGTGCAACGACTGCCGGCACCTGGCCTGACGCCCGCGGCCCGCCTTCCCGCATCGCCGCGCCCGGCCGATGGAGCGCACGGGTTCCGGAAGGGAGCCCCCGCTCGCGGCCGTATGCCCCGGGCAGGCGCCGGCCGCCGGCGCCCCCGGAACCGGCCCCGGTCCATCCAGGGGAGGGTCGATCACCCGGACGATGTGGATGTTCGGTAAGCTGCGGGCCCACTGCACGGCCTTCCGCTGGACGCTGTATGTGGCCGTCCTGGCGCTGGCGTGCCTCACGGCGACGAACATGGTCGTGCCGTACCTGACGGCCGCCCTCTTCAACGGGGTGCTGGGCGCGCACCGCTGGGGCGAGCTGCGCTGGATCGTGCCCGCCATACCGAGCCTCGCCCTGGTCGGCGGGACCTTCAACTTCCTGCAGGGCTACCTGAGCGGTCTGTTCGGCCAGAAGGCCACGTTCACCCTGCGCCAGGCGCTGTATGCGCGGTTGCAGTACCACGGATTCGAATACTACGACCGTGAGCACACGGGCAACCTCATGCAGCGCCTGACGGGCGACGTCGAGGCCTGGCGCATGTATCTGAGCCAGGGCCTGATCAGCGGCTTCAACTTCGTGTTCAACGTGGCCTTCGGCCTGGTGGTCATGTTCACCCTGGACGCCCGCCTGACGCTGCTGACCCTGGTGTTCATGCCGTTCCTGATCGTCGCCGTGCTGCGCTTCGACGATCGGGTGCGCCCCGTGTACACCCGCATCCGGCAGGCCGCCTCCCGCCTCCAGACGGTCGTGCAGGAGAACATCATGGCCGTGCGCGTCGTGCGGACGTTCGCCCGGGAACCGTTCGAGATGGCGAAGTTCCAGGAGGCGAACCTCGAATTCGGCCGGCGCAACGTCGACGCCGGCGGGTACCAGGCCACGTACATCCCCCTGATGCAGCTCCTCGGCAACCTGTCGGCGGTCATCCTCATCTGGTACGGCGGCCTGCAGGTGATGCACGGCCATGCCTCCCTCGGGGCCCTGGTGGCCTTCTTCGGCCTCCTCGGCTACCTCACCGGCCCGACGCAACAGCTCGGGTTCCTCGTGAACCTCTTCGCGCAATCCGCCGCGGCGGAGGTCCGCCTCCTGGAGATCCTGGAGACCCCGGACGCGGTGCGGGACCGGCCCGGGGCGGCGGTGCTCGACCCGTCCCAGGCGCGCGGGCACGTCCGGATCGAGAACGTGACCGTGCGCTATCCGGGGCAGGGCGGCCGCCCTGCCCTCTCCGGCGTCTCGCTGGAGGCGAAGCCCGGACAGGTGGTGGCGCTGGTCGGGCCGACCGGCGCCGGCAAGAGCACGGTGGTGAACCTGATCCCCCGCTTCTACGAGTGCCAGCAGGGCAGGGTGCTGGTGGACGGCCGCGACGTGCGCGAGTGGACGCTGCAGAGCCTGCGCCGCCAGATCGGCGTGGTGCCGGGCGAGACGTTCCTGTTCTCCGCCTCGATCTTTGAGAACGTCAGCTACGGGCGCCGGGACGCGACCCTGGAGGATGTGCGCCGGGCGGCGCGCATGGCGCAGGCCGACGACTTCATCATGGAGCTCCCCGAGGGCTACGAGACGACGGTCGGGGAGCGCGGCCTCGGCCTGTCGGGAGGTCAGCGGCAGCGGGTCGCCATCGCGCGCGCCCTGCTGTACGACCCGCGCATCCTGATCTTCGACGACGCGACATCCAGCGTCGACCTGGAGACGGAGTTCGAGATCCAGAGCGCGCTGGAGGCGGCGATGGCCGGCCGCACGACCTTCATCATCGCCCACCGGCTGAGCTCGGTGCGCCGGGCGGACGAGATCATCGTGCTCGACGGCGGGGCCGTGGTGGAGCGGGGCCGCCACGAGGACCTGCTCCGGCGCGGCGGCCTGTACCGCGAGATCTTCGACGTGCAGTTCCGGGACCGGGACGCCCTGCGCGGGCGGTCCCTCAGGCGGGAGGTGGCCGGCGGTGCCGAGTGAGGGCGGCGGGGCCGGGGCCCGCGCGGCCGCCGCCGTCGGGCGCTGGCTGGGCGCGGTGCCCGCGCCCGCCCCGGGCCCGGAGCGCTTCCGCTACCGCGACGAGGAGGAGATCGACCGCCCCTTCGACTGGGGCATGATGCGCCGCCTGCTCGCGTACACGCGGCCATACGGCGGCCTGGCCGCCCTGGCGACGGCGCTCACGGTCCTCGGCGCGGCGACGCAACTCGTGCGGCCCATCCTGCTCGGCCGGTCGGTGGCCGTGATCGAGGCGGCCCTCGGCCACGGCAACCTCGCCGCCTGGGTGCGTCGCCTCGACCTCTACGCGGCGGCTTACCTCGCCTCGTTCCTGGTCAACTGGGTGTGCTCGTGGGGCCAGACCCGCCTGACGACGCGGCTCGGGCAGAACGTGCTCGTCGACCTGCGCCGCCACCTCTACGGCCACATCCAGGACCTGTCGCTCGACTTCTTCGACGCGCGCTCGGTGGGCAGCGTGCTGGTGCGCGTCACCAACGACGTCAACGCCCTCAACGACCTGTTCACCAACGGCATCGTCACCCTGCTCAGCAACGTCTTCCTGCTCGTCGGCATCATCGTCGCGATGCTGGTGCTGCGTCCCAACCTGGCCCTGGCCTGTTTCGCGGTCATTCCGGCCATGCTGTTTTTGTCCACGGGCCTGCGGCGCAAGATCCGCGTCTCGTGGCAGCGGGTGCGCGTGCGGCTCACGCGCATCAACTCCCATCTGAACGAGGCCATCCAGGGCATCCGCGTCACCCAGGCGTTCACCCAGGAGACCGAGAACCGGCGCTTCTTCCAGGTCATGAACCGCCGGTACTACGACAGTTGGCGCCTGGCCCAGATGTGGTCGTCCCTGTTCGGACCCACGGTGACCCTGACCGGCGCGGTGGGGACGGGCATCGTCTTCTGGTACGGCGCCCACCTCGTCCGCACCGGCGCGATCCAGGCGTGGCTGGTCGTGACCTTCGTCCAATA
Organism: Bacillota bacterium; assembly: GCA_021791815.1. Taxonomy (GTDB): domain Bacteria; phylum Bacillota; class Sulfobacillia; order RBS10-35; family JAJYVN01; genus JAJYVV01. Next base: position 17,620 of record JAJYVV010000001.1, on the reverse strand, counting down.
CGTGGCCGCGTTCTGGTCGCCGATCTCCATGCTCGGCAACCTGTACAACTCGCTGCTGATGGCGATGGCGTCGGCGGAGCGGATCTTCCAGTTCATCGACCACCCCATCCGCGTCGTGTCGCCCGCGGGGGCGGCGCCGCTGCCGGCGGTGCGCGGGGCCGTGGAGTTTCGCGACGTCGTGTTCTCGTACGACGGCAGGCGCCGCGCGCTGGACGGGGTGAGCTTCGAGGCGCAGCCCGGGCAGACGGTCGCCCTGGTGGGCCACACGGGCGCGGGCAAGACCTCGGTCATCACCCTCCTCACGCGTTTCTACGATCCGCAGGAGGGGCGGATACTCGTCGACGGCCGGGACATCCGCGAGACCGACCTCGCGTCCCTGCGCCGGCAGATCGGCGTCGTGCTGCAGGACACCATCATCTTCTCGGGCACCGTGCGCGAGAACCTGCGCTACGGGCGGCTGGACGCGACCGACGAGGAGATCGAGGCGGCCGCCCGGGCCGTGTCCGCGCACGACTTCATCAGCCGGCTGCCGCAGGGCTACGACACCGAGGTCCAGGAGCGCGGCAGCCGCTTCTCCGTGGGCCAGAGGCAGCTGCTCTCCTTCGCCCGGGCGCTGCTCGCGGATCCCCGCATCCTCATCCTCGACGAGGCGACGAGCAGCATCGACACGCAGACGGAGTTGGTCATCCAGCGCGCGCTGAGCCGCCTGCTCCAGGGCCGCACGTCCTTCGTCGTCGCGCACCGGCTGTCCACGATCCGCCAGGCCGACCGCATCCTGGTCTTCGACCACGGCCGGATCGTGGAGGCGGGCACGCACGACGAACTGCTCGACCGCGCCGGCATTTACGCCGAGTTGCTGCAGGCCCAGTTCCGCTTCCTGGAGCGGGAGGCCGCCGGGTAGGCGCGGCCCATCGCTTCAGTAGTCGGGGTTGTTGGCGGGGTTGACGCCGCCGGGCACCCAGGGCGGCCGGTGTTGGTCGGGCACGTTGCGGTAGAGCCAGGCCAGAAACGCCGTCGGGGTGACGCCGGCCTGGGCCAGCACCGAGCCGAGCGACGGATCGACGCTGATGGGGAGGCCGTCCAGCTCGGGATCGTTCGGGGGCGAATACGGCGACTGGACCAGCGCGTAAAGCAGCGCGGCCTGGTTGGCCGCCCCCACGCCGGTCTGCGCCCGCAGCCACGTGGCGGGAACCGGCACGTCCAGGCTCGGCCACACCAGGTCGCCGCGCTCGTCGAGGAACTGCAGCACGCAGACGCCGCCCGGGGGCCGACTCGCCAGGCCGCACGTGACCTCGGAGACGGGGATCGCCCCCAGGGCCATGGTCTCGGGATTGGTCGTGTCGGGAATGCCCTGGCTGCCCTCGATGGTCGCGATGAGCTGCTCCGGCAGCCATCCGTGGGCCGCCGCCTGCAGGAGACCCACGACCAGCAGCAACGCGAAGACGCCCGCTCCGAGGATGAGGCGCCAGAGGTTCGCTTCCTTGGGCTGGGGGGGGATCGCCAGGCCCGGCCGGGCATCCGACCCCGACCGTCCCGCATCCGGCGCGCCGCCACCCGCGGCGCGTGCCGGTCCCTCCGACGGGGCCGCGGCCGGTTGTTCCACGCGCCGTCACCTCCGCCGCCGGCCGAGCGGCGCCGACGCCGATAGGACTGTAGCCCAATGCGGGGCGCGGCGCCACCCGCTCAGAGGCGGCTCGCCACCTCGGCCGCGGCGACCGCCACGAGGAAGGCCGCGAAGATGCGGCGCAACTGGCGGTCGGGCAGGCGGTGCGCGATGCGGGCGCCCAGGGGCACCGTGACGGCCGCGCCCACGAAGAGGGCCGCGGCGGCCACCCAGTCGACGGACCCGGCCACGGCGTACCCCGCCGCCCCGGACGCCGAGGACAGCACCAGCGCGGCGAGGGACGTGCCCTGGGCCGCCTGCGCGGTGAAGTCATACAGGAGGACCAGGCCGGGGATGACGATGGTTCCGCCGCCCACGCCCAGGAGCCCGGCCAGCGCGCCCGTCGCCAGGCCGATCCCCGCCTGGCCGGCGACCGCCTGACGGCGGAGCCAGGACGGCCGGCGCGCGGGCGACGGCGCGGCGGAACCCGGGGGGCCGCCGCGCGCCGCGGAGGCCGTTCGCCACGCGAGGAACAGCAGGAAGCAGGCGAAGAGGTCGCGGAGGAGGGAGCCCGGGAGCCGGAGCGCCACGTGCGCGGTGGCGAAGCCCGTGACGGCAGCGGCCCCGCCGACCGCCGCGGCGGCCGCCCAGCGGACGGAGCCCCGGCGGGCGTACCGGTACGCGCCGAGGGCGGTCGTGGGCAGGATGACGGCCAGACTCGTGCCCTCGGCGAGATGCTGGCTCTTGTGCATGAGCAGCGTCAGCGCGGGCACGGCGAGCACGCCGCCCCCGATGCCGAACAGCCCGGCGAGGATGCCGATCCCGCAGCCGACGACGGGAAGGAATAGCAGGGTCCCCAGGGGCGGCAGCGCTCCGGGCCCTCCCTTCGGCCGCGGCCCCGTCCGGGGCCGGGGACACGGCGCCGCGCAGGTCCGGCCGGCGGCCGACCGAAGAAGGCTGGGACCGCGGGCGGGGGAGGCGCGCCAGGATGGCCAGTGAAGTCTACCTGATCCGCCACGGCCAGACCATCGGCAACCTGACCGGCGCCCGCCTGCACAACCCGGGCTTGACCGACCTGGGCCGGGCCCAGGCGGCGGCGCTGGCCGCCGCGCTGCGTGCCGAGCGGCCGGCGCCGATCCTCTCGAGCCCGCTGCTCCGGGCGCTGGAGACCGCGTCGGCCATCGCCGCGGCGACCGGCGCGCCGCTGCTCGTCTGGAACGACCTCGTCGAGATGAACGGCTGGCAGCCGTACTCCAGCAGCCCGCGCGACGAGCTGCGGCGGCTGTTCCCCCGGGCCGAGCTCGAGCCGGACATGCCCGAGGCGGGTTGGTCGTATCCGGGCCCGGAGGACGCCGCCGCGGGGTGGGCCCGCGCCGCGCGGGTGGTGCGTCGCGTCTCGGCGCTGCCCGGCGAGCGCGTGGCCGTCGTCGCCCATGGCACCTTCAACGCCATGCTCCTCTGCACGTGGCTCCGGGCGCGGGTCGACGGCGCCGTGGGCTTCGCCCAGGACAACGGCGCCATGAGCCGCCTCACGGTCGCCGCCGGCCGCACCGTCCTGCACACCTGCAACGACGTCGCCCACCTCCCGCCGGAGGTCCGCTCCTGACGGGGGCCGCGGTCCCGGGCCTCGGCGGGCGTCCGGGTGTCGAGCGATTCGACGGCAAATCGGCAGGAGGCGACACGCGGCCGGTGGAAGGGGCCCGGCCCGATCGTCGAACCCGGTCGGGACCGTCTCGTCCGGGGAGGCCAGGAATCCATGTCCGCTGAGACCGATCCTGGTCCGGCGTGGGCCCTCGTCGAGATGCTCGCCGCGCCGGAGGCCACGAGGCGGATGCGCGCCGTGGCCCAGTTGCGGGCGCTCGGGCGCTCGGCGGTGCCGGCCCTGGAGCGGGGACTCGCCAACCACTCCCGCGACGGGGTCCGGCGCTGGTGCGCCCACCTCCTCGCGGACGGAGGCTATCGCGGCGTGGCGGCGGCGATCGTGGGCGCGACGCACGACCGCACGGCGGCCGTCCGGCTGCTCGCCCTGCGCACGCTGGCCGACCCGCTGCGGAGCGCCGCGTTCGGCCTCGATCCCGTGCCCCACCTGGTTCGCCTCGCCCGGTTCGATCGCAGCAAGCGCGTCCGCCGCACGGCGCTCCGGGCCCTCCGCCTGCGGCTGCCGGATCCGCGCGCGGCGGCGGCGCTCGCCGCCGAGCCGGCGCACGACAGGACGGCGGCCGGCCCCATGCCGCTCCATGCGGTCGGCATCGCCGCCGCGACGGGCGGGCTGGCCGCCCTCGACGGCCGGCCGGCCGAAGGTCGGGCGGTCCCGGCCCCCGCCGTGCCGGCGGGGACGCCGGCGTGGGGCGACGGCGCGGCCGCCGGCCGTTGAACCGGCTCCGGCGCCCCCTGCCCGCCCACCGCAGGGCGTCTCCCCGCCCGTCCCCCCTGGTCCCGAGCGGCACGCGGCCTCCCCAGGCGCCGTCCCACCCGGCTGGCCGGTGGCCGCAGGGGATGGGCGCCGGGGCGTCGTAGCGCCGCACGAAGGCGGTCCGCGGGGCCGCCGATCGCCCTTGCGAGGAGCGGATGGCCGTGCCCAAACTGCGTGCCCTGATGATCGGCGCCGGGGGGATGGCGGGGGGCTGGATCCGGCACATGCTCCCCCGGTTCTCGTCCGAGATGGAGGTCGTGGGCCTCTGTGACGTCGTGCCCCAGACGCTGCAGGATGCGGCCGACTTCCTCCACCTCCCGCCGGAGGCCCGCTACGCGCGGATGGAGGATGCCTTCGCCCGGGCGGACGCCGATTTCGCCATCGTCGTCATCCCGCCGGCCCACCACCGGGAGGCGGTCCTGCACGCGCTCCGCCGCGGCATGCACGTGTTCAGCGAAAAGCCCATCGCGGACACCTGGGAGGCGGCGGTCGACGTCTGGCGGGCCGTCACGGAGGCCGGGCGCAAGATGGCGGTCATCCAGAACTACCGCTATACGCCGAGGATCATGACCGTGAAGAAGGTCCTGAGCGACGGGGCGCTGGGCCGCCCCCGCTACATCATGGCCCGCTTCGCCGCGGACTACCGCGTGCGCCACTCCTGGGGCCGCTTCCGGCACGAGATCCGGCACTCGCTCCTCCTGGAGGGCGCGATCCACCACTTCGACCAGATCCGCAACCTGGCGGGCGCGGATTGCGAATGGATCTCGGGCCGCGAGTGGTCGCCCGGGCACCCCTCGTTCGACGGCGAGTGCATGGCCCAGTATGTCTGTCAGATGACGAACGGCGTGATGGGCAACTACGAGGGTTCCTGCCTCGCGGCTTCGGCGCAGAACTCGTGGCACCAGGAGCGCTACCGCGTGGAGTGCGAGGACGGGGCGGTGTCCGTCGGCGCCGACCAGGTCGTGCGCGTCGTGCGGCACCTGGGCGGGGGGCGGGTGCGGACCGAGGAGATCGAGCAGGTGCGGCCGACCTACGACGGCCACCTGCACATCATCCACGACGCCCTGGCGTGGTTCCAGGGCGGGCCGGCCCCGGAGACCCAGCTCTCCGACAACATCAAGAGCACCGCCATGCTCTTCGCCGCTATCGAGGCGAGCGAGCGGCAGGCGACGGTGAACGTGCGCGAGAAGCTGCGCGCCAGCGGGATCGGCGCCTGAGCGGCAACAGGCGAGGGGGTGTCCGTGTGAGGTCGGCCGACGTCGGACTCCAGAGCTACACGTACCGGAGGTTCCCCCTGCGCAGGGCGATCGAGGAAGCCGCGGCGGTCGGCTGCCGCGCGCTCGAGGTCTTCCCCGGCCATCTGCCGGCGGACACGCCGCAGGCCGAGGTCGACGCCGTGTTGGCCCACGCGCGGGCGCACGGCATCCGCTTCTGCGGCTACGGGGTCGTCGGCGTCGGCCCGGACGGCGCGGAGCGCGACCTGCGCTTCGCCCACGGACTCGGCTGCGACTACGTGAGCATCGACGTACGGCCGGACGACCGCGCCGCGCAACGGGCCGCGATCGCGCACGCCGAAGCGTGCGGCCTGCGCCTGGGCATCCACAACCACGGCCCCGGCCACCACTACAGCACCGTGGACACGGTGCTGGCGCAGGTCGAGGGCATGCCGGCCTGCTTCGGCGCGTGCGTGGACACCGGCCATTTCCTCCGCGCCGGCCAGGACCCGGTCGAGGCGGTCGTGCGGCTCGGGGCGCGCGCCCTCGCCGTCCACCTGAAGGACTTCACGGCCGCCGGCGCGGAGGTGGCGCCCGGGGCCGGGCGCCTGGACCTCCCGGCCACCCTGCGGGCCCTCGCGCGGTCCGGCTTCTCCACCGCCTACGTCCTGGAGTATGAGGCGGACGAGCACGACCCCACGCCCGCCGTGCGCGCGGCCGTGGCCGCCGTTGCGGCGGCGCTCCAAGCGGTCTGAACCGTGGCCATGCGCCCCGCCCCTGCCGCCGGAGCGCGGCGGGGAACGCGCCCCGCCCGCTCCCCCCGAGCTGTCATGACTCCATGATGGCCCGGCATGAGCTGCCAACAGGCGAATGGTTTATCGCCTAACGTACGCGGATGGAATATCATGGCTCCACGCAGCGCTCGGACCAGAAGGACCGGCATCGCCAGACCTTCCGCTCGACCTCGACGATCGCCTGGGCCAGGCGCTCCACCGCCTGCCGCACGAAGTCGGTGCGCTCCGCGGGATCGGCCTCGCGCGGCAGGTCCAGCAACGCGATGCTCAGCTCGTCGGCCATCGGTCAGGGTCCCGCCTCACGAAGGGACGTGCTGGTCCACTTCGCCAGGAAACCCGCGGTGGGCCCGGGAGCGACCTCGGCCGTCGGCGGGGCTTTACACCACTCCCTGAGACTCGAACGCGGACCGTACGCGCCTGACGCTCCATGGTCGCTGTGGCCGCTGGCGACGGCCGACAAATGCACTGGTCCGTTCCCGGCGCGTGTGCCGTGCTGGCCCTGCGTGCCGTGGCCCTATCCCTGCTCCGGTGCTGGCAGGCCTTCTTGGCCCATCGCTTCCGGATGGAACGCCCCTCCCCATGCGACCTGGCTCCGCTGCGGAAAGGGGGCCTGACCCCCACATTCGTGGGATGCACCCCCGTCAGCGTCCCGTCGGGCCGGAACGTCCCATTCGCATATCCGTCGACCACGGAGGCCCCCAGCAGCGTGTCGATGTATCGCGGCCACGCCGACGGCAACCCCGCCCTTGGCCTCCACCCACCGCCACCAAATCCCCGCCCGAGCGAGGCGGTCCACGGTCGTTCAGGGGCCGCCACGTGCGGGGAACAGCCGGGCCACAGGCCCCTGTGTTCGGTCCGTTCGGACCCGGCGCCCTGACGGGGATCCCCTCATCCGGCGTGCAATGCCCGCACGCAGGGGAGGGGCGCGGATGCTTCCCTTTCACGTCATGGCCAAGCCCGTGGGACCGGTCTGCAACCTGGAGTGTGCGTACTGCTACTATCTGCGCAAGGACGCGCTTTTCGCCAGGGCCGCCGACCGCCGCATGGCGCCCGACCTGCTCGCACGGTACATCCACGACTACATCGCGGCCCAGCCCGGGCCGCGCGTGGACTTCGCCTGGCAGGGCGGCGAACCCACCCTGCAGGGTCTGGACTTTTTCCGGCGGGTGGCGGCCCTGCAGCGGGAGCACCTGCCCGCGGGCTGGACCTGCACCAACGCCCTGCAGACCAACGGCACGCTGCTGGACGACGAGTGGGGCGACTTCCTGCAGCGCCATGGATTTCTCGTGGGCATCAGCATCGACGGTCCGCCCGAACTGCACGATCGCTACCGTGTGGACAGGCGCGGCAGGCCCAGCCATGCCGGCGTGATGCGCGGCCTTGACGTCCTGCAGCGCCATGGCGTCGAGTACAACGTCCTGTGCGCGGTTCACCGGGCCAATGCCGATCAGCCGCTGGCCGTGTACCGGTTCCTGCGCGACGTGGGTGTCACCTGGCTGCAGTTCATCCCGATCGTGGAGCGGCTCCCGGGTGGGGGTGTGTCCGACCGATCCGTCCTGCCCGAGGACTTCGGCACCTTCCTGAGCGCGATCTTTGACGAATGGATCCGCCACGACGTGGGCCGGATGTTCATCCAACTCTTCGAGGAAAGCGCCACTGTCTGGGCCGGGATGCCGGCGCGCCTGTGCGTGCTGCGGGAGACGTGCGGACGGGCGCTGGTCATCGAGCACAACGGCGATGTCTACGCGTGCGACCACTTCGTGCTCCCGGAACATCGGCTGGGCAATCTGGCCGACCGGAGCCTGGAGGACATGGTCGAGTCCCCGGAGCAGCGTGCGTTTGGCCAGGCCAAGCAGGATGGCCTACCGCAGGTCTGCCGGCAATGCGACGTGCGCTTCATCTGCAACGGCGGCTGCCCGAAGGATCGTTTCATCCTGAGCGCCGACGGCGAGCCTGGCCTCAACTACCTTTGCGCGGGCTTCAGGGACTTCTTCCACCACGCCGCGCCGCACCTGCGCCGTCTGGCGATACTCTGGCGGCGGGGCAGCGCCCCTGCGGAAATCATGGCCGAAATGGAGCGCGCCGACGCCGCGCGCTGGCGCGTCGGGCGCAACGATCCCTGCCCCTGCGGCAGTGGCCGCAAGTATAAGCACTGTTGTCTTTCCGCAGGCGGTCGCTGACCCGGGCGGGGGTCGCTGGGCTACCTGGACCCGGATCCGGGGCCGATTGCTCGCGCCTCCCCGGCGGAGGGGCGATGGTTCCCGACTTCGCCGTCGCGGGATGCGGATTGGACGCGTTCCCTCGCACGGGCGCGCCCAGGGCCCGCTCCGTCGCGGGTGGCCGGCCCCTGCGGCAGTGTACCGCCTGGTGCACCTGGATCTGGCATCCGGGTCCTGCCTGCGCACCGGCGGCGGCAGGACGCCTGTTCGAGCGTCGCATCGCGCGTCCGGCGGCCGAACCGCCGGACGCAGGAGTAGTCCCCCGGCCGACGGGTGGCCGGGGACAGGGGCGCAGCACGGTTGCCGTGGAGACGGCGAGGGCCCGGCAGGGCGCCTGCGCTGGGCGGCCCGGCGGTCCCTCGGCCGCGCCCGTCCCGCCCCGTGTTCGGACCGTTCGGTGCAGCGCTGGCGCGCAGGGGAGGGCGGGATGCCCGGCGTACCCGTGCGGCGCGAAGGAGTCGACGCGCATCGCGGCTGCGGCACGCCCGGGCCTCCCTGGGGGCCTGGCCGGGAAGGCGCGGCGCCGCCGGACGCTCCGCCCGTGGGGGGCGCTGCATGGCCGGTATCGAGACCGTGTACCTCATCCACCACAGCCACACCGACGTCGGCTACACCCACGACCAGCCGGTGGTGTGGGACCTGTACCGGCGCTTCCTGGACGAGGCGGTCGATCTCTGCGCCCGGGATGCCGACCGCGAGGGGGACGACCCCTTCCGCTGGACGGTGGAGACCACGGCTCCCCTGCTCCGCTGGATGGAGACCGCGCCTCCAGCCCGCCTGCGCCTGCTGGCCGACCTGTGCCGGCTGGGCCGCGTCGAGGTCACGGCCATGCCCGTCAACGTCACGCCGCTGTTCGACACGGCCGAGCTGGCCGAGTCCCTGGAGCCCCTGCGCCGGCTCCGCGCGGAGTTCGGCGTGCCGGTCCGCCATGCCATGAACAGCGACGTCAACGGGGAAAACTGGCCGCTGGTGGACGTCCTGCTCGACGCGGGCATCGAAGCCTTCAGCATGGCCATCAACACCGACCACGGAGGCGCCCCGCCGGGCCGGCCCGGCGCCTTCCTCTGGGAGGGACCCAGCGGGCGGCGGATTCCCGCCTGGCACGGCTGGAGCTACGGCTTGGCCTGGAGCGTCGGGATCGGGCACTCCGCCGAGCTCCTGGCCCAGCGCTGGCCGCAGCTCGCTGAGTACCTGGCGGGGTTGGGTTCCCCGCTGCCCATGGTGATGCTGCAGTTGTTCAGCGGATTCGGCGACAACGGCCCGGCGCTGCCGGAGTTGCCGGCTTTCGTCCGGGCCTGGAATGCCTCCAGACGCGCGCCCCGGCTGGTGCTGGCCACGCCCGCGGACTGGTGGCGGGCAGTGGCGCCGTACAGCGCGAGCCTGCCGGTCTGGCGGGGCGACTGGACGGACTTCTGGAACTTCGGTGCGGGATCCAGCGCCCTGGAGACCGCGGTCAACCGTGCCAGCCGGGGGCGGCTGCAGGCCGCAGACCGGGCGGAAACCGCTCTGGCGGTTGTCGCCCCCGTCCGGGAGGCCGCCCGCCGTGCCGCCCCCGGTACGCGGGCCCGTGCCGCGTCGGCCCTCCAGTTGTGGGACGAGCACACCTGGGGCGCGGACTGCAGCGTCGGCCGCCCGGATGACGAGGACACCGTGGCGCAGTGGCACCACAAGGCGGCCTACGCCTGGACGGCGCGCAGCCTGAGCGTCCTGCTGCAGCGCGACGCCGTAGCTGAACTGGCGCGCCACGTCGCGGTCACTCCGGAGGACGCCCTGCTGGTCTTCAATCCTGCGGGGCATGCCCGCCGCGTATCCGGCCCGGTCCCGGAATGGCGGGCCTCCGCACAGCGCGGCAGCGCCGCCGACCCGTCCGCCGCCCGCCACTTCCAGGATCGTGCCGGCCGCGGGGTCGCCGCCACCCTGCCGCCCGTCGAGGTGCCGGCCCTGGGGTACGCGGTGGTGCCCGCCGCGAGCCTCCGGGCGGCGGGCCAGGCGCGGCTCGGGGACGCGGAGGTGGTGTCCTGCGGGCGCTTCCGGCTGCAATTCGACATGCGGCGGGGCGGGATCCGCTCCTTCCAGGACCTCGACCGCGAACTGGTCGACCAGAGCAGCCCCTGGCCCCTGCACGGGTTTGTGCACGAGCGCCCGGCGGGTTCCGCCGGGAACGGCCGGGAGTCCATCTGGTCCTGGCCCCGGTCGGCATCGCCCACGGAGAGCGAGCGCGGCTGGCACCCCGGCTGGCCGGCCGAGCGCCGCGGCCCGCAGCGCCTGACGGGCCATCGGGTCGAGCACACCGCGATCGGGGTGTCCGTGGTGCAGCGCTTGGAGGCACCCGGCGTACGAGACCTGGTCCAGACGGTCACGATGGTCGAGGGGTCCGATGAGATCCGGCTGGAGTCGCGGTGGCACATGGAGGACACCCCCACGCCCGAGGCGACGTATCTGGTGTTCCCCTTCGCGCTGCCAGGCGCGGAGGTGCGCTACGACGCCGGCGGTCAGGCGGTCCGTCCCGAGCAAGACCAGATCCCCGGGGCCTGCCGTGACTTCTACAGCGTGCAGAACTGGGTGGACCTGACCGGCGCCGACGCCGGAGTGACCGTGGCCTGTCCCGACACGCCGCTGTGGCAGTTCGGGGGCTTCACCTTCGGCGGCGACCGGCGCCGATTCCAACTGGAGGCTCCCTGGCTTCTCGCTTGGCCCACCAACAACTACTGGCATACCAACTTCCGGGCCAGCCAGCCCGGGCCGGTCCGGGCGCGCTTTGTGCTGCGGCCGCATGCCGGCGGATTCGATGAGGCCGCGGCCCATCGCTTCGGCCTGGAGGCCGCCCTGCCGCCCGTATTTCAACACCTGGGCGAGCCGCGCGCCGGGACGAGGCCCCTGCCGGCCCGCGGTAGCCTGCTGCGGCTGCCGGAGCCTCCCGTCCTGCTGTTGACCATGCGCCCCGACCCCGCCGACGGCTCGGTGCTGCTCCGGCTGCTGAACGCCAGCGACGCGCCGGCCGAGGCCGTCCTAGGGCCGGCGCTGCTGGCTATCCGCCGCGCGGGGCTTGCTGACCTGCCCGGGGCGCTGCGGGAAATCGTGCCGCTGGGCGACGATGGCACGCTGCGCCTGGAACTCGGGCCACGGCGCCTGGCCACGCTGCGGCTGTGGCTGGAGCGCGCGGGGGACGCCGCGGCGCCCTGACGGGGCGGGCGCGGACTTCGCCGGGCGGAGGGGAGCGTGGCCGGGTTGCACGGCCTGCGTCGTGGCTTCGCGGTCCCGGATGCGCGATACGGTCCGGTGCCCCTGTGGTGGTGGAGCGGGGAACCCGTCACCGAGGAGCGGCTGCGCTGGCAACTGCAGCGGCTGCGGGGGGCGGGGCTGCGCAACCTCTGCGTGATCAACCTGGCGCCGTCCGGCCCGACCTACGGCTGCGCCGGCGACGCCCCGCCCTTCTACTCCGAACGCTGGTGGGAGCTGTTCACCCGCGCCCTGGATGAGGCAGAGCGGCTCGGCATGTTCCTCTGGTACTACGACCAGATCGGGTTCTCGGGCGCCAACTTCCCCGCCCGGCTCGTGGCCGAGCAACCGGATTTCGCCGGGTACGAACTGCGACGGTTCCCGGCCGGGCAGGACCCTCCACCCGACGCCACCGTCGTGGCCACGGTGCATGGCCAGCACTACGCGACGCTGCGCCAGGGCTTCGACTGGCTCGACCCCGTGGCGGCCGGCGCCCTGTTGGACCGCATCCACGGCGAGATGGAGCGGCGCTGCGGGGACCGCCTGGGGCGGGTGATCGCCGGCAGCTTCCAGGATGAGCTGCAGCCCATGCCGACCTGGACGCCGTCCCTTCCCGCCCGGTATCGCGAGCGCTATGGCGAGGAACTGCTCGACCGCCTGCCCCTGCTCTTTGAACGGGGTGCCGGGGCCGGGGAGGCGCGCCGCCGCTTTTACGGCCTGTTGGCGGAGGCGGCCGAGGCGGCGTTCTTCCGCCCGCTCGGCGCCTGGCACGACCGCCACGGGATGCTGCTGGGCTGCGACCAGGCCGGTCCAGGCCGGACAGTGGACCCGCACGGCGCCCAGCGCCTGTACCTCGACTACTTCCGGACCCACCGGCATTTCTCCGCCCCCGGCAGCGACATGGACGGGGAGGCCAAGCCGCATTCCTCGCTGGTCCACACGCACGGGGGACGCCGGGTCTGGCTGGAGGGCTTTCACTCCAGCGGCTGGGGCGGGACCGTGGAGGAGACCCTGCACTGGCTGCTGCCGTGGTTGCAGGCCGGCGTCACCCTCTTCGACCCCCATGCCGTTTACTACAGCACGCGCGGCGGGTGGTGGGAGTGGGCGCCGCCCGATACCGGTTGGCGCCAGCCATACGCGGAGCACTATCCCGTCTTCGCGGACACCGTGGCCCGGGTGTGCGGGCTGCTGGCCCAGGGGCACCACCTCTGCGATCTCGCCGTGTACTACCCGGGCCATGCCGTTTGGGAGCACATGTCACCAGGCGACCGGCGGACCGGAGAGCATCCCCGGGCGGCGGCCGGGCGCGACCCGGACGGCGACGTCCGCCACATCCGCGAGGTGTATTGGGCGCTGGCGGGGCACCAGGCCCGGCACGAGGCGGCACCGGGCATCCTGCGCGCCGACCGCAGGGACTTCGACCTCCTGGACGACACCGCGCTGGCCTCGGGCCGCGTCGAGCCCGGCGCTCTCTGCGTCGCTCAGGAGCGGTACCGTGTGGTGATCCTACCGGCGGCCCCGCCGGAGCGGGAGGGGCTGGCATGCCTGGAGTCCTTCGCGGCCGGCGGCGGCCTGCTCGTGGCCGTCGGGTTCGGCGATGACGTGCCGCTGCCTGCGGGCGCGATGCGCGTGGCCTCGCCGGCCGAGGTGCCCGCCGCGCTGGCGCAGACCGCCCCGCGCCGGGTGGACGGGCCCGGCCTGGGGCTGGCGCGGCGCGTGGGCGACGCCGATGTCTTTCTCCTCCTACCGCCCGCGGAGGCGCTGCTGCCGATGCACGCCGCCAGCGCGGCGCCCCCTGCCCTTCCGGCCGAGGCCACATACCGCCTGCGAACGGCGGGACGGCCGGAGCTGCGGGATCCGGTCAGCGGGGGCCAGCGTCCCCTGCCGCACACGCGCGAGGGCGATCGTGTCGTGGTGCAGGTACCGTTCGCCGACTGGCCCGCGGCCCTCGTGGTCTGCGCCCCGGAGGGGGCAGCGGGCTCGGCGCCTGCCGCAACGGAGGTCCCGGAGGCCTTCGGCCGGGTCGGGCCCGCCCGCGTGGGCTGGCCGGAGGCCGGGGCAGCGGCGAGCGTCCGGGAGCTGCCGCCCGCGATCTGGCGCGTGCGGGCCGAATCCACCCTGGACAACCGCTTCGGCGACTTCGACCTCCACGGCGCCAGCGCTTTCCTGCCCATTGAACGGCGGCACTTCCGGGTGCAGGCCGAAACGACGGCGGGAGACGGGGAGAAGGCGGGCTGGCATCTGCCGGCCTGCGATGACCGGGAGTGGCCGCAGCGCCTCTGGAGCGAAGCGGCCCACTGGCTCGCCGGCCGGGGCGAGCACTGGGATCCGTCCGCGGGCCGCCCCGTGGTGTACAGCACCTCGCTGGGTGACATGGGCTGGCGCGACTGGGCCGGACGCATGGGCCGCGTGCCGCGCGCCTTCCTGGACCTGGGGCGCGCGCGGCCGGGCGAGGTCGTGTGGGCCTTCACACACGTCGTGGTGCCGGACGACGGCGAATACTGGCTGCAGGTCGAGGGCGTGGCCATCAAGGCGGCCGACGTGGGGGGCGCCCCCGTCATCGAGGCCGGCGCCGGGGGCGGGTACGCGGTCGCGGCCCCGGTGGCGCTGCGCCGCGGGATCCACGACCTGCTGCTGCGGTGCACCGCGCTGCGCGACGGGGTCGTGCGCTTGGGCGTGCAGGTGACGGCGGGAGAGCCGGAGGCGCTGCCGGAGTGGGTGGCCGTGCGTCCGCCGGCCGCGGGCGGCGAATGGGAACTGCGGCGACGGCTGGCGACGGCCGGGCGAGCGCGCAGCGTCCGGCTGTCGTTCGCCGCTCAGGGTCATGTGCAGCTTATCGTCAACGGACGCCGCGCCGCCGTGCAGGGCGACTTCAACCCATACACCCGTTCCGGACAGGAGGAACTGGACGTCGCCCCCCTCTGGCGCGACGGGGCCAACGATGTCGTCCTGCGCTTCCCTGAGCGCGGACGCGATGATTGCGCGCTGCTGGACGGGGAGGTGATCCTCGCCGACGGTTCCCGGCACGGGCTTTCCACGGGACCGGAGTGGACGGACGCGGCGGGCGGCCGGGCCGTCCGGGTCGTGGCCGCGGGCAGCAGCGAAGGCCTCTGGATCCGACCGCGCCCGCACCCCTTGCCCGGCGTCGGCTGGCTGATGCCCGAGGCCGTCGCCACCCCACCTCCCCTGCCGTTCCTGCTGCATCCCGACCGCGCCCGCCAGGCCGTGTGGTTGCGCTTTGAGGTGCCCGCCGGCGCCACGGCCCTCCGCGTGGCCGCGCTCGGACCGCTGCGGGCCTGGGTGGGCGGGACCGAGGTGGAGGTGCGGGGCGGGACGGCCGAATTCCCCGCGCAGGCCGCGGGCACCGTGTGTGCCCTGCGGGTGGAGCCGGCGTTACCCGCCCCCGAGGCCGCGGTGCTCTCTGCACCGGTCCGCTTCCGCTGCGCGGCTGCCGCGGGGAGCCTCGGTGACTGGCGCACGGCGCTGCACCTGCCGCACCACAGCGGCGTCGTGGAATACGAGGCGGAGGTGGAGGTGGAGGGAGGCGGCGCGCAGGCCTGGCTCGACCTGGGCTACGTGCGCGGCACCGCGCAGGTCTGGGTGGACGGCCGCGACGCCGGGGTCCGGCTCTGGCACCCGTTCCGGTTTGTCCTGCCGCCCGCTGGGGGCGCGGGGCGGCACCGCATCCGCGTCCGCGTGACCAACACGCTGGGGGCGCACTACGAGGTCGGCCGCCCCACGAGTTTGGTGGCAGGCGGACAGGGCGCAGGCGGGCTCTTCGGGCCGGTCCGCCTCGCGCAAGTCCTTCCCGAATAGGCCCTGCCTCGCGCTTCCGTGCCCCCAGGCCCGGGCGTGGCGGGCGATCGGGGCCGCGGCCTCCCCGGCGGTGTCGCCGTGGCCCACCGGCGGCGTGTCCATATACTCGGCCGTCCAGACCCCCCGAGCCGCAGGATAGCGGGGTTGGCGCCCGGCACGGGCATGGGGGAGTCCCCTGCAAGGAATGCATACCGCGTCAGCCGCCAAGCAGTTGCGAGACCAGGTGGCGAGCCGCGCGAAGCCGCTGGGGCGCGATGTCGTCGGGCACCGAACACCCTCCCGCCAGGATGAGGCGGCGGCCATCCGTCTGTCGGACCGCGTCCCGCATCTCGCCGGCCAGCGCAGTCATATCTCCGGAGACCACGGCGCCCGTCTCATCGATGCCGCCCATCAGCACCTTGGCCGGCAGGGCCTCCGACAGCTCGCGCAGGGGCACGCCCGTCCGCCGGTCGCTCCAGGAGAACACCGGGACAGGGTAGTCCGCCATCCAGGTCCAGTGCAGATCGGAGGCGGCGTGCAGGTGGAGGACGTTGCACCATCCGGGCGCGCAGGCCTCCAGCGCCTGCAGGTCGGAGGGCCGGCCCAGGGCGCGGTAGGCGTCCTCGGACAGCATCCCCTCGCCGGCGCCGGCCGTGGCAAAGAAGATGCCGTCCGCACCGGCGGCTAGGCAGGCGGCGCACGCTCCGGCGACGTTGGCGGCCAGGATGCTCAGCCCCGCGCGCACCGCACCGGGATTTTCCCTGGCGGCCCGCCGCAGCGCCTCGGCGCCGCCGCTGAACCGGAGGGCCAGGGCCAGAGGGGAGAACACCGTGGCGAGGATCACGGCCGACGGGCGGGCCGCGCGGACGGCAGCCACCGCTTCGGGCATGCCGCCCAGAGGCTGGCCGGGACGGGCGCCCAAAGTCGGAAGGGTGGACCACTGTTCGGCGGTTCGCATCGTGCCGGGCGTCGGGCCGGGATAGGGCAGGTCTGGCATGACCTTGAACAGATCCAGGCCGAGCCCGCCGAAGAAGTCCACGGTGGCGGCCGCCAGCGCGGCGGGCGAGCCCTCCGGGCGGAAGTGGTGCCAGAGACAGAACGGCGGTCGATCGGCCTCTTCCCCGGCCAGGGTGGCCTGGATGCGCTCGCGGGATTCCATGCTGGCGTGTCCTCCTGCTCTGCGGGATCGTTGCGGGGGCACCCGGTCCGGGGCCCACGCTTGTCCGCCAGGCTCCTCGACAGCCGCCGCCGATCCCCCTTCCCCCCGGCGGTGGGCGGGATCTCGCGGAGCGCATCGGCGGGGGAACACCGCCGCTCCCCTCCTCGCACGGGCGGCCCCGGCTGCCGGAACAGCCCCCTAGGCCCCCCGGCGGACGCGGGGCGGGTATGCACCCGGCACCACCCCCTCCGGATGCGGCCGGCGGCCACGGGCCTCGCCCGCCGCCGGTGCCCGCGCCAACCCATGGAGTGGAGCATGCGGTCGATTCGGCTGCCAAGGGTCCATCGGGCCGATCCGGTGGCCGATCGGACGCCCGCGCCGCCTGGCGGGCGCCGCGGCGCGTCCCATCAAGAGCTCCGGCGGGGGCCCTCGGTGAAGGTCCCGCGCCGGCCTGTCGGACCGCCTACGGCGGCCCGCAGGCTCCGCGGCCTTCCGGTGCCCATCGGCCACGGGCGAGCCCAAGCAGGGGGCATGTCTTGGGCGCCTCAACGGGGCGGTGGGTCCACGCCTCGTTGAGGCGCCCGGCCGTTCCTGGCAGGCGTCCCAGCACGTCCAGGAGCCGTGATCGGTCGGCCGGCTCCTGTGCATCGTACCTCAACGCGCCCACGGCCCCCGCCACCACCGTGGCCCACTCCGGGCCCAGATCCCCGGCCAGCGGCGCCAGATCCTCCAGAACGTCCCACAGGGGCCGGCCGCCGTGGTCCATCGCGGGGACCAGCGCGAGTTCCCGGGCGTCGTCGTGGCTGAGGGCCGCGCGTGCCTGCGCGCGGCCGCGGGCCAGGGCGGCACGCCCGTCCACGGAGGCCAGGAAGACCTGGTAGGCGGCCACCGAAGCCCGCTGTGCCGCCGTCCACAAGGGCGACGGCTGGCCCGCGCCCTCCCCGAAGGTGGAAGCGCCCGAGTGGCAAGACAGCGGATGTCGCGGTTGGGCAGGCAAAGCGCGCAACGGCTGACACCACGTGCGCCCTCATGGCCCCGGGGAGACGGGCATAGGGTCTCCGGCGAGCGGGGACGCTGCGGCCGCCGCCGGCGCGCCCCCGACCCCGCCCCCCTGGAGGGCGACCGGTGCTGCAGCGCGCCTCGGTGGTCCGCGCCGGGTCCGGCGCCCCGAGTCCGCCGCGCCGCCCCGACCGGCCCCGGCCGG
>JAJYVV010000102.1 GCA_021791815.1 Bacillota bacterium | reverse complement strand
GGCGCTGAGGAGTTGTTCGCGCGCGGCCAGCCCTGCCCAGGCGGTCGTCAGGTCTTTGCCGTCCACACCACGAGGCTACACCGGCGCGGAGGATTTGTCCAGCACCCATTCCAGCGCCCTGCACCGTTTGCTCAACGGGCCACGCACCGCAACCCTCCCGGCCGCTGAATGCCCGCCTGGGGCACCAGCTCGCGCTGCCGCCTCCTGCCCGCCGCCCCCCCCACGCCGCCGGCCGGCTGGCTCAACCCTACCTCGGCGCGCCATGCATCGGCACCGCAAAATTACGCCACGGCCCGACCGGGGGTGCGGAGTGTGGGATCCAGTTCGCACCATCCGGGAAAACATCGGGCGCTGGCCCAGCCCCACCATACATCCCACGCCGAATGCCGGCCGGGCCTCAGCCTTCCAGCAGCCTCCCCTCCTGCTCCGCCGCCTCCACGCGGGTCCAGACCCGCCGGTTGCCCGCCAGCAGCAGCCCCTCCCCCCGCCGCGCCCCGGCAAGCAGATCGCACTCCGCCTCCGAGAGCCGCAGCAGATCGCGCAGGGCCTCGAGGTCCTTCGCCTCCTGGCGCATGAGCAGCTTGGTCGAGGCGTTCGACAGGACCGGCTGCCCGAGCCGCGCGAGCTCCGGCGCCAGGAAGTCCACCGCGTTCTGCGTCACCACGACCAGCGATCCCCCATACTTCCGGATCCTCTTGGACAGGTCGCGCAGGAAGCCCAGCGCCTCCGGCGTCGCGGGGTCCGCGAGCAGCCAGGCCTCGTCCACCACGAGCAGCGTGCGCCGGCCCTCCGCACGGCCGCGGCGCACCAGGTCCCAGGCATACCCGAGGACGTTGAAATACTGCGCCCGGCGCACGGGATCGGCCGCATCGGCCAGGTCGTGCGTGTCGAGCACCGTGAACTCGCCCGCGGCCGGCGCGCCGGGCCCGGCCCACAGCGCCGCGTCGGCCCCCTCCGCCGCATCCCGCAGCAGCAGCCGCAGCTCCGGATCGGCCGCCGCGTGCCGATACACCTCCGCCAGCGTGGGCCAGGCCGCCACGCGCCCCGGGTCCGTGCGCCAGCCCACGCCGTGGTCGCGGTAGGCGGCGAGGAGCGCCTCCTGCAGCCGCGCCCGCTGCAGGGCCCCGAGCCCCGGCAGATAGAGGGAGAAGAAGGTCCGCACGCGCTGCAGGTGCGCCGCGAGCGCGCTCTCCCGCGCCCCGGGTCCAGACTCGGGCGCGGCCCGCACCTGCAGCGGGTTGACGCGCCCCCCGGCTCCGGCGGTGTTGATCCAGGTCCCCCCGAGCGCCGCGCACAGCCCGCGATACTCCCGCTCCGGATCCACCACCAGCACCGAGGCGCCCAGGGCGAGTTCCCGCAGCAGCAGGACCTTGGCGGCGAACGACTTGCCGCCGCCGGAGGTGCCGAGCAGCGTCAGGTTGGCGTTGGCGATCCCGGCCCCCTCCGGCGGGTCCCAGCGGTCGAGCAGCACCGGGCCGCCCGCGGCGTCCCGCCCGAGGATGCAGCCCCGGCCGTGGTTGCAGCCCCCGTCCACCCAGGGGAAGGCCGCGGCGACCGTCTCCGCCGGCATCTCCCGCGCCGCCGCCGCGGCGACGTCCCCCGGCAGCAGGGCCCAGGGCCCGGCGGCGCAAAGCGCCTGCTCCTGCCCGAAGACCGCGGCCCGGGCGCGCAGGCCCGCCGCGGCGCAGGCAGCCTCCACGTGCCGCACCAGGCGGTCCCGCTCCGCCCCGTCCGGGGCCGCGACCAGCAGGACCACCGCCGCGCGGAACACCCGCTGGCCGTCGCGGTCGATGGCGCAGAGCAGCGCCCGGGCGTCCTCCTGCCCCTGGCGCCAGCGGCCCTCGGCCAGGGCCCCGCCGCCCGCGGCCAGCCGCGCCCCATACTCCCCCACGCTGCGCTCCAGCGCGGAGAGTAGCTGCAGCGGGTCTCCGGGCTCCAGGTGCACGGAGAGACACACCCCGGGCAGCGCTGCGAGCCGCGACAGCCAGGCCGGCCCCACGCGGGGCGGGTAATCGAACACGAGCAGGGCCGCGGCCTCGGCGTCCCCGAGCGTCAGGTCCCGGCTCCGGAACTCCAGGGCGGGCGGGCACAGGGGATCAAGTCCCATCGGCGGATCCCTCCATGGCGGGGTCGTGGCGCGGCGCGGCGGCGGCTGCGGGCACGGCCTCCGCCGCGTGCAGGGGCTCCAGGAACGAACGGAGGAGGCCCTCGAGTTCCGCGTCGCCGCAGGGGACGGCCTCCAGGTCCGCCCGGCCGAGCGCCGCGGCGAACTCCGCCGCCCGCAGCCGCAATCCGTCCGGCGGGGCCCCGGGCTCGCCGGCCAGCAGCACGTAGTGGCGGTGCTCGAGGGCCGGGGCGCCGGAGCCCGCGCCCGTCAGGGCGCGGACGTAGCGCAGGTAGCCGGCGAGGAGCCCCCTGCGGGGGCCCGCGGCGGCCGCGAGGCGCCGCTCCAGGTCCAGGGTGTAGGCGCCGAGGTCGACCGGACGGGGCAGGCTGCAGAGCTGGGCGCGGCCGGACAGCCCCTGCAGGGCCTCGTGCACGAGGGCGATGCGGCGCTCCCGCTCGGACTCGGAGAGCAGCCCGAACGCCGCGGGCAGCACCCGCAGCGCCGCGACGGATACCCCGTCGCCCCGGGCGATCACCCCGTCCTCGATGGCGCGCACGGGTATCCAGGACTGGACCGAGGGCGCGGGCCGAGGGGGGCCCGGCCGACGGCCGGGCCCCCCGAGCACGGAGCGGACGCGGGCCCCGGCCGAGGCGAGGGCTCCCCTCACCGTCCCCACCCCTCCCGGTGATCCTCCCGCCGATACAGATAGCGCCGCGGACGTCGGGCCCAGGCCCGGGCCGCCCGCAGCTGCCCATACAGGCTCCGCCCCGCCGCATCGGGCCGGCAGAGCAGGAACAGACCGGCCGGGGGCAGGGAGAAGCAGAAGACCCGCCCGCCGAAGCCGGCCGGGCCGGGGACGCGGCAGAGCGCCCAGAGCCCCTGCCAGAGGAACCCCACCACCCCGCCCGCCGCCACCGCGGCGAGCTCGGCAAGGCCGAAGCCGGGCGCAAACTCGAAGCGGGCGCGCACCGCGCGGGGCACCGGGTAGACGCGCATGGGGTCCCTCCTCAAAGCGGCAGCCGGGTCAGGACGCGGACGGCCACGGCCGCGGCGCCGCCGGCCGCGGATGCGGCACCGCTGCGGTAGGCGAACTGCCGCAGCAGGTGCGGCGAGCGCCAGGCCACCCAGCAGCAGGCGACGAACAGGAACGGCCCCAGCGGCCCCGCCGGAGACCCCGGCAGCGACGGCGCGGCCAGCAGCGCGGCCCCCAGGTCGAGGAGGAGCAACTGCACCGCCTGTGCCGCGGAGAGCACCACGACCTCGCGCAGCCACACGTCGGCGGTGCCGCCGCCGGAGAGGAACCCCAGGGCCATCACCGGCGCCAGGATCGCGGCCAGGGTCATCTCCACCGTGCGCACCATGGCCTGCAGGAAGCAGAGCAGCAGGAGCACGAGCCCCCCGAGCAGCAGCAGCGGCACCCAGAGCGCGTCCGCCGAGACCTGCGCCGCCAGCGCCCCGAGGTCCCCCGGCAGCCCGGGCAGGCCCGCCCCGAACCCCGCGCGGGCCACCGCGGCCGAGAGCAGGTTTCCGGCATCCATGGCCCGCACGGCCAGGGCAGGGCCCGCGACGATGGCGGCCGCCGCGGCGACGAAGCGCTTGAGCAGCGCGCCCGGGTCGGCCGGGGCCCCCTCGGCCCGCAGGGTGGCGAGCTGCAGCGCCTCCCAGGCGGTGCGCGCGGCGAGGACGGCCCCGGCCAGGGCCTGGGCGCCGGCGATGAGGTTTCGCGCCCACGGCTCGCCGGTCAGGTCCCGCAGGGCCCCGGCGGCGGCGAGGACCGGCAGCAGGCCGGAAAGGGGCCGGAGCAGCGCGTGCAGCAGCAGGGACAGGACGGCCGCGACGGCGGTCGCCATCGGCCCTCGCCTCCGGTTGTCGGGGAGCGGCGTGCGCCGCCCCCCGCGGGGATGTCAGTGGAACTGGCCGAGCACGGCGCTCGTGAGGCCACCGGCCAGGACGGCGATGGCGCCGTAGATCAGCGCGTTGCGCAGGGCCCGGCCGTGGTGCTGCATGGAGAGCTCGTCCTGGGCGGTGGAACGCATCAGCGCGTGCCAGCCGGCCACCAG
This sequence comes from Bacillota bacterium, assembly GCA_021791815.1. Classification (GTDB taxonomy): domain Bacteria; phylum Bacillota; class Sulfobacillia; order RBS10-35; family JAJYVN01; genus JAJYVV01. The sequence goes on along the minus strand of JAJYVV010000102.1, from coordinate 10,093 downwards.
GGCCACGGCGGGGACGGCCAGGGCCGTCACCCAGCCGAGGGCGGCCTGGAAGAACGAGACGATCTGCGCCACGAAGGACGGCACCGATGTCACCTCCCCTCCGGGTCCTCGGGGGCGGGGACGGGACGACCGAAGGCGGAACGCCTCGGCGGCCGGCGGGGGCGCGGCGGGATCTCCGCCGACGGCTCTCCCAAGACCGGCGCCCACGCCGGCGGCGGATCCACCGGCGCCGCCGGGACCGGCGGCCCGGGCCGCAGCGCGGATGCGGCACCCGGCCAGCGGCCGAGATCGCAGAGCGGCAGCCGGGCCGGGAACTCCCCCGCCTGCAGCAGGAGCGAGCAGCCCAGCGGCCAGCGCAGCACCTCGTCGGGGAGAAGCAGCGGTCGGCCCGCCGCGGATTCGCTGCCCGCGGTCCCGGGCAGGAGCCCGGGGCGCAGGCTGACGGAACGCGTGCGCACCGTGGCCGTGCCGGCCTTGGCGCTGACGGCCTGGGCGGAGGCGAGGTCGGCGGCGCGCAGGAACAGCCAGGTGTCGCAGTTGCCGGCCACGATCTCCCGCACCCGGGGCCCGTAGACGGCCTCGATCTGGGCCAGGGCCTGCACGGCGAGCAGGAAGCGGATGCCGCGCCCCGCGGCGACCGTCAGCTTCTCGGCGATCCCCGGCAGCCGCCCCGCGTTGCCGAACTCGTCGAGCAGAAACCACACCGGCCGCGGCAGCCGGCCCCCGTGCTCCCGGGCCACCGCGGACAGCGCCCCGTAGGCCTGGGCGACGTAGAGCGCGGCGATGGGCCGGCGCGCCAGGGCCTCGTCGGGCAAGAGCAGGAAGACGGCCATGGGCCGGAGCCCCGCCCGGGCCGGGTCGTGGTCGCTCTGGGCGGTGAGCCACGCCACCCCGGGGTCGGCGAAGGTGCGCAGCGCCGCCGCCGCGCCGGTGAAGATGGAGGACCGCGTGCGCGACTCCGAGAGGGCCGCCGTGCCGTAGGCCGCGCGGCCCGGGTGCCCCGCGGGCAGGGCGCGGAACCACGCATCCAGGGCCGCCCCGCCCTCGCCGTCCCCGCCGAGCTCCGTGAGGATGCGGTACATCGTGGCCGGGTGGCGGCACCCCTCGGGCGCCTCGAGGGCGGCGGCGAGGGCCAGGGCGGCGATGGTGGCCTCGGAGGCCTGCGGCCAGATCGGATCGGTCCCCGCGCCCTGGTCGCCGAAGGCCAGGGCGTTGCCGAGCTCCCAGGCGAGGCGGGAGGCCTCCTCGGCATCCCCGGCCTCCCAGGCCCGGCGCACCGCGGCAAGCGGGTTCCAGCGGCCGCCCCGGCCCGGCCGCAGCAGGTCGACCAGGACGACCTCGTAGCCCTGCGTGGAAAGCCACGCCGCGGCCGCGGCGTGCAGCTCCCCCTTCGGGTCGGTGAGCACCATCGACTCCCCGGCGTGCCCCAGGCACCAGATCGTCGGCAGGATCACGCGGCGCGACTTGCCGGAGCGGGTCGAGCCGAGCAGCAGGACGTGGGGGCTGCCCGCCTCCGGCCGGGAGAGCCAGGCGCACCGCCCGTCGGAGCCGAGCACCGCCCCGGAGCGCCGCGGCGCGCGGCAGGGCGTGCGGCCAAGCATCCGCCGCAGCTCCCCCCGGAGCCGCCAGCGGCTGCTGCCGTGGGTGGCCACCGCCGCCGCCGCCGGCGCGCGGCCCGCAGGCCCGGCGCCGCGCAGGGCCGCGAGCAGCGGCGCCCCGAGGAGCAGCGCCAGGGCGGCCTGGGTCAGGGCGTAGCCGGGCCAGGGCCGGGCCCGGGGCAGGCCCACGGCCAGGGCCCACCAGCGGGAACCGGCGCCGGCCGGGGCGGCAAGATAGGCCCAGAGGGCACGCCAGGGCAGGGCCGGATGCAGCGGCGGCCAGAGCAGGCGGGGCAGGAGGTAGACGAGGGGGGCCAGGGCGAGGTCGGCGGCGGCTCCGAGGGCCAGCGCCGCCGCGATCCGGGCCAGGGTGCGCGCGCTCACGCCCGCCCCCTCCCCACCCCGGCCTCATGCAGCGCGAGGCTGGCGGCGAGCAGCGGCACCGCTCGGCCGAGGGCCTCCGGATCGGTACCGGCGTTGTAGAGCCAGATGTCGGCGGGCACCGCCTCCCGTTCCGTCGGGTGGTCGGGCACGGCGGCGGACCCGTCGCGGGCGGCGAGGCGCGCCGCGCGCACGGCCGCCGGCGCGTCCACCCGCACCCCGAGGAAGCCGCGGTCCCGGAGCAGGAAGCCCTCGGCGGCCAGGCGCACCCCGTCGACCACCAGGGGGCCGGGGAAATCCAGGGCACCCGCAGCCCGGAGCACGCCGGCGGGATCGCCGCAGCGCAGCCGGTCACCGGCTGCCTGCAGGGCCGCGCGGTCCTCGGGCCAGCAAAGGCGCCTGCACTCGGCCCGGCAGGCATCCCCGAGGCTCACGCAGCGCAGGCCGTGGCGCAGGCCCAGGGCCTCGGCCACGGCGGTCTTGCCGCAGCCCGCGGGCCCGGCGAGGTAGAGGCGGAAGGGAAGGGCCATGGCGAATCGCTCCTTTCGATGGTAGGCGGAAGCGGGCGGTCCCCGCCGAAGGAGGCCCGGGGCAGCCCGAAGCGCTACACTGGCCTCGAACATCGCGGGGGGGGGCACCGCCCGATGGAAGAGGTGCGCAAACTCGACTGCTTCGAGCGGTTTCCCGATCAGTGGGTCTGCCTGGAGGTCGTGGAGCAGGACGAGGCGGGCCAGACGCAGCGGGGCCGGGTGGTGGCACACGGGGAGGACGAGGACCAGGTGCTGCGGGCGGAGCGGGAGTTTCGCCACAGCCACCCGAGCGTCACGACCAACGTCTTCTTCGCCGGTCCGCTGGTGGATCCGCACGCCGGCGTTATGGCGCTGATCTAGCGCCGCAGCTGCAGCCCCATGTCCGCGGCGCGCTCCCGGGCGGCCCGTTCTTCCTCCGGGCGGCCCAGCTCGGCCCTCGCCTCGGCCCGCAGGCGCCCGGCCTCGAGGGCCCGGTGCGCCGCCCGCAGCAGGGTCTCGGCGCCGCCGGCGGGCACGTGCGCCGGCCCGGCCGCCGCGGCCCGCAGCACCGCCTGCGCGATGCGGTCCCGTACGTCCGCGCGGGCCCGGTCCCACGCCCCGTCGCCCGCGGCGGGCCCGGCCTGGTAGAACGCGGCGAGGTCGCGCACGGCGGCCTCCATGGCCGAGAGCGCCGGGGCCATCTGCGGCCGCTCCAGGATCCAGCAGGCGCACCCCCGGGCCGCCGCCCGCACGTCGGGGGGCATATAGGCGAGGCGGACCTGGCCCCGGGTGGGAAGCTCCGCGTGCAGGGCCTCCACCCTGCGGGCCAGGGCCCGCAGGTCGGCCCGGGGGAAGGCCGGCGGCAGCCGGCCGGGGCCCGGCGCCTCGGCCTGGGCCTCCAGCGCCGCCCGGCGCAGGGCGGCGAGGTTCAGCCGGCCGGCAGACAGCAAGAAGTCCCGCTCGGCGGTCTTCTGGGCCACCGCCTGGACCCGCAGAGGCCCGTAGGTCTCCCGGACCACGATCCGGCGCACGGCGCGCAGCTCCGCCCGGCTCCAGGCCGGGGCCCGTGCCGGGCCCCCGGGCGGCAGCCAGGCCAGGACGTGGACGTGCGGGTGCCCGGCCCTGTGGTGCACGGCGGCCGCCCAGCGGAGTGCCTCCGGCGGCAGGCCCAGCGCCGCCGCGGCCTGCGGCAGGACGCGCCGCGCCAGGTCCCGCCAGTCGGCGGGGCTTCCCAGGCCGAGCATCCGGGCGTCGTCCTCGCGCAGGCTCAGGACCATCTGCCAGTGCCAGGGTGCCGCCCGCACCCCGCCCTGGATGTGGCCGAGTTCCGGCGGCCGGCCCGGGTCCGGCCCGAAGAGCCCCGTGCTGCCCGGGCGCTCGTCCAGGTAGCGGGCGTGGACCAGGGGGTCGGCAGGCTCCTCGCCGCGGGCGGCGCCCGGCCGCGTGGCGATGTAGCGGGCGTGGATGCCGCCGCGCCGGCCGGCCCCGGGGCCGGATGCCCAGCGCAGGCGGAAGACGACCGGCGCGGACAGGCGCACGCCCTACCCCTCCCCCCGGTCCTCCGGGTAGGCCTCCTCGTCGAGGCCGAAGTCCGTCCCGGCCTGGCGCAGGTCGACCAGGGCCCGCAGCCGGGCCTCGCGCATCACCTCACCCGGGTTCTGGTCGGGCACCAGGGCGGCGACCAGGGCGCGGGCCTGCCACGAGGCCATGTCCGCGGCGACGAAGGCCTTGGCGGTGATCGCCGCCAGCCGGTCGACGTGCTTGCCGAAGGTCGCATCCAGCAGCGGCACGGCCCGGGCGATGCTCCGCCGGGCCAGGTGCTCGGAGACCGCCTGGCGCACGACCTCCGCCAGCGGCAGGCGCCGGCGGGCCGCCTCCAGGCGCAGGGCCTCGTAGTCCTCGTCGTCGTACCGCACGGTGATCCCGTGCTCGGCCACCGCGCATCCCTTCCTTCCCTCGCGCTCTCTCGTCCGCCGCGCACCGCGGCCCGGGCCCGGCCCGGCCGCACCCGGCGGCGCGCCGCACCGGCCCCCGTGGGGGCGGCACCGGGGCTGCACCGGGGAGCGGCCTTACGGCCCCAGGCCCCGCGCAGGCTCTGCCTGCGCCGCGGGGTGCGGCCGCTTATCCTGTTTTTTTGGCCTTCCCGCTGGGATCGGGTCGCCAGGGGCCTACCGGCCGGCGCCGGCGGCGCGGAGGTCATCCGCCATGGGGGGGCGGGGACGCGGACCTGGGAGCCCATCCGGACCGTGCGCAGCAACCCGGCCCAGGTCAAGCGGTGGACAGAGGCACGCGAGAGGCGTCGGCCACGGTGAAGTCACCTCGCTGCGCTCGATCAGCGCTCCGGCTCCCCGCGGGCCGCGGCCCGCTCGTCGAGCGCCCCGGCCAGGTCGCCCGCCAGATACTCCACCCGCGCGGCGACAAATGGCCCGGGCCGCCTCCGGACCGTTGCAGCCGGCTTCCGCCCCGGGCAGGTAGCGCGGGGCCACGGGGATGCCCAGTTCGGTTGCCCGCCGGACCGCGGCGGGCAAGAGCCGGTACTCGGCGAGCACACCGTCGCGGGAAGGCCGCGCGCTCGCCCGGGCCATGGGGATCGCGCATGGGGATCACCTCCCTTCGTCCCGCGATGCCTCGCGGATCTCCCGAACCAGGCGGCGCCGGGCCAACGCCACCGCGATGCGCTCCGCGGCCGAGGCCCGGTCCAGGCCATCCGGAGCCTCCGCCCCGAGCTGCCCCAGCAGTTCCACCTGGGCGGGCGAGGCCTTCGCGTTCGGCCGCCTCCAGGCCGCGGAGGCCGAGGCGAAGCGGTGGGCCGCCGGGTCGGAGGCGAGGGCGGTCTCTGCGGCACCAAAGGCCGTGGCCCGGCCGAGGGACGAGCCGGGGACGCTGGTCCAGAGGCGCCTCACGGACGCCCCCCGGCCGACCCCCGCGGGCCGGCTCCTCTCCTCCGCGGCCCAGGACCCGCCCGCCAACCGCCGCACCACCAAATCGCGGGCAACCACAGGTCCTTCTGGGCTCCGGACGGGCGGCAGGCCGAGGAGGAACACCCCCGGCGCGACCTGCGCCCAGGCCAGGCCGGGACGGCCCGGTGCCTCGGCGCGGGGGGCCGGGTGCGGCCGGGGAGTGGTCGGCACCCCGGAGTCCCCGCCGGCGGGATGCTGCGGCCCGGGGGCCCGCCGCCGGGGTCCGAAGAGGGCCACGGGCGGGTGCAGGGTGCGCCGGGCGGCCGACCCCGCCCAATCGAGCACCAGGCAGTCCGCCTTCTCCGGCGGCCAGGGCCGCAGGCATCGGCCGACGGCCCGGGCGAAGGCCGCATCGGAGCGGAAGCGCCGCAGGAGCAGCAGGCAGGAGACGGCCGGCACGTCCAGCCCCTCCACCCCGCCACTCGCGGTGGCGAGCAGGCGCAGCTCGCCCGAGGCCAAGGCCGAGGTCAGCCGTGCGCGGCGCCCGGCGCGGGTGCGCTCGCCGACGGCCGCCGCACACGGGAGCCCGGCCAGGCGGTTCACAGCCGCGCAGAGGGCCTCCCCAACCGCCGGCGAGGGTGCGAGGGCCAGGGTCGGGCGCGATCCCGCCTCCCGGAGCCAGGCCCGGGCGACCCGCTCGGCAGCATCGCCCTCCCCCCCGTCCTCCAGCGCCCGCAGGCGCACGGGCACGAGCCAGCCCGCGGAGACCAGGTCCTCCACACCCAGCGCGAAGACGACCCGGTCGAAGGCCTGGCCCAGGGCCGGCCCCCCGGACCGGCAGGCGGCGGCGAAGCCCACGTGCAGCGGCCCGGACGGCGCGCCGCAGCCAAGGGCCTCCTGCACGGCCCGCTGACTCGCGGCCGAGGCGCGCTGGGCCTCCAGGGTCACAACCAGTTGCAGCTCGGAGCCAGTACCGAGGATGCACCCCACTGCCCCCGGGCGTCCCAGGGCCTGGATGCACCCGAGCACGATGCGCGCCGCGGGCTCCGGACCCTCCGCCATCCGGCCCAGCGGCGCCCCGGGCCAGGCCGCGCGCAGGCGTTCCTCCGCGCGGCAAAGCAGGTCCTCGCGGTGCGCCAGCACCAGGGCGCGGCCGCCTCCGAGGCGGCGCGCCAGCAGGTGGGCCGCCACCACCGACCGGCCCGACCCGGCGGGCAGGAGCACCAGCTGGCGGCGGCATCCTTGGGCCGCGGCCGCCTCGATCGCGGCCAGGGCGTCCCGCTGGTAGTCGCGGAGCGGCAGCAGCTCGTCCACGGCCGCGTCCCTTCCTTCAGCGCTCGGGGCCGGAGCGGGCCCCGATCTCGGCGTGATGGCGGCAAAGCATGGCGCCGAGATAGCGGTCGGGGTCCCGGCGCTCGCGGTACTTGGCACCGATCCGCCACTCCGGGTTGCGGTAGATCGCGGCGATCACCGGGTCGGGCACGCCGCGCTCCACCAGCGCCCGCGTCACCGACCAGTCGGTGCGGCTGCGGTCGCCGGTGCCATCCCCCGCCTGGATGCGCTCCAGCACCCAGGCCGGGACGCGGCAGGTCCGCAGCGCCCCCAGCACCTCGGGCGGGGGCGGCCCCTCGGGCAACGCGGATGCCGGCCGCACGTGCTCCGAGGCACGGCGCAGGAGCTCCACGGCCCAACCGGGCAGGGGCGCGATGGGGCCGGGGCACCGGAGCGCGTAGCGCTCCCCCGAGACGTGCCGCGACGGCGGGGCCACCACGTAGCCCGCGGCCAGGACGTCGATGCGCCCGCTGGCGCCGCGGCGCACCGCCCGGGCGGCCGGGACGCCGGCGGGCAGGCGGTAGTAGCGGTGGGCGTGGTCCCCGCGGACCACCCCGGCGCTGGGCGGCAGGCCGAGGGCGGCCGCCTCCGCCGCCGCCTTGGGCCCGTCCAGGTCCAGCACGGCGAGGCCGGAGGGCCGCAGCGCGAGGGCCACGTTGGCCCCCTCCCACGGCCATGTGCCCGGGTCGCGGGCGGGCGGGCCGCCCTCGAGCGCCCGCCGCAGGTCCCCGGAGCCCAGGCACGGGGTCTTGCCCGCGGCGTGACCAGGCAGATCCCGGTGCCACGGGCAGCCGCATCCCCCGGGCGCCCCCGGGACCGGGCGGCAGACGGGCAGGGGATGCAGGCCCGCGCGCAGGTAGTGGAAGGCGGCGGCCCGGGCGGGCTCGGCCTCCGCGACAAAGGGCAGCTCGGTCACGGTCCGTCCCTCCCCGGCGGGGGATATGGAAGCGGCCCCCCATCCGGAGGGGCCGCCAGGTGCATGGGCCTTCGCTCCGGAGATCGTCACGCGGGGCGGGGGGCGCGAGCGGCGAGGCGCAGGACGGCGGCACGGCGCTCCTCCGGCGGCAGGGCGTTGATGCGCCGCACAGCCGCGCGCTCGCGCCAGACGAGCAGCTGGGCGGGGCTGGGATGCTCGGGCAGCAGCGTCCGGTGGCGATGGCCAAGCATGACCACCCGCGGCGCCCCTTCCGGCCCGGCCTCCAGATGCCAGACCGCGACCAGCACCGCCTCGATGACGGCGACCTCGCGGCTGCGGCGGCCACGCGGCGGCAGGGGCAGGCCCTCCCGCCGGCAGCGGCTGATCACCGCCGAGCGCAGGCCCGCGTGGCTGGCCGCGGCGATCGCCGCCTCGAACGCGGCGTGCCGCGACGCGGCCGCGTACGCGGGATCCAGGGCCCCCTCCGGCAGCAGCTCGGCGCAGCGCCGCGCGTAGGCGGCCACCGCCCCATCCACCTCGGCGTCCCGCGGCCGGCCGGGCCGGCCGGGTTTTGCGCTCTTTTCCGCCGCTTCCCGGGTCGCCGCCGGTTCGTCCATGCCGGTCGCCCCCATGACGACAACCTACGTCTCTGCTTAGACTACGATTCTTTTGTAGTATATCAGGGTAAGCATGTCAATAGAGACGAACAAGCCGTATACTCCCCGGTGGGACAGGGCGCGCGGGGGGTGGCGGGGGTGGCGGCGCTCCAGACCCGGCTCCGGCTGCTGCGCACGGCGACGGGCGAGACCCAGACCGCCCTGGGCCAGGCGCTGGGCGTCGGCCAGCGCACGGTCTGGGGCTGGGAGAGCGGGCGGGTGAAACCGGACTGGGAGATGCTCGCGGCCCTTGGCGACCACTTTGAGGTCTCCGTCGACTACCTGATCGGCCGCACGGACGACCCGGCGCCGCCCCGCCCGGCCAGTTCCCCGCCGCTGGCCCGCTGGCTGCGGGAGCGCCTGGTCGAGCGGCGGACGTCGGTGCGGGCGCTCGCGGACGCGACGCAGGTGCCGCTGCCCGTCCTGCTGCAGATCCAGGAAGGGACGGCGGACGAAGTGGCCTCGCAGCACCTGCGGGCGCTGGCTCGGCACCTCGGGGCAGCGGAGGAGGAGGTCCTGGCCATGGCGCCGGGGCTTCACGTCAGCGATGCGAACGCCGATCCACTGAGCAGGGTCGCCGCCGCCGCGGCGGAAGGCCTGACGGACGAGGAGCGGCGCCAGGTGGAGGCGCTGATCCGGCGGATGCGGGGGCGGAGCCGTGCGGAGGCCCCGGACCGGCCGTAGCGCGGCGGAGGATGCGGCCTACGACCTGCTGATCGACCTCGGCTTCCCCCTGCCGCTGGATGCCGGCGCCGTGCGGCGGCACCTCGGGCTGGAGATTCGCCAGGAGGCCCTGCCTCAACGGGTGCGGGGCCTGCTGCTCGTGCCGGAGCGCCTGATCGTCGTGCGGAGGGGCCTCGGCCCCCACGCCGAGGCGCACGTGGTGCTGCACGAGTGCGGCCACCACCGGCTGCCCGAGCACAAGGCATTGCTCTATCGCTGCTCCATCTTCGACCTCGATCCGCGCGTCCGCCGCAGGATGGAGGCGGAGGCCAACGCCTTCGCCACGGTGCTGCGCTTCGGCCCGGTCCCCGACGGGTGGGTGGACGCCGAGCCGCCGTCCATCGAACGGGTGCATGAGCTGGCGGACATGGCCGGGGCCTCGTTCGAGTCGGCGCTGCGCTGGTTCGTGGCGGAGACGGAGCGGCCGGTGTGGGCACTGGTCTGTGATGCGCCGCCGGCGGGCCGCGACGGACCGGGCACGACGCCCATGGTACGGGTGCGGTATGGCTACCGGTCGCCCACGGCCACGCCACGCGCATGGCCCGCCGTCGTTCCGGCGGGGCTGCCGCCCACGAGGAGTGACTGGGCACCAGAGCTCTCGGGCTACCGGACGGCGGGGGCGACCGCGGCACAGGCATGGGCCACCGCGTACTCGACGTGCGTCCTGCTCTGGGGCTGACCGGCCCCGGGCCCCTTCGCCGCGGATGGATATCTAGGATATACTGCAGACATGGTCAAGGTACTGGTCTCCTTGGAGGATAGCCTCCTCCGCCAGATCGACCGGCGCGCCCGCAGGAACGGGGTCTCCCGCAGCGCCTACCTCGCGCAGCTCGCCGCCCGCGATGTCGCCCGCGAGACGGGCCCCGGGGCCGCGCCGGCCGCACGGGAGGCCTTGGCCGGGCTGGAGGCGCTGTTCGCCGGGAGTCCGGCAGGGGACTCCACCGCCGCCATCCGCGAGGAGCGCAATCGCCGATGACCGAGGCCGTACTGGACGCCTCCGTCGTCCTCAAATGGTTCCACCGGGCCGGGGAGGAGCGGGCGGACCAAGCCCGCGCGCTCCGCGCGCGCTTCGAGGCCG
>JAJYVV010000101.1 GCA_021791815.1 Bacillota bacterium | reverse complement strand
GCGCGCAGGCCTCGGCCGCCGCGCGCGCCTCCGCCGCCGCCTGGAGGAGGGGCCGGACGGCCTCCGCCCGCTCCGCCGCCCGGGCCTCGCCCTCGGCCCGGCGCACGTCCGCCTCCTCCGCGGCAAGGCGCTCCTCGCCCTGGCCGATCGGTACGAGTTCGGCCTGCCAGGCCCAGACCCGGGCCTGTTCCTCGGCCTCGGCGCGCGCTGCGCGGAGGGCCGCGCCGGCCGCGGACGCCTCCCGCCCGGCCGCGTCGTGCCGCTCCTCCGCCGCGCGGAGCGCGCCGGCCGACGCGTCGCCCAACCCGGCCTGCTCCGCGGCCGCGGCCGCAAGGGCGCCCTGGACCGCCTCCAGCTCCTGCCGTACGCGGGTCGCTAGGGCGTCGCCGTAGCGCTCCAGGTCGAAGAGGCGCTGGAGCATGCGGCGCCGTTCCGCTCCGGCCAGGCCGAGGAACTCGGCGAAGCGTCCCTGCGGCAGGACCACGGCGCGCGTGAAATCGGCGGCCTCAAGCCCGAGGGTCTCGGCCACGAGGCGGGTCACGTCCCGTTCCTTCTCGGCCAGGACGCGGACGGCGCCATCCGGGCCCACCTCGGACAGGCGGCAGCGGGCCGTGCGGAGGCCGTCCCCGCCCGACTGTCGGGCGTAGCTGCGCTGGGCGCGGAACTCGCGGCGGACGCCGCCGGACTCGAGGGCGAAGGCGAAGTCCACCTCGACCCTGTCCTCGGCCTGGTTGCAGATGCCCTGCATCCCTCCCGGCGCCCGCTCCACCCGCCCATACAGCGCCAGGGTGATCGCGTCCAGGACGGTCGACTTGCCGCTGCCGGTGGGGCCGAAGATGCCGAAGACCCCGTGCCCGAGGACGTCGGCGAAGTCGAGGGAGGCCTCCTGGCGGAAGCTGTGGAGACCCGCCAGACGGAGTCGGAGGGGGATCACGGGCGGACCGCCTCCTCGGCCGCGACGGCTGGATCGGCGGCCGCAGCCGGCAGGGCCTCCTCGGCGGCGAGGGCGGCGAAGAGGCGCGCGACCGTGGCCGGCGGGTCGCCCCCGCGGACGCGTCGGTAGAACATGCCGAACAGTTCGTCCACCGGCAGACCGCGGCGGGCCTCGGGCTCCGGTGTGCCCTCCGCGGCCGGCAGGACGGGCCGGATGTGGACGAACTCCGCCGGCAGCCCGCGGAGGAGCTGGAGTTCGGCCGGCCCCAGGGGCCGGTCCACGTGCAGCTCGAGGTCGATCCAGGCGCCCCGGTCGCGGCCGGCCTCCGCCCACGCCCGAACCTGGGGGAGCCCCCCCGCGGCGCGCCAGACCACCAGCGGTCGGCCCCGCGTGAGGGCGACCTCCCGCACCTCGGCTGGGCGGTCGGGGGCCAGGTCCACGACGACCGCCCCCTTGGTCTGGCCGGCCTCGGAGAAGCTGTAGGCGAGGGGGCTGCCGCAGTAGCGGATGGGGACGGGGCCGGGGATGGCCTGGGGGCGGTGCAGGTGCCCGAGCGCCGCGTACTGGGCGGCCGCAGGGAAGGCCCCGGTGGAGACGGTGTACGCGCCTCCCACCTGGATGGGGCGCTCGGAGTCCGAGGGCAGGCCGCCGGCGGCGAAGAGGTGCGCGACGACGAGGCGCACCGCGCCGGGGCGCAGACGCCCGGCGGCGGCGCCCAGAAGGCGGGCGACCTGGTCGGAGTACGCCGGCTGCAGTTCCCGGTCGTCAAGGGGCAGACCCTCCCGCAGGGCGCGGCCGAGCCGCGCCTCGGACGGGTAGGGCAGGGTGAGGACGACCGCCTCGTGGGGGCAGCCGGGGGCGGCGACCTCGACCCAGCCCGGGCCGGAACGGAAGACGGGCGGGGCGCCCGGCCCGGGGGCGGGTTCGCCCGGGGCCGCGCCCGGGAGGCCGACCAGGGCGATGCCGTGCCGGGAGGCGAGGGGTCCGGCCGCGCCCAGGCGGTCAGGGTTGTCGTGGTTGCCGGCGATGACGACGACGGGTCGGGGCCGCGGCGACGCCGAAGGCCGGCCCCGCGCCCCGGCGGACAGGCGCTCCAGCGTGGCGTAGAACAGTTCCTCCGCCGCGGCGGGCGGGTTCACCGAATCGTAGACGTCCCCGGCGACCAGGACGAGGTCCACCGCCTCCTGGTCGGCCAGATCGCAGAGTTCGTCCAGGACCGCCGCCTGCTCGTCGAGGCGGGGGCGGCCCTCCAGCGCGCGGCCGAGGTGCCAGTCGGCCGTGTGGAGCACCCGCACCGGGGCAACCCCCTCCCGCCACGAGCATCCCATGGGAGGGAGAGCCTGTCCACCCGCGGCGGCGGGCCAACCCTGGCCTCAGCCATGCCGACGGACGATCGCGCCAGCCCCGCCTCGGGCTCCGCTCCGGCGGCGCCGCCAGATACCCGGGCACCGGCGCCGTGGGCATACACCCGGCGGGCGGGGGCGGACGCGGTCGCGGCAGCCGCCGCCCGCCGCGCTGAATCCCCCGGGGCCACGGGCGCGACGGGACGCCGCGCGGCGGCCGCGCCCGCGGGCGGGTGCCGCCCGGCCCGACACGCACCGGCCCCTCGGGCCGCGGGGCGGTCCACCCCTCGACCATGCCGACCAGCACGCCGGCCGTCCGTGCGCATGGGCGCGCGGGAGATCCTTGGGGGGTGGGGCGGTCGGCGCGCCCCTGCGTCCGGGGGCGGCCCTCGAGGAGGTGTGACTGGCCGTCCGTGACCACTGCCCGATGCTGGAGTATGCCGGGGCGGTCGGTGATGCCTGGCTCGGGGCGTGGCCGATCATCGACGAGTTGGTCTTGCGCCTCCACGACTGCCACACGCGGCTCCAATGGCCCGGCAGGCCCGTTTTCACGGTGCCGGACGTCCGGCTCGGCTGGGTGGAGGGTGGCCTGTCGGGCCTCCGCGTGGGCGATCGGGTCCTGGACGGCGACGGGGTGCCCGCAGCGGACGCCCTCGCGGCGGTGTGCCCCCTTTCCCAGGGGGCGACGGGCGGCGCTCGGCCTGCCACCGCTTGCTCGCCGGTCCGGGGAGCACCGCCGTGCTGCGCGGCGAGCGTGGCGAGGCGGCGTTCCGGAGGCCCGGGCCCCCGGCGCGCCACGCGGGGCCCGAGGCGATCGTGCACCTGCAGGCGCTGCCCGGGGGCGATGCCGCGTTGCGGCGGATCGCCGCCGGGGGCGGCGGCCTCCAGCCGCACGCCCTCACCGCGCGCGTCGACGGCGAGTTGGAGCGGCCGCGGAGCCTGCCGTACCTGGTGGCAGGCGTCCGCGGCAACGGCGGCGGACTCGACCGCCCCGCCGCCGCCTGCACCGGCCGGATCATCGCCGCGCCGGTCGTCCGCGGCGCCTCGTGCTGGCGCGAGCCGGGAACGGACCTGTTCCGGCGCACCGTGGAGCAGTGGCCGACCCGCGCACCCTGGCGCTATGAGGGGCACGTCGCGGTCCTGATCGACGAGGCGTGCGCCTCCGCGCGCGCGCACTTCGTGTCCGGATGGACGCCACGGGGTACGTTGGCCGGTCGGCACGCCGACCAGCGGCGCCTGCGGGTGGAGACGGCGCATCGAGGTGGGCTCCGGCGCCACGCTGTTGTGTTCGCCCCACGGCGGCGGGCCTTCGCCGATGCACGGCATCCAGCCCCACTTCCGCGTGCCCCCGCGCCTGGATCACCTGCGGGCGCAGCGCGGCGGGTCCCTGGAGTCGGCTCTGGCCCGGCTCCGCCCCGGGGCGGCGCTTCCGGAGAGCCGCAACGCGCCGCCCCGCGGTTCTCCCGGCCGATGCGCGGACGGCGCTGGACCGCTACCTCGCCCTGCTCGACGGAGCGCTGCCGACGGTGCTCGGCGGCGGCCCGGCCGGAGCGACCTCGACGTGGTGACCGTCACCGCGGGCGCACTGGGCCGCGAGGCGCTCGCGGCCCTCCGCGCGGCACACGCCGCGGCCGGGGATCGGCCCCACCTGTACACCGTCGATGCGCCGCGCAGGACGGTGGGCCGGAGAGGGGCGGCGGGTCCGGGCAGTCCCCATGTCGTGGGCGGCGTCTTCCACCAGGCCGGCCACGCAGGGGACCCGGGGGCCTGGGGCGATGCTGGACCGCGATGCGGTCGCCGTGCGTGGGCGGGAGCCGGCGTGGCTGCGCGACCCGACTCGCAGAAACCTCGCCTCGTACCGGTGGCCGTGGGCGGCCCGCGCCCGGGGACGGCAGGCGCGCCCGGAGGACCGGTCCCGGCCAAGTCGGTGTGTTGGGCCCTGCTTCGTCCCGGATGCCTCCACCCCGCGATCGGCATGGCGAGCTCATCTCCAAGACCGCCGAGGCCGCGCACACGGCAACGGTGTGCCCGCGCTACATCGCGCTCCTCGCCCGGGCGCGGGCCTGGCGGCGGGGGGACGCCGCCGCGGCATTCGGCGTCGCCGACGGAAGGGCGGCATGCGACGTGGTCGGCGCGGTGGTCGACCGCGCCCGGCAGGCGTAGGCGCGGTGCGCTGGCGGCAGGCGGCCGGCCGCGACCGCGCGCAGGAGGGACCGGGTGCGGCGCCGCCAATGATCCACGCCTCGGCGATCTCGCCGGAGGACCGATTCCGTGGCGCGGGCGGCCGTGGGTTCAATGGTTGGAAGGAGGATGGCATCGATGGCGAAGCTCATCTACCTGGCCACCGTGTCGCTCGACGGCTACATGGCGGACGGAAGCGGCAACATCGACTGGACGGCGCCGGACCCGGAGGTCTACGCGTTCGTCCACCTCGTCCTGCGGCCGGTCGGCACGTTCCTGTTCGGGCGCCGGATGTACGAGACGATGCTGTACTGGGAACGCCAACCGCTGGCGGACGGCGGGCCGCAGGGGACGCCGGACTTCGCGGAGTTGTGGCGAGCCGCGGACAAGGTTGTCTACTCCACGACGCTGAAGGACGTCACCAGCGCCCGCACGCGTCTGGAGCGGGCCTTCGATCCCGCCGCCGTCCGCCGGATGAAGAGCCGCGCGGCGCGGGACATCAGCGTGGGCGGCGCCCTGCTCGCCGGCCAGGCGATCGCGGCGGGTGTCGTCGACGAGATCCACCTCTTCGTCGTGCCGATCCTGCTCGTGGCGGGCACGCGGGCGCTGCCCGACCGGCGCCGCCTGCGTCTGGACCTGATCGACGAGCGGCGCTTCGCCAGCGGCGTCGTCTACCTGCGGTACGGCATCCCGGCGTAGGGCCGATCACTCCGCCCTCGCGGCAGGACCTGGGCACCGCTCGTGGCCGGTGGCCTCCGGCCGGAGCGCGGTTCAGCCGCCGCGGCCCAGCTGGCCGCGGTCGAGGAACGCCGCGACGTGCCGGGCGAAGACCTCATATTCCGCGAGGTGCTCCACGAGCACCCGGTGCACGATGCGGGGATCGATGTCCAGGTACGCGTGCGTCAGTACGTTGCGGAAGCCGCCGATCTTGCGGAATTCCCGCGCGAAGGCCGCGGGGAGGATCCCGGCTTCGGCCAGGCGGTCTACGGCTTGCGTGTAGTCCTCGGGGGCCGGGAGCCGCAGGGCGGCCGCCAGGTGGCTGCAGATGTCCAGCGCCGCTCCGGCCGCCAACTGGAGTCCGCGCTCGACCACCCACTGCTCGTCCTCATCCGCCAGGAATGCGGGGAGGGCGGTGCCCTGATGGGCGCGCAAGCGCGCGACGGTGCGGCGCAGCGCGTCGAGCCGGCTCATGATCGCGTCGCGACGATACGGCTCGTTCACCTTCCGAGGATGTCCTCCAAGAGGTATCGTTCGCGCACCCGGCGCAGGGGTGCGGTGTCGAAGTACCGGTCGTAGGCGCCGGCGCGGAACTCCACGCACAGTCCCTCGGACTTCTCGAACAGGAGTCGGCCTTCGCCGGCGATCGCGAAGGCCAGCGCCGGCGGGGCGGTCGCGAGGTCGACGACGTCGACCGTACGCCCGCACAGCCCCGTGAGGTCGGCGGCGACCTCGAACCGCGGATGCGCCAGGCCCCCGCGGTCCGTGCCCGCGTCGAACCGCACGGCCACATCCACGTCGCTGTCGGGACGCGCGTCGCCGCGCACGCGCGACCCGAACAACAGCGCCAGCCGGACGTCTCTCCGGCGGGCCAAGTACGCCGCAAGCGCGTCCTCCATGAAGGACGAACACCTCCCCGTCGCCACCAGCGGCCTTCAGACTACCACGCGCGCCGGGCGCCGGCAGGATGCCCACGGTCCCTGCCGCGGTCCCCGGCGCTCCTCATCCACCCCCGGGGACCCGCCGCCCCATCAGCCTGCCGTCGAACGCGAACGGCTCCAGCCGCAAGGCCGCCACGTAGGGCGCCACGACCGCCGCGGGCAGGCTCCCGCCGTGCATCGGATGGATCCACTCGGGCCGCAGCGCCTCGATCCGGTCCACCACCCGGCGCACCGGCCCCTCGGACGCGAAGATGCCGCTTTCTTGATAGAAGCGGCACATCTCCCGGCCCAAGTCCTCGCGGACCACCGCCGGCTGGTCGCGCGGCTGGATGAACAGGTCGGCCGGAAAGAGGCTCGCGGTCGTCTCCTCGAAGGCCATCAGCGAGTCCCAGTGGTGGACATGCGGTGTCTCCAGGAAGCACAGGCGGTGCCGTCCGAGGTCGATCACGGCGCCTTCCTCCACACCCCGCACCGCGCCGGCGCAGTTCCATCCGGCCAGGTTCACCCGGGCGCCGACGGCGCTGCAGACCAGCGCGGCCCGCGGCGCGGCTTGGACGAACCGGTCCATGCCGCCGCACTCCGCGGCCTCGAAATGGCCGATGACCACGTGGCGCAGGGTGGCCGGGTCGATGACCTCGGCCACGGCGGCGCGCACGGCCTCGTACATCGGGTACGTCCCCGTGTGGATCAGCGCCGGGCGGTCGTCCACGATCAGGAACTGATTGAAGCCGATCGCGCCCGACTGCTCCGGTGCCGAGGACAGGCGGTAGATGCCGTCGGCCACCTCGTCGATGCGGACCACGGCCGCACGCCTCCCTTCCGACCGCGGGGCTTCGCGTCCGGAGCCCGCCCGCGGCCACGCGTTCGCCCGGCGGCATCCCCGACCTCACGCCTCCGCCATGGCGAGCAGCTGCAGGACCGTGTTCCAATTGCGCGTGGTCGTCGGGACGCGAAGGCGCGCCTCGAGAAAGGCGGGCGTGAGCTTGCTCCGGCCGTATCCGTCCGGACAGTACAGATAGACCTCGCGAACGCCCAGGCGGCACTCGTCCGGGGCGTGGCGGAGCGCGTCTCGCTCCAGTCTATCGGCCCCCCCGGGGGCCGGCGGTCCCGCCAAGAAGCTGACGTGCAACTGACGCGGTGCGGCGCCGCGGGCCGCGAACGGCTGTCGATCGACGACGTGCCGCAGGTCGGCGGGGCTGCGCAGGAGCACGGGCACCGGAAAGCCGGCCGCGGCCGCGAGGGCCTCCTCGATGCGGGCGCGGAGGGGCTCCTCCTCCGCGGACGGGTCGTCAAACACGACGTTCCCGCTCTGGATGTACGTGCGTACGCGGTCGAACCCGACGCCGGCGCAGAGCGCGCGCAGTTCGGCGCTGGGCAGGCTGCGGCCACCCACATTCACCGAACGCAGCAGTGCCACGTGGACCGGCATGCGCGTGTCCCTCCGGAATGGGCGCCCGCGGCGGCCCGCGCCCGGTCTACCTCGCCGGCTCCACGCCGCGGGCCACGGCGGCGAACGCCGGCTTGGGGCGGTGGTGGGTGTCGAAGAGGAGCGGCCAGTCCTTTCGGCCCCGGACGGGAAAGTTGTCGAGCCACGTGGCGTCGTCGGCGATCCCCCAGAGGGTGACCGCGTCGATCACCGCCCGGTATTCCCGGAAGATCGCAAAGATCTCCGCGTAGCGCTCGGCCTGCCGCTCCAGGAGTTCCGGCGCCGGCTCGGCCGCGCCCGCCGCGGGCTCGCGCCCCGCGTGCACCGACACGTCCAGCTCGGTCACCTGGAGGCGCACGCCCAGCGATGCATAGAGGTCCAGGCTCGCGCGGATGTCCCGGGCGCTGGGCGCATCCAGCCGCCAGTGCCCCTGGAGCCCGATCCCGTGGACCGGCACGCCCTCGCGCCGCAGGTCCCCGACCAGGCCGTGGATCTTGGCGCGCTTGCCCGGGTCGGTCTCGTTGTAGTCGTTGTAGAAGAGGGTCGCGTCGGGGTCCGCGCCGTGCGCCAGCTGGAAGGCATGGGCGATGTAGTCCTCGCCCATGCCCTCCAGCCAAGGGGATGCGCGGAGGCGGTCTCCGCCGGCATCGGCCACGGCCTCGTTGACGACGTCCCAGCAGTAGATCCGTCCGCGATACCGCCCCACCACGGCCTGGATGTGCCGCCGCATCCGCTCCGCGAGCTCCATGCGGCCGCCGCTGAAGACCCAGGCGGGCGTCTGGTTGTGCCACACCAGGGTGTGGCCCCGGATACCGATGCCGCGGGCCGTCGCGAACGCCGCCATTCGGTCCGGCACTTCGAAGCGGAAGTCGTCCGGGTTCGGCTCGATGGAACCCCACTTCATCTCGTTCTCGGCGGTGATACTGTTGAAGTGCTCGGCGAGCAGGCGCGCGTGACTGTCGAGCGTGCGGCGGTTCACCGCGGCCCCGATCCGGAAATGGCCGGCATATCTCTTCCAGAGGCCGGCGGGCGCGGCGTGTGCTTCGTCCATGCTCGGCGTACCCCCCGGAATCACATGGTGGCGTGGGATGCGGCGCGGCTGTCGGCGCAGGAGGCCGTCCCCGCGCGCACCAGGTCCTCCGCGGCCGCGAGCAGGCCGCTCGCCGCCGCCTCCAGAGCCCACGGGCCGACGGCGGCCGACCATTCCCCGAGCCGCAGGGCCCGCCTCCATGCCTCGAACAGGGCGGGCTCGCCCTCGCGCAGGGCGGAGTGGAACTCCTCCGGCGCCGGGATGTGCGGGCTCCCCTCGGCGCGCAGCATCAGCACCTTGCCGAGGTTCATGCGGGCCGTGACGAGCAGCAGGCAGTCGAGGTAGTAGAGGGCGGCCGGCGTCCGGCCGGTCCGCAGGAAGGCCGCGACCTTGTGGGCGATCTCGTCGTACGTCTCCTCCCCGTAGGTGAACTCCGCCCACGCCGCGTCCTCGGGCGGCAGCGCCTGCGCGACGGCGTCGTCGCGCATCCACCCCCGGAGGGCCTCGGCGAGCGCGGCGTAGCCTTCGAGGCCGCGGCGGACCGCCGCGCCCACCGTCGCCCCGCTCAACTGCCCGGCGAAGGGGGCCTCCGCTCCGCCGGCGGCCCCCTCCAGGCCGAGCCCGGCCCGCGCGCCGGCCCCGAGGTCGCCCGACCCGCGCAGGACGCGCTCGCCGGTGTCCACGAAGTGGGTGGTGGAGTAGCGGCCGCCGCCGGCCTCGGTGAGCCCCCGCGCTGCACGGCCGCAAGGCGCCCGTGCAGCGCGGCCAGATGGACGTCGTCGGCGAGCACGGCCTTCCACATGGCGGCACGGTGGGCGTCGGCGGCCTGCCGCCGGTCGGCGAGCCTGGCGGCCATGGCCGTGGGATCGAGGTGGCGCGCTGTCGCGCGGGCGCGCAGCTCCTCCAGGAACCCGGCCGTGTCCCGCAGGATCACCGGGCGTACGGGCCGGTGCGCCCAAGCACCGGTCGGTGGGCGGAACCATTGCGTCGCCTCCTCACCCGCGGGGTCAACGTCCGGGTTCACGGAGGGGCCCGCACTTGCTGGCGCCTTGCACCGGTGGGACCATGGCGCACCGGCCAACGACCGCTGGCGCCTCAACCCGCGCGCCGGAACTCCTCCCACCGCTCCTCCAGCCGCGTCGGGTCCGGACGTGCCCGCCGGGAGGCCGGGACGACCAGGGGTATCCCCTGCATTTCCTGGAGGCCATGGAGCAACATCGGACCGTCGCTCTGCAGGCGGACATCTTTCCGCACCTCGACCACGAGCCGATCGGGGCGCACCCCGATCAGGTTCTGGTCAAACGCGGCATGGTGGATCTTGCAGAGCGCCAACCCGTTCTGGACCACGGGGTCTCCGCGGGGGTGCCCGTCGCGCAGGATGTGGGCGGCGTCGAGGAGCGACGGGTACTTCAGCCGGCAGATCGCGCACGTTCCGTACGCGGAGATGACCTGCGCCCGGAACACGGGCTGATGCACGCGCTGCTTCGTCACCTGCTCCACGTAGGCGCGGTTGGTGGCATCACCCACCGCCGCGGAGCGCTGGGACTGGTCCACGGCCACCACGAAAGCCCGCGCGGCGGGCTCTTCGTCGATGAGCCACACGGGTCGGATCGCCTCGTAGACCCCGGGCGCCACCCCGATGAACCACATGAGGGGCAGCCGATACTCCCACGCCGCGCGCAGCGCCCGGTTGTCGGCGTGTTGCGCGTTCTGCCCCCGGTGCGCGTAGCGCGCAAGACCATCGGCGCCAACGGCGTCGGCGTAGGGCGCCTTCTGCCCGGCGGGCGTGAAGACCGTGAGGATGGACAGCGCCGCCGTCAGGTCGCGCGGTTTCCAGATGCCCTGCCGGGTCGCCACCAGCGGAACGCGTCTGCCCGCGAACGTGAAGCCTTCCAGCAACTCCGGCCGCGCAAACAGCCGGAACCCGCCGGCCTCCGCACTCCGTCGACTCAGCCACCCCATCGCGGCGGCGCGCAACTCCGACTCATATCCGATGTCCACCGGCAACGCACGCGCCTTCCGCCCGGGCGGGGCCCCGGGGCCAATGCCTGCCATCATCCGCCATGGCGGGGCGTGGGCACCGGAGATGCAGGCGGCCCGACGCCACGGCAGGATTCCCGATCGGACGCGCTGCCCCTCCCGCGCCAGGCCGGCGCGCGGGGCGGCGCCGCGGTCGGTCACCGCATTCGTCATGGCGTCTTCGGCGGAACGTCAGCTCCGGCCCAAGCGCCGCGGCGGCTACGCCGCCATCGTGGGCGGTGCGGGAGCGGCCAGTCCGCAGGGGCCGGGGGTCCGGTTCCGTCCGGGCTCGACGGCGCCGACGGAATCGGCATGGGGGCGTGCAGGGTCGGCAACTGTGGGCCAGTTGCCGCCGCAACCGGCGCCGCCAGAGGCCAGGGCCGCCAGGGCCGCCGGGCGGTCCCACGAATCGCGGTCAGCCTGACTCCGTGTGGTCGTGATCAGTTGCAGCTGGCCAGCGGCCACGCCAGGCTGGTCCTGATCGACGGCACCGTGCCCACCGGCGTGTTTCGATTGGCGTGCTTCCGATCGCTCCTGAGAGCGCGGCCCCTGATGTTTCGTGTGGCGTTCGCGTCCGTCGGCGCTCGCCTCCGGCGGCAAGGGCACGGCCGGCCCCATGCGTGGGTGTTCCCGAATGGCCCGCCGCAACGACCGGACACGGACGCTGGTGCTGGCTGCCGGCTTTCCGCCGCGCACCGACCGGACGCCGGTCGGCGCGAGGCTCCCGCGGCGAGCCGCACCTCTTGGTCTTGGCGCTGGGCGGCGGGAAGCGTTCGCCGTCGTCTCCGCGCACCGCCTCGCCGGTCGGTCGGCCGTGGCAGCCCGGACTCCCGCGAGACGTCGCTCCGTGCCATCGCGGCGCCGCGGCCGCACCAGGTTGCCGCGCGCACGGGGCACGGAGCGTGCGGTCGGCCTCCCGCAGTCCGAGCGGACCACACCGACGCGGCCGCCCGCGCGCCCTTCCGTCCCCGATTGACCGACTTCCTTCGGTGAGCGTAATATTCGGCGGGCGGCCTTCGCCGCGCCCACCGCCCCCGTCGCCGCCAACGCACGGCCTCGATGGCGCAGCCCTTTCACTAGGGAGGGTGTCCCGATGCAGGAGGTTGGTCCCGCGGCGCCTGCGACGCGGAGCCGCACGGCCGGCGCCGCCGCGCGCCCCCGGGCGCTGCGCGAGGTCGGCCCGCACTACAAGTGGATCGCGTTGTCCAACACGACGCTGGGCGTCCTGATGGCCGCCCTGAACAGCAGCATCATCCTCATTTCGCTTCCCGCCATCTTCCGGGGGATCCAGATCAACCCGCTCGTCCCGGGAGAGGTCGGCTACCTCCTCTGGGTTCTGCTCGGATACATGGTGGTCACGAGCGTCTTCCTCGTCACGTTCGGGCGCATCTCCGACATGTTCGGGCGGGTCCGCCTCTACAACGCTGGGTTCGCGGTGTTCACCGTCGGATCGGTGCTGCTGTTCATCACGCCCGGGCACGGGAACACGGCGGCCTTGGAGCTCATCGGCTTCCGGCTGATCCAGGGCCTGGGGGCCGCGTTCCTGTTCGCCAACAGCGCGGCGATCCTGACCGACGCGTTCCCCGCGCAGCAGCGCGGCCTGGCCATGGGCATCAACCAGATCGCGGCCATCGGCGGGTCCCTCGGCGGACTCATCGTCGGCGGGCTGCTCGCCGCCGTCTGGTGGCGCGGCATCTTCCTCGTCAGCGTGCCGTTCGGCCTGATCGGCACCGTGTGGGCCTACCTCATGCTCCGTGAAACCGCGACCATCCGCGCCCACCAGCGCATCGACTACGTGGGCAACCTGACGTTCGCCGCCGGCGTCACGGCCCTGCTCCTCGGCGTCACGTACGGGCTGCTGCCGTACGGCAGCTCGGACATGGGCTGGGGCAACCCGTTCGTCGTCGCGTGCCTGGCCGCCGGCGTGGTGCTGCTCCTCGGCTTCGTCGGGGTGGAGACCCGCGTCGCCGACCCGATGTTCCGCCTCCAGCTCTTCCGCATCCGGATGTTCACCGCCGGCAACGTCAGCAGCTTCCTGGGTTCGCTGGCGCGTGGCGGCCTGCAGTTCATGCTCATCATCTGGCTCCAGGGCATCTGGCTGCCGCTGCACGGCGTGTCGTTCCAGGACACGCCGCTGCGGGCGGGCATCGACATGATCCCGCTCATGGCCGGGTTCCTGGCGATGGGGCCGATCAGCGGCGCCCTGTCCGACCGCATGGGCGCCCGCGGCTTCGCGACGGCCGGCCTGGGCATCACGGCCGTGGCCTTCTGGCTGCTGACCTTGCTGCCCGCGGACTTTCACTTCCTGCCGTTTGCCGCGGTCATCGCGTTCATGGGCATCGGCATGGGCATGTTCTCCGCGCCCAACACCACGGCGATCATGAACTCCCTCCCCGCGGAGCAGCGCGGGGTGGGCTCGGGCATGGTGGCCACCTTCCAGAACGCGGCGACGATGCTGAGCATGGGTGTCTTCTTCACGATCGTGATCGTGGGGCTGTCGCAGCGTTTGCCGGGCGCGCTGTTCAGCGGGCTGACGGCCGCCGGGCTCCCCGCGCCCGCCGCCACCGGCGTGTCCCACCTGCCCCCGACCGCGGCGTTGTTTGCGGCCTTCCTCGGCTACAACCCGCTCGGCTCCATGCTCCCGGCCAGCGTCCTCGGCGCGCTGCCGGCCGGCGCGAGCGCCAACCTCCTGTCCCTGCACTTCTTCCCGAACCTCATCGCCGCGCCGTTCATGGCCGGGCTGCGGGACGCCTTCCACATCTCGATCGGCCTGTCGCTGGTGGCCGCCGTGGCGTCCGTCCTCCGGGGCCGCCGCTACATCCACGGCCAGGTGCCGGCCTCCGACGCGCGCCAGGCGGCGGCCCTCGCCGCGGCGGCGGGGCGGGTCGCCAGCGCGATCGCGGAGGACGGGCGCACGGGCGGCGGGGCCCGCGCCTGAGGGGGCGCCTCCGCCGGGGAGGCGCGGGCGGACCGCCTTCGCCCCCCGACGTCCTGTCCCGGGCGCCGTGACGGCGTCCGCATCACCGGTCCTGGCCCCCCAGCGCCTCGCGCCGCTCCGCGCGCCCGTATGCGGCGACGGCCGGGGCGAGGAGGACGGCCGCCGCCGCCATGGCCGCGCGCAGCGAGACCCGGGCGCCGATCCAGCCGACCGCCGGACCGCCCGCCGTCTGCCCGAGCGCGTCGGCCTGGCCCACCATGGAAAGCACGGTGGCGCGCACATCGGGCGCGATCAGCCCGGCCAGCCACGCCGCGAGCACCGGCGCCTGGGCCGCCGCCGCGGCGCCCATGGCGAGCAGGCTGCCCATCGCCCATCCGAAACCGGGGGCCAGGGCGAACGCCAGGAGCGCGGCCATGCGCGCGACCGTGCAGACGAGGACTGCCCTGCCCGCCGCGCGCGGGTCGCCGTCCCGCACAAGGCGTTCCGCGAGGCTCGTGGCCGCGAAGCCGAGCACGCCGCCCGCGGCGCCCACGATGCCGAACCAGGCGATGGGCGGCAGGCCGGCGAGGCCCGGCAGGCGGTAGGCGCCCAGCAGGTGGGCCGCCCACAGCCGGTCGGCGCCCTCCGAGGACGCCCCGGCGAAGATCGCTGCCCCAAGGAGACTCCAGAGCGCGGGCCGCGCGCGGATGGCGGCGGCCCCCGCCCGCGCCGCGGCGGGCAGGGCCCGGCGCAGGCGGCCGGCGGCCGCCGGATCGG
>JAJYVV010000100.1 GCA_021791815.1 Bacillota bacterium | reverse complement strand
GCGGCCAGGCTGGGTGAGGGAGCTTTGACATGCCAACCACAAGATCCTGCATGTGAAGGTCACATAATCCCACATGCGACGGCCGCGTCCTCCCCTTCCTTCCGTCAAGCGATTTCTGAAACACGCCAACGAAAAGGTGTGAAAGGGCGCCCGTTGGATTTCGGGCGGGCGGCGCGTGGGCGGGGGAGCTCACGGCGGGTGGCGATCCTCCGGACACACGGAAGGCGCGGCGGCGGGCCCGGCGGCGCTCAAGGGCATGGGGCTACGCCCGGCCCGACCGCCCCGCCTGGCGAACGAAGGCCACGCGCACGCCGTCGCGCCCCGCCGCCACGGCGGTCCCCGCCACGGCGGCCGCGAGGACGACCCCGAGGAGGAGCACCGAGCCGTCGAGCGCCCGCACGAACGACAGGCGGTGGAGGAAGGCCGTCAGGCCGGGGCCCAGCGGCCCCGCGCCGCCGGCCCCGGCCGCCGCGGGCACCGTCCGGCCGGACGCCGTCCAGGCGGGATTCCAGAACCAGAACGTGAGCGCGCCTGCGAGCACGGCCTGGAGCACTCGGGCCACCAGGTACGGGCCGAGCCGGATCCCCGTGCCCTGGATCACGGCGGCGACCTGGGCGAAGACGGAGAGCCCGCTCCAGGCGATGATCGCGTTGGCGACCACCAGGCGCGTCAGGAGGGGCGCCGCCGCCTGGCTCGCGGCCTTGGTCCCGATCGTGATCTCGAAGAACCCTGAGACGAGCGCCGAGGCCGCCGCGCGATCGACGCCGAGGGGATGCAGGAGCCACGCGAACGCCGAGCCGGCCGCACCGACCACGCCGACCTTGGCGAGGACGTCGATCAGCACCGCAAAGAGGATGATGCAGCCGCCGACGACCAGCAGGGTCTGCACCGACTCGCGGACCGCGTCGCCCAGGACCTGGCCGAAGGTCCGGCCGTCGCGGCGACGGGCCTCCACCAGGGCGTCCACGGCGCGGGCCAGGAGGCGGCGGGGCGGGGCGGCGGCGCCTCGGCCTCCCCCGCCCGACGGGCGATCGGAGGCGCGGTGAAAGCGCATCACCAGCCCGGTGCCGAGCGCCGCCAGGTAGTGGCAGGCCATGATGGCGCCGCCCAGCGCCGGGTTGGCGAACATGCCCACCGCGACGGCGCCGGCCATGAACAGGGGGTCCGCGGTGTTGCAGAAGCTCACCAGCCGCTCGGCCTCGGCCGTGGTCAACTGGCCCTCCTTGCAGAGGCGGGCCGTCAGGACGGCGCCGATGGGGTACCCGGAGGCAAGGCCCATGGCGACGACGAACGCCCCGACCCCGGGCACGTTGAACAGGGGACGCATCGCGCCCTCCAACAGCACGCCGAGGAAGTGGACGGCTCCGAGCGCCATCAGCACCTGGCCGGCGATGAAGAAGGGCAGCAGGGCCGGGAACACCACGAACCACCAGATGCGCAGGCCGCGATCCGCGGCCTGGAAAGCCAATTCGGGATAGAAGACGAGGCAGCAGGCCAGCACGGTCGCCAGGGCGGCGACCGCGACGACCTTGGCCCGATCCCACACCGCCGGCATCCCCCTTGCGCCGCGGGACCCCGTCCCCCGACGCCCGGGCCCAGCGTTATGTGCCGGGCCGTTCGGGCATGCCGTCCCGGGCCTCCCCCAGGCGCTCCAGGTGCTTGGCGACCAGGGGGACGAGGCCGTGCGCCAGCGCGCCCCGGGTCAGCACCTCGACGGCGCCCCCGCGCCGCGCCGCCGCCAGGGCCTCCCCGTCCACGTGGGGACCGAAGGCGATCACGGGGCTGCCCGCGCGGGCCGCCGCCGCAAAGACGGCGTCCCGCACCGCGGGCGGCACGGTGAGGTCCAGGACCACCACCGTCCGAGGCCCGGTCAGCGCGCGCCGGACGGCCTCCGGCTCCGGCTCCACCATCCCGACCGCCTGCCCCGCACCACGGAGCAGCTGTTCGACACGGGCGCTGCCCATCAGTTCCGCCGCCACCGCCAGCACCATCCGCCACCCGCCCCTCCCCGGGGACGCCCGCCGCCCGGAGGGCCCGTGGCGTCCCGCCGCCGATCGTGCCACGCCCCACCCCGACTGTCACCGCGCGGGTCGGGGCCCGGGGTGGCAGATCACACCTGCTCGCCGGGCGAGCGGCCCCACAGAATTCGACCCGTCGCTCGCCCAACGCGGAAGGAAGTGGCGCGGGACTGCCGAAAGTCGCCGGTATTGGGGGGAATGTGCAGGATCGTGCGGCCGCAGGTGCAGCCCCCGTACTGGATTTACACCGGCCGACCCGGACCCGAGCCGAGCAGGACATGCCCGGGAGAACCCGGCGCTTTGGGAGCGAAGCCCCCCCGATCCAACCCGATCACGGGAGGGGCTGAGAGACATGAAGGTTCTCCGTGTTGTCCTCGTTTTGCTCGGCATCGTTGCGGCGGCTCTCGCTGCAGGTGCCGACCTCATGGACCCCTAGTTCCCGCACCTCTCGGCCGGTGATTGTTGGTCGCGGCCCCGGGATCCAGGTCCGTGTCCGGGAGCGCGGCCGCCGCCGCCCCTGGCGACTCCGGGGCCCGTGACGGCGGTCGCGGCGCGGCACGGAGGCCGGGCGAACAGCGGCGAAGGAGCGCGTGGCCGTGCTGCTGCGGAGCAGGATGCTGTGGGCATACGCGGTGGCCGTGCTGTTTTGGGCCCTCTGCCTCTTCGGCACGGCCCAGATGGTGCGCTACGCGCGCACCGACCTGTCGTCGGTGATTCTGGTCTTGGCGCTGGTCGCCATGACCGCCTCGTTCGCCGTGTGGCGCGTCGCCGCGGGGCCCATCGTCGTTTCCGTCGGCACCTTGGTCAGCTACCTCACGGTCGCGCTGCTCGGACCGTGGCCAGCGGTCGGCGTCAAGGTCGTCGGCTTGGCCATCGCCACGGGATTCTACGCGAAGCGGGGCGAACGGCCCCGGTACCTCGCGGTCAACGGCGCCATCCTGGGCGCGACGACGCTGGTGGCCGGCTGGGTGTATCTGAAGGTGGGAGGCAGGCTGCCGCCGGCCACCTTCACGCCCAGCCTGGCGCTGCCGTTCCTGGCGATGGCCGTCACGTACACCGCCGTCAACGTGGCCCTGCTCGCGGGCCTGCGCTGGGCCCGCAGCGGCAGCTCGCTCCCGCGCACGGCCCTCGACCTCCTGGCCCGGTTCTGGGTCAACGAGGGCATCTTCGCCCTCATCGGCCTCATCGGCTTGGCGGTCTACGACGAGCTGCACAACTGGGGCCTGGTGGCGATCGGCGGGCTCCTGCTCGCCGTGCGCTTCACCTTCCAGCTCTACGCGGACGCCCACCGCTTCCGTTCCGAGATGGCGGAGGTCCTCGCCCAGACCCTCACCTTCAAGGACCAGTACACGGCCGAGCACTCCCGGCGCGTCGCCGAGAACGCCGTCCGCATCGGACGGACGCTGGGGCTCGCGGACCGGCAGCTTGAGCGTCTGCGGGACGCCGCCCTGCTCCACGACATCGGCAAGCTCGCGATCCCGGATGCGGTGCTGGTCAAGCCCGGACCGCTCGACGCCGCGGAGCGGGAAAGGATGGAGCGCCACGTCGGCGCCGGGGGAGAACTGCTCGAGCAGTCCCCCTACCTGCGGGAGCTCGCGACCCATATCCGCGCGCACCACACGGAGTTCGACGCCCAGGAGGGCGAGAACGACATCCCGATCGAGGCCCGCATCATCGCCGTGGCCGACGCCTTCGACGCCATGACCTCCGATCGGCCCTACCGGCGCGCGCTGCCGCTGGACGAGGCCGTGCGCCGCCTGCAGGCCGGGGCCGGCACGCAGTTCGACCCCACCGTCGTGGCGGTGCTGCTGCGCCTGCTCCGTCCGGGGGACGACGGCGCCCCGGCACCCGCCGTGGACGTCGGCCGGGGTCCCGCCGCGGCGGGGGAGGCGACCGGCTGTCCCGCCGCGCCGCGCGAGGCCCCGCCGCGACACGCCGGATGACGGTCGCGCCGCCATCCGCGCGTCAGCGACCGCCCCGCTGCGGCGACTCGGCACCGGCGCGCTGCGGCGATTCGTGGCGCGGGGAGTCGTGGCCGCCCTGGGCCGCGGCGGCCGCCTCCGCACCGGCCGCGCCCTGCACGGCCCCGAGTTCCTCCCGCGCGGCGCGGACCACGGAGAGGGCCTTCTGCATGTGGCCCTCCAGGTGCGCCATCATCTCCTCGGCGTAGTCCCGGGCCCCCATCCGGATCTCCCGACCGACGCGGCGGGCCTCCTCGACCAGCCGATCGGCCTCCTCCTGGGCGCGCTGGGCGATGACCGACTCCCGCGTCAGCTTCTCCGCGTAGGTCTTGGACTCGGTGATGAAGGCCTCGCCTTCCTCGCGCGCCTGTTGCAGCAGGCGCTCGCGCTCACGGTTGAGGCGCTGCGCCTGGTGGAGCGCCTCGGGAATGCTCTGGCGCAGGCGGTCCACGATCTCGAAGACCTCCTGCTCGTCCACGAGGATCTTGCCCGTCAGCGGAATGCGGGTGGACTCCGTGAGGAAGCCCTCGAGCTCGTCGACCAACGCGAGAAGGTCCTGATCCGCCACGCCTGCATCCGTCTCCTTCCCGCGACGCGCCGGGCCCCGGTGCCGGGCCGCCGCGGACCGGCGATGCGCGGTCGCCCGCCCCGCACGGGATTCGAAGGGGCCGCCGGGCGCCCCTGCCCGGGCGTGACGCCGTCCCCCGCCCCGCGCGCCGGGTCAGGCGCTCGGGGGTACGCGAGCGGCCAGGCGGGCGGCGACACCCGGCGGAACGAGCCGGGAGACGTCCCCTCCCCGGCGCGCCACGTCCTTGACCAGCGTGGAACTCAGGTACGAGTTGGCGGGGCGCGTCATCATGAAGAGCGTCTCCAGCTCTCCGAACAACTGCTTGTTCATTTCCGCCATGGCCATCTCATACTCGAAGTCCGATACCGCGCGCAGCCCGCGCACCACGACCAGGACGCCGCGCTCCCGCGCGTAGTCGGCGAGCAGGCCGCCGTGGTGTTCGACCACCACACCCGGGAGATCCGCGGTCGCTTCGCGCAGCATCTGCACACGCTCCGCCGCGGGGAACAGCGGGTTCTTCTCGAGGTTCTCGAACACGGTCACGTAGAGCGGTTCAAAGATCGTTGCGGCCCGCGCGATGACGTCGAGATGCCCGAGGGTCACCGGATCAAAGGTCCCCGGCACGAGGGCCGCCCGCAAACCCGGTTTCCCCCCGCGGCTCCCGCCGGTCCGCATAAACCGACAACGCGCTATCGCCGTAAGCGCGACGCCAGACGAGTTCCAGTGTTCCGCTCCGCTCGGGCATCTCCTCCCGGGACGCGTGCTCCAGCGCGCAGAGGGCATCCGGGGCCAGCCAGCGCGCGCGGGCCAGCGCCGCCAGCACGGGGGTGCCGCCGTCCCGGTACGGCGGGTCCGCCAGAACGAGCCGCATGCGGGCGCCGTCGGGCACGCCGGCCGGCCCGAGGACCCGCCACGCGTCCATGGCGAGCACCCGGGCGACCGCGCCCAGGCCCAGGCTGCGGATGTTGCCCCGCAGCACCCGCAGCGCGGAGGGGTCGCGCTCGACGAACGTGCACTCCGGACAGCCGCGCGACAGGGCCTCCACGCCGAGCGCCCCGCTCCCGGCGAACAGGTCGAGGACGGGCCCCGGCCGCTCCCCCCATCGACCCTCCAGGGCATCGAACAGGGCGCTGCGCACCAGGGCGCCGGTGGGGCGGGTGGACCTCCCGGACGGCGCCGCGATCGGCCGGCCGGCCAGCCTTCCCCCGGCCACGCGCAACGGTCGGCCACCTCCCCGTCCGCGGGCGCCCCGTGGAGCGGCCGGAGCCGCATAGGAGCGGCGCGGCGACGCGCACCCTATCGCCAGGGGTCACCCATTTGCGCGAGCGCCCGTCGCACCTGCCCGGCGGCCCGACCCGGCGGCACCGAGGGGGCGCCGCACCCGGCGGGGGCCTTCCGCGGCCGCCGCGTGGCCCGGACCTCGGATCCGTCCAGAGCGACCTGGCCATCGATGCCCTGCAACCGGCCGTCCCCGGGACCGCGCGCGGCGGGAAGGAAGACGCGGGATCGGCCTCGCCGTCTCCGGACGGCGTCGAGGTGGAACGCCGGCAGGAGGCCGGAGTGGAGATCTGCCGGGTGCGCGTCGTGTCCGAGGCGGGCGAACGCCTGGTGGGCAAGCCGCGCGGCACCTACGTCACCCTGGATGCGCCCGGCTTGCGCGACCGCGACACGGCCGTGCAGGAGCGGCTGGCGCGGCTGCTCGGCGCCGAGTTGCGCAGCCTGCTGGACCTCGGTCCCGATAGCTCCGTCTTCGTCGTCGGGCTGGGCAACTGGAATGCGACGCCGGACGCCATCGGCCCGCGCGTGGTCGAGAACCTCCTCGTCACCCGCCATCTCGACCGCCAGGTACCCCGCAACCTGTCGGGCACGCTGCGCTCCGTCGCGGCCCTGGCGCCCGGTGTCCTGGGCCTGACGGGCATCGAGACCGGCGAGGTCATCCGCGGCATCGTCGACCGCATCCGGCCGGACGTCGTCCTGGCGGTGGACGCGCTCGCCACCCGCAGCATCGAGCGCATGCTCCGCACCGTCCAGGTCGCCGACACGGGCATCCGGCCGGGATCCGGGGTCGGGAACCGCCGGGCCGGCATCGACCGCGACGCGCTGGGCGTCCCCGTGGTCGCGGTCGGCGTGCCGACCGTGGTGCACGCCGCCACCATCGCGGGTGACGCCATCGAGCTGCTCGCGGAGCGGCTCGGCTCGAAGGACCCCCGGGCGGCCGAGGCCCTGCGCGGGCTGCTCGCGGACGGGCAGCGCGACCTGATCGCGCAGGTCCTGGCCCCGGCCGTGGGCGATCTGATGGTCACTCCGAAGGAGGTGGACGTCCTCGTGGAGGACTTCAGCAAAGTCCTCGCGGCCGGCATCAACGCGGCCATCCACCCCAGCCTCGCCGAGGAAACCGCGCCGCTCTGACGTGGGCCGGCCGCGGACGCCGGCGCCACGCCGGCCCGCCGGTCACGGCGGCGTCACAGCGCTGGTCGACGCTTCCACGCGGTGGTCCTTCCGCCAGTTCGGAGGCGTCGGCGTGGACGAGTGGCAGCGATGGCTCGCGGTCGAACGGTATACGGGACTGACGGAGCAGGAGACGCGCCAGGGCACGGCCCTCCTGGCGGCCATTCGAGGGCGGCTGCTCCAGGAGACGGCGCTCGCGGCCGGCGAAGCGGTGCTGGAGATCGGCTGCGGGGCCGGCGAGTTCCTGCCGGCCCTGCTCCAGACGGTGGGCGCGGGCGGGCGCGTCGCCGCCCTGGACGTCTCCGACGGCCTATGCGCCCAGGCGCGGGCCGTGCTCGCGGCGCACCCGCTGGGCGCGGTGGGCGAGGTCGTCCGCGGCGACATGGCCGCACTGCCCTTCCCCCCGGCGACGTTCGACGTCGTGGTCTGCCGCGCCGTGCTGCAGTACGCGGAGCAGGCCCTCCCCGCGGTGGCGGCGGAGATCGCGCGCGTCCTGCGCCCGGGCGGGCGCTTCGCCTCGTTCGAGATGCTCAGCGCGCACGAGCGCCCGCTCCTGCCGGTCCCGCACACCGCCGGGGCGGCACGCGCCCATGCCCGCGCGGCGGCGCGGTGGCGCACCCTGCCGTTCCGCTTGGCCCGGGGCGCACTCGTCCGTGCCTTCGCGCCCCCGGCCTTCGGCCAGACGACCGTCCAGACCTCGATCGCCGACTGGCGGCAGCCGTTTTCCAGCGACCGCTTCGCCCGCATCCTCGCCCAGGTGCCCCGGCCGCGCTGCCCCACCCTGGGCGAGCTCTACTGCGCGGACCTGGGCCCGCAGGAGCGGCAGGAGTGGGACAGCCTGATCGCCGGAGCGTCGCACGTCGCCCAGCGCGGGGCCTGGGCGTACGTCACGGCCGTGCGCTAGACTGCTCCGGCGCGGGCGGGGCCGAGGCCCCGCCCGCCACGCCCCGGCGCGCCCCATCGAGGTAGGCGGCGAAGGCCTGCCGGAGTTCGTCGTCCAGCCCCGCCGCTTCCCCGGCGTGGTACCAGCGCCCGATGTGCGCGAGCACGAGGCCGAGGAAGTCCAGCGCCATGGCCGCCGCCGGGCGGTCGGCGCGCAGCTCGCCGCGCGCCTGCGCGTCCGCGCACAGGTGTCCCAGGATGTCGCCGAGGCGCGCGGAGGCCGCCTCGGACCGGCCGCGGCGCAGATTCTCCACGGTCCATAGCCAGATGAGCTCGCGGTTGCCTCCGCTCGCCTGTCCGAGCCGCTCGAACACGGCCTGGAGGCGCTCGGCGAACGCGGGCAGGGCGATGATGCAGCCCAGGTCGGCCCGCACGTCCTCCAGCGCGGCGACCAGCCCGGCCAGCGCCACGTCCTCCTTGCTCGGAAAGTAGTTGTACAGCGTGCCCTTGGCGACGCCAGCCGCGGCGGCCACCTGGTCGACGGTGGTCGCCGCGAAGCCCTGGGCCGCGAAGAGGCCGAGGCCGGCCCGGATCAGGGCCTGCCGGGTCCGTGCCCGCTCGGCTTGCGTCACCCGCATGATGCGCGTAGTATAAGCCAGAGCGTAAAGTGACCGCGGTCATAAAGAGGGCGGCGGCGCGGAAAGGCGGCGCGGCGATGGGCGTGGACACGATCGATGTGCGGTCGCCCGCATTCGTGGCGGACCCCTACCCCCACTACGCGCGGCTCCGCGCCCAGGGCCCCATGCACCGCCCCGAGCCCGACGGGGACTGGTGGGCGGTCGGCCACGGGGCGGCGGTCGAGGTGCTCTCGGACCGCCACATGGTCAAGGGCCGGGGTGGCGCCCAGGAGATGCCTCCGCCACCCGGACACGAGCACCTGCCGCCGCTCCGCCCGAGCATGCTCATGCGCGACCCGCCCGACCACACGCGGCTGCGCGGCCTCGTCAACCGGGCCTTCACCCCCGGCGCCGTCGCCGCGCTGCGCCCGCGCATCGAGGCGCTGGCCGACGAGCTCCTCGACGCGGCGGAATCGCGCGGCCGCGGCCGCATGGACCTCATCGGCGACTTCGCGGGCCCGCTGCCGGCCATCGTCATCGCGGAACTGCTCGGGGTCCCCCCGGGCGACCGCCCCCGGTTCCAGGAGTGGTCGCGGGACGTCGTGCTGCTCCTCGACTCGACGCAGCCGGAGGAGGTCCGCGTCGCGGGGATGGCCGCGCGCGTGGCGCTCCTGGAGTACTTCCACGCGCTCCTGCGGGAGCGGCGGCGCTCGCCCGGGGCCGGGGGGCTCATCGCGGACCTCCTGGAGGCCGAAGAAGCGGGCGACCGCCTCACCCCGGGCGAGGTCCTCACGATGTGCATGCTCCTGCTGACGGCCGGCCACGAGACGACGACGCACCTCATCGGCACGGGCACCCGGGCCCTGCTCCGGCAGCGCGATCAATGGGCCCGGCTGCTGCGGCAACCCGAACTCGTGCCCGACGCCGTCGAGGAACTCCTGCGCTTCGAGCCGCCGGTGCACCTCGACGGCCGCGTGGCCTCTGAGGACGTGGAGATCGCCGGCCACACGGTGCGCGAGGGCGAATGGGTCCTGGCGGTGATCGGCTCGGCCAACCGCGATGAGACGGTGTGGCCGGACCCGGAGCGGCTCGACGTCGGGCGGCGCCCGAACCCGCACCTCGCCTTCGGCCGCGGAATCCACTTCTGCCTCGGCGCGCCGCTCGCGCGCATGGAGGGCCAGATCGCCCTCGCGGCGCTCCTGCGCCGCTTCCCGCGGCTGGAGCCAGATCCCGCGCTCCCGGCCGAGTGGAACCGGAATCTGGTGATCCGCGGCATGCGGCGGTTCGGGGTGCGCTGGTCCTGACCCGGCACCCCCAGGCGCGGTCCCCCTGCGGGTTCCCGCCCGGTCGTGCCCTCCCCAGGACATCGCCTACCTCCAGGCCTGCGCCGACAATGGCCACCGGTCCTTGTGATGCTGGTC
Organism: Bacillota bacterium; assembly: GCA_021791815.1. Classification (GTDB taxonomy): domain Bacteria; phylum Bacillota; class Sulfobacillia; order RBS10-35; family JAJYVN01; genus JAJYVV01. Next base: position 4,520 of record JAJYVV010000100.1, on the reverse strand, counting down.
GAATCGCCGTGCAGTTCGTCCATCCGGACGCCGAATGCCCGGACCGTCTGCAGCACCAGTGCGGTGAGCAAGGTGGCACGGTCGGCGTCGAGGAGGCGGTCCAGGGCGCGACCCGCGCGGTCGTCCAAGCCGGCGGCGGCATCGGAGGCGAGTCCGAGCAGCTGCGGCTCGCAGCGGCGGACCCAGTCGCCTTGGGCGTAGATGGCCTGGTGGTCCAGGACGAGGTTGCGGACGAGCACGGCCAGCGTCTGTTCCGGCGGGACCTTCTCGCGCGGGGCCGGCTCGCCGAACCGGGGCTGCAGCAGGTCGACGAAGTGGAGGCGGTCGAGGATGGGATGGACCAGAGGCAGTGCGCCGACCCAGCGGGAGACCAGGCGGAGGGCTGTGTGCTCGGCGACGGCGGTGACCCCCTCTTGACGACAACGCATCCAGGAGTAGCATACTCCTGGATGCGGGCGGGGCAAGGGGTGCACGGCAAGTTGGCGGACGAGTTGGACGCGTGCCGGCAGGCTTACGACAACCTGAAGCACCAGCTCGCCGACATCGGCTTCATCTGCGTGGGCACCGTGCTCGAGGTGTATGAGCCATGCGGCAAGAAGGGCTGCCGCTGCCACGCCGACCCGCCTCGGCTCCACGGGCCGTACTACCGCTGGACACGCAAAGTCGCCGGAAAGACCGTCAGCGTGCGCCTCAGCCCGCAAAAGGCGCCTGTCTATCTGAAGTGCGTCGCCAACCGCCGCGCCCTCCAGGCCATCCTCGACCAGATGACCGACGTCTCCATGCAGGCCATCCGCCTGCTAACCGGCGAGCCGTCCTGACCACCTCCGCAAATTCAGCCCCAATTGAAGACGCATCTGCGTGGGTCCGGACGTGTGCCGCGTAGCAGAACACCCGACGGCATCCGACAGGAAATCTATGCCCACTTTCTCGCGCACTACGACGTCCGCGCCCTGGTGTACGCAGCGGCCGACCAAGCTCAGATCGACCCCGACCCGTTTTCCTTCATAACCGCCCTGCAAGTGGTTGTTCGTCGAATCGCGGCCCAGTCTGCTTTTTCCCCTCGATGATTTGCAGCGTGTAAACCAAACGATCATCCGCGAAATCCTCGGAGAGGTCCTTTCTCGCCGACGTCTCCGCGCCAATCCTCGCGCAGGCAAGCGCAAGATGTCGAAGTTTCCCGTCAAGCGCCCCGGCCAACGGTCTCCCCAGCCCAACCTCCCTCCAGAGAAGACCGTCCGCATTGTGGCTTAACCGAATGGTGGTGTCCCTAGGACCCATGGCGCTGCGCCTGGGGATCGAGCGCCTGCCCGCGAAACGGGCCCGGTCGGCGGGGGCCGACCGGGCGGTGCCCGCCGCGTTGGACCCGGGCCGAGGGAGGACCGTCCGGGAGCGCCACCTCTTGGTCCAAGAGGATGGGGGCCTTCGTGAGGCCCTTGTCCGAGCGGCCTGGGAAGCACAGGCCCTGCGCGGGGAGTTGGAGGTTGTGGCCAGGTGCTGCCGCAGCCGCTGCGATCGCCGCGTGTCCCGCCCGGCCGACCGCGGTGTAGACAGGGCAGCGGTCCAGCGGTGTGCGGGCGTCCCACGCGACCGCCGGTGGCGCCGGCGGATACTGCCCGCCCTTCCCTGGCGTGCCCGGTACGGTACCGGGCACGCGCCCTTGCCACCGGCGTGCTCGACCTCGAATCCGTGGCGCGCCCGGACGAAGAAGGCGACCACGCGCCCGATCTCGCCGTCGAAGATCACCCTTCGATTATCGTGCCTTTCACGACGATCCGCAGCCGCCCGCCCGGCGGGCGGTCGGCGTTCCGGCCCCGCGCCCACGCGGGTTTGAACCCCGGCAGCCGGTGGATCGTCTGGACCGGTCTCCCCGGTCCAGTCGCCATCCCCTTTGCCGCCCAGCCGGTCGCGGCGGCACGAAGACACGTGTCCGGCTGCGCCGCGGGGGGGTGTGCCCGAGGCCGCACGGCGCCCGCTGCCGTCGTCGTGCGCGCGCCAGGGCCGCCTGTCCGGACGGCGGCACGGAGCGTTGGCGCGCCCGCGACCGCCGCCACCCGCACCTGGTCAAGGGGTCCGCGCCGGCCCCCGTGAGGCGGCGCCCGCCTGTCCCGCCATGTGGGACCGCGCGCCCACCCCGGCCGTCCGTCCCGCCGGATGGGCCCTGGCGCTTTGTCCCGGGGCGGCGGACAATGGACGCGGTGGGGGGATGCCGCATGGCGCCCGCGGAGCCGTCGGTCGCGGCCGGCTCCAGGATCCAGGCCGGTGCCCCGGCCGAGGTGGTGGTCGTCGGCCGGCACCGGCGTCTGGCCCTGCTGGCCTCCGAGGCGCTCTCCCGCGCGGGATTCATCGTGCGCTTCGCAGCGGACGAGTCCGCGGCGCTGGACGCGCTGTTCGCGTCACCGCCGGACGCCGTCCTGATCCTCCGGGACGGGGACGCGGCGGAGGCGCTGCAGCGATGCAGGACGCTGCGCGCGACGGGCGATCCGGCCATTCTGGTCCTCGGCGAGGACGCGAGCGTGGAGGAGCGCGTGGCGGGGCTCGGCTGCGCGGACGATTACGTCACGCTCCCGGTGGCCCCGGCCGAGCTGGCGGCGCGCGTCGCGTCCGTGCTCCGCCGCACCGCGCCGTGTCGCGAGGGCGACCGTCCCGGCTTCGACGACGGAACGCTGCGCGTCGACCTCCGCCGCCGCGTGGTGACGCTGGGCGGAGGACCCGTGGACCTCACCCCGACGGAGTACCGCGTTTTGGCCCTGCTGGTCGGCAGCCCCGGCCGGACCTTCACCCACGAGCAGATTCTGCAGCGGGTCTGGGGCTCGTCCGTCGGCGGCGACTCCCACCTGCTCCGCCTGCAGATCGCCAACCTGCGCGCCAAGATCGACCGGGCGGGCACCGCGAGCTACATCGAGACGCACCGGGGCGTGGGCTACGCCTTCCGCGGGCCCCGTCCAGGTTCCGCCTAGCCGGGCGTCGGACCGCATGCGCCGGCGTGCCGACCCCAGCGCGCCTTCGCGCGGGGCGCCCGTCGCCTGGCCCGCGGCCGCCTGGACGAAACGTGGACGCAAACAGCGCGGCGCCCGCTCTCGTCTGGACATCCGCCGTGCAAACTGGTGGCGGATACGGCGAGGGGGTGGCCGGGATGCGGGGGACCGAGCGGGCGTTTCTGGGACCGCGAGAGGCGAGTTTCGTGGCGCAGCGGCTGCAGGGCCTGCCGAGGAACGTGACCCTCGTCAGCTTCACGGAGAAGGGCTGTGAGACCTGCGCGGCCGTGGAGCGGCTGGCCGAGGAAATCGCCAGCGTCGTGCCCGAGGTCTCAGCGGTAGCGGTGGATCGGGCCGATCCCGACGGGGCGGCCCGGTATGAGGCGTATGGCATCGAGCGCGGGCCGGCCCTCGCGGTGACGCCGGACGCGGCGCTCCGCCCCGATAACGGCATCCGCTTCCACGGGTTCCCCGGGGGCTATGAGTTCGACTCCGTTCTGGATGCCATTGCCCGGACCGCGCGCGGCGAGCACGGCCTGTCCGCCGAGATGGCGTCATACCTCCTGGAGCTCGGCGCCACGCCCGTGCACCTCGAGGTGTTCGTGACGCCCACGTGCCCGTACTGCCCGCGGATGGTGCAGGTCGCACACCACATGGCGCTGCTCAGCCCGGCGGTGCGGGCGGACATGATCGACGCGACCGAGTTCCCGGAGTGGGCCGATCGCCATTTCGTGCGCGGCGTGCCGCTGACCGTGGCCTTCGACGGTGCCGTGCGCATCGAGGGCCTGGTGCCCGAGAAGCGGCTGTTGCAGGAGCTGCAGAGGCACATGGTGGGGTGGCGGCAGCGCGCGGACGGGGGGAGCGGGCATCCGCGGGAAAGGGGTTGAAGGCCTTGTCGCTGGTGCGCTTCTTGGCGTCGGGCGTGGGACGCGGCATCCGGATTCTCGCGGGCGTCGCTCTGGCGCTCATCGGGGTCGCGGCGGGCGGGTGGTGGCTCCTGCTGACGCTGCTCGGGCTGGTCTTCATCGTGGTGGGGGCGGCGAACCTGTGCCTCCTGGCCCCGCTGTTCGGTGGCCCCGTGGACGGGCGGCGCCTGGCGCGATGACGCGGGGGGCCGGCCGGATCGGTCCGGCCGGCCCCCTCCGCCCGCCCGCGACCGAGGCCCGTGTCCAGGGTCGGCAGCCGCCCACCGTGCGCGCCTGCGGCATGCCGCAAAGACCCGGACCGGACTCGACGGCCATGGGCGGGCCAGCGGCAAGAACACGTCGGCGGCGGGAGCGGCACCACCCGCGATGCCCAGGCGGTCCGGCGCCTTGCGTCGCGCAACGCGCTGGACGCACCGGAAGGGGCGTGGGGACACCCGCCCCGGCCGCCGGAAGCAAGCGCCGGTCCGAAGCGGCCCCTTTTGCGGCGGCCCCGGGGCGCGCCGTCCCCTCCGCCACGGGCGCCCAGCGGGTCGGCCGGCGGGTGGCCGTCTCACCAGCCGCGCCCGCCCGTGGCCAGCAGGCGCTCGGCGTGCTGGGCGCGGCCGGTGGCGCGGAGGCG
>JAJYVV010000099.1 GCA_021791815.1 Bacillota bacterium | reverse complement strand
CGGCGACGAGCAGGCGCCCGGCGGGCGACAGGCCCATGCAGGCGCAACGGACCGCCATGGCGAACGCCGCGCGGCCCGGGATGCGTCCCAGGTCGCAGAGGGCGGCGTCGAAGGGCTGGCCGGCGACCGCCGGGGGCGCCAGGTCCTCCCAGGGCACGACGGCCGATGGCGGGAGCCCGCCGCGGCGCGCCTGCTCGAGGGCGCCCCACGACCAGTCGCAGGCGACGACCGCGCATCCGGACCGGAGGAGCTCCGGCAGGATGGGCTCGGCGGCCATGGCCACGGCGAGGACGCGCGCGCCGGGATCGAGGCCGAGGGCCGGCATCGAGCGCCGCCACACCTCGGACGGGCCCCGGCGACGCGGCGCGGGGTCCGGGGAGGGCGCGGGGCCGCCGCCGCGGGCGCGACCGTGGGGCCTGTTCCGGGCCCGCGCAGGGTCGTGGGCGGCCACGGGCGGCACCTCCGCGGCCCAGGGTACGGCTCGGGGCCGGTGCCGGCAAATCGCCGCGCGGGCGGGCCGCGGAGCATGCGGCGCGCGGCGGCGGCGCAACCTGCCACGGGAGGCGCCCGCGCCCGCGGATGGGACTGGATTTCCGGCCGCGCGCGCGTACAAAATATTGCCATGCTGGAGGTGCCGCGGGTGCTGGAGCGCTGGCTCTGGTCCTTCTGGGCGCTCGGCGGTGTTGCCTGGCTGTGCGGCGTCGCGTGGCTGGTCGGTGTGGGGGTCGCCGTGGGCCGCGCCACGACCGGCTTCGCGCGGCTCCCCCGCCTCGCGGACGCGCCCCGCGCGCCCTGGAGCACCGACGAGGCGGCCGAGGGCCCGCCGCCGCCGATGGTCTCCGTCGTCGTCGCGGCGCGCAACGAGGCGGCCACCGTGGCGCCCGCCCTCACCTCGATCCTCGCCAGCGACCACCCGCGCCTGGAGGTCGTCGCCGTCGACGACCGCAGCACGGACGGGACGGGCGCCATCCTCGAGGCCCTGGCCGAACGGGACGCCCGCATGCGGGTGCTCCGCCTGAGCGGGGTGCCCGAGGGCTGGCTCGGCAAGACGCACGCCCTGCAGCGGGGCGCGGAGGTGGCGGCGGGCGACTGGCTGCTGTTCACGGACGCCGACGTGCGCTTCGCGCCCACGGCGATCCGCCGGGCGCTGGCCTTCGCCGAGCGGGCGCGCCTCGATCACCTCACGGCGCTGCCGGCCATGATCGCCCCCGGCCCCGCCCTGCGCGTGTATGTCGTGTGGATGCTGTTCGTCTTCACCGTGTGGCAGCGTCCGTGGCAGGCCAGCCGCATGGACTGCCGGGCCTCCGCGGGGTTCGGCGCCTTCAACCTCGTCCGGCGCGACGCCTACTGGGGCGTGGGCGGGCACGCCGCGATGCGGCTGTCCCTCGCCGACGACGTGGTGCTGGGCGGCCTGCTGAAGGCCGCCGGGTACCGGCAGACCCTGGTGGTGGCGGCCCACGTGCGGCGCACGGATCCGCCGCTGATGCAGCTGCAGTGGTACGCGGACCTGCCGTCCGCGGTGCGCGGCTTCGAGAAGAACGCCTTTGCGATGTTCGGCTTCCAGGCCTGGGCCGTCGCGATCTGCGCGGCGCTGGGGCTGGCCTGCGCCGTGCTGCCCATCGCGGGAAGCGTGCTTGCGCCGGGCTGGCGCCGCATGCCGTGGATCGCCGGCTACCTGCTCACCGCCTGGTCGGTCGTCTACGCGGGGCGGGCCGTGATGGGCCGCTTCCCGTGGACCTACGGCCTCCTGTTCCCGGCCGCGCAGGCCAGCCTGGTCTGGACGGTGGTGCGCTCGGCGTGGATCTCGCTCCGCCGGGGCGGCGTGCGCTGGCGCGACACGTTCTATCCCCTCGACGCCCTGCGCGCGGCCGACCGTGCCCTGCGGGCCGAGCTCGAGTCAGCCCCGGTCCGCCAGGCGGAGGATCTCTTCGCGCCGCGGCATTGACGGCAGGCCGCCCGGCCGGGTACACGCCAGGGCTCCGGCCGCCATGGCTTCGCGCACCGCCCGCTCCGGGTCGCGGTCGGCGGCGAGCGCCGCCGCCAGCGCGCCCGCGAAGGCATCCCCCGCGCCGACGGTGTCGGCCACGGGCACGGGGTGCGCGCGCCAGCGCCGCGCCGGCGCATCCGGGGAACCGACGAGCAGCGCACCCTCCGCGCCCAGGGTGACGACGACCCGGCCCCCGCACCGCGGCGCCAGCGCCCTCGCGCCCTCCTCGCCGGATGCCCCGCCCAGCGCCGCGACCTCCGCTTCGTTCAGCAGCACCCAGTCGGCCAGCGCGAGAAGCCGTTCGGTCTCCGGCCCGGGGGACGGCGCGGGGGCGGGGTTCCACACGACCGCCGTTCCCGCGGCGCGCCCGATTTGGGCGGCGCGGAGCGACGCCGCCAGGGGGACCTCGCCCTGCAGCAGGAGCACGCGCGCGGCGGCGATGGCCTCGGCCGCCCGCTCCGCCTGGGCGCCCGAGAGCGCGCCGTTCGCGCCGGGCACGACGAGGATCGCGTTCTCGCCCTTCGGGCCCACGCGGATCAGCGCCACGCCCGTGCCCGCCTCCGGATCGGCCTCGACCCACCGGCCGTCCAGGCCTTCGTCCGCGAGTGCGCCGCGCAGCACGCCCGCGAGGGCGTCGGAACCGATCCGGCCCACGAGGCTCACCGCCGCCCCGGCGCGCGCCGCCGCCCCGGCCTGGTTGAGGCCCTTTCCGCCCGGCAGGATGGCCACGCCGGAACCGGCGGAGAGCGTCTCCCCCGGATCGGGCCAGCGACCCGCGGAAACCACCAGATCGACGTTGAGGGAACCGACCACGGCGACACGGCCCCCGCCCGCGACGCGCCCTGCCATACGGAAAGTTCGCCCCCCCCCGCGCCGGCCGGACGCCCCGCGTTCGTCGCTCCGCCCCCGGAACCTGCGCCCAGCGGGGCGGCGCCCGCAACCTCGCCCCAGGGGTGCGCCGGGGCCCATCTCGCGTAGCAGGAGCGGACCTGGCTGCGTCGAACGACCGGTCCCTTGAAGCATGGCGCGGTGGAGGCCGGGTCAAGAGGGGAGGGTGGCGGGGCTCTCCGCGGCGGAGGCGATGGCCGCGCAGGCCGCGGCGGCAACCTCCCCGGCGCGCGCGGGTGGAGCGGGCCCATCTTCAGGTGCCCGGGTGCCGATCGGTCTTATTCGGTCCGCCGCACCCCCTGCCCAGCGCCGGACGCTGTTTTCCGCCGCCGTGCACGTTCCGGGCAGCGTGGAGAGGGATCGGCGCGCCGTTCGGCGAAGGAATCGCACGTCCTAGGCGTTGTCGGCCCGTGGCCCGTGGGATGGGCACAGGCCGACGGCCGCGGGACGGTTCGGCGACGGGCCCTGGGCGGCCACGGTCGCCGTGGGTTTCGTTGGGTTGAAGGTTTCGGGGACGACGCTGCATCCGGAGTTCCATCCGGAGGACGGGCGGCCGGCGGCGGGACCTCGGCGGCGTCCGCCGCGGCGGCTCCTCCGTGGGGCCGGGAAGCCGACGAGAGGGCCGCCGTCCGGGCGCCTCGGGCCGAAGGATTCGAATCCGGTTTGGGGGGACGAGGAATGGCTTCCGAGCTGAGGGTGGCCGGGCTGCGGAGCGGGCTCGACCGTCGGGGTGCCGTCCGCTACGCATTGGGCGCGGTCGCCGGCGCGGTTGCGATGCCGGTCCTGGCCGCCTGCGGTGCCGCGAAAACATCCAATAATTCCAGCAGCAGCAGCGCCACGACCACCAGCAGCAGTTCGGCGTCCAAACCGGCGGCGTTGCCCGCGAACACGCCGTCGACGTGGCCCCTGAACGTGGCGGTCTCCCAGGTCGAGGTGCCGGGGAGCATGTATGCGACGCAGGGCAGCGGGTCCAGCCTGCAGGTGGAGCTGTCGGCCTTCGGCAACGACATCTGGAACAACGCCACGAACTGCGCGTTCTACGGCAGCAAGATCACGTCCGCCGACTTCGTCGTGACCTGCCAGGTCGCCGTGCAGTCCGCCACGAACTCGTGGGCCAAGGCCGGGTTCTACTTCACCCCGACCCTGGACACGGGCGCGCCCTTCATCGACCTGGTCACCACCCCGGCGCACGGCGTGAACGTGCAGTACCGGCTGGTGTCGGGCGCGAGCTGCCCGGGCACCAACGGCCCGACGATCGACGCCGTGGCGTCGTCCCCGATCTACCTCAAGATGCAGAAGCAGGGCAACACCCTCACGGTCGCCGACAGCCCGGACGGCAACACCTGGAACAACACGACCGTGCTCAACCTGGTGCCGATCGTCCAGCAGAGCGCGTCCAGCGGGTCGTCCAGCTCCAGTTCCTCCGGTTCCGGCGCGGCGGCGGCCTCCGCCGCGAACGTCAACTCCTCGGGCAACGCGTGGGTGACGGGTGTGAACGCGGCCACGACGGCGCCGCTCTTCACGCCGCCCTTCTACGTCGGGCTGTGCGCCTGCGCCCACGACGCCACCCTGCGCGGGATGGACGGGTTCGCCAACATCACGGGCCTCACCAACCCGTCGTACGCGTCGATCTACAACAAGCAGTTCACCTCGCAGTGGTAGCGGCCGGCCCAGCGGGCCGGCTCGTCGGGGCGGCGGGCCGGGAGGGCGACCTCCCGGCCCGCCCGCGTTTCGCCCGGAACGCCCGGGCGGCTGGGCCGACCGGGTGCGGGCCCCGCCGCCGCGAGGCGGCCCGGAGGGAGGCGGGGGTCGAATGCGTGGGACGCCCGGCGGGCCGGCGGTGAAGGCCGATGGGGACGGCCTCCCTGACGCGGGCCCGTGGGCCACCGCCGGCGGCGCCCAGCCCCGCGCCGGCGCACTGCTCCCCCACGTCGCGGCCGGACTGCTTCTGATGGCGGCGGCCGCGTGGCTCTATATCGGCGCGACGTGGCCCGCGGCGCTGCGCGGCGGCTTCGACCACAACGCCTGGGAAGCGTGGGCCCTGCTGCACGGGCACATCGCCACGCCTCGCCCGCCCTCCACGGGCGACATGGCCTACTACGACGGTCGGTGGTATTCGTTCTTCCCGCCGCTGCCGGCCGTGCTGCTCATGCCGCTGGTCTGGCACGCCCAGTCGGGCACGCCCCGCGGCATCCCCCTCGTCGGGGGGCTGATGGGCACGGTCGCGGTCGGCGCGGTGTACGCGACGTGCGCGCAGGCCGGCCTGCGCTGGTGGGTCGGCGCGGCGCTCACCGCCCTGTTCGGCTTCGGCACGGTCTTCTGGTACTCGGTCATCCAGGGCACGCCGTGGTACTTCGTGCAGGTGTGCACGGTGTTCTTCTACGTCCTCGCCCTGCGCGAGAGTTTCGGCCGCAACCGCCCGGCGCTGGTGGGGACCCTCTTCGGGTGCGCCCTCCTCTGCCGCAACCCCGTGGCCCTCGGCTTCCCCTTCCTGTTCTGGCGCGAGCGGACGCTCGACTGGCGGCGCATCCGCGGCTTCACGCTGCCCGTGGCCGGGGCCGTCGGGCTGCAGCTGCTCTGGAACTACGCGCGCTTCGGCAACCCGCTCGACACGGGCTACGGGCACATCATGATGGCCTCGTACCTCCGCCCCTCCTTCGAGGAGGGCATGTTCAGCATCCGGCACCTCCCCTGGCAGGTATACAGCCTCCTATTCGCGGCGCCCGCCTTCCGGGCGCGCTGGCCATACCTGCAGCTCAACGCGAACGGCCAGAGCCTGCTGCTCACCACGCCGGCGTTCCTCTACGCCCTGGAGGGCAACATCCGCGACCGGCGCACCTGGCTCGGCCTCGGCGCGGCGCTCGCCACGGCCATGCCCCAGTTGCTCTATTACGCCAACGGCTGGGTCCAGTTCGGCGAGCGCTTCAGCCTCGACTACACGCCGCTGCTCATGGCGCTGCTGATCTTCGGCATCGGGCGCCGCTTCCGCTGGCAGCACGCCGCGCTGATCGGCGTGAGCGTGTTCCTCTGCGGCTACGGGGCGGTGTATGGGGCGGGGGCCCGCGTCCTCCCCCACGGCATGCACCTCTGACGGCCCCAGGGTCGCGCCTCCCAGCGGGGATCCCCCCGGCGCGGGCGAATGGGGGCCCGTGCGGGCGGTCCGGCTCTGCGCCCGCCGGGAAAGGGTGGCACGGATGCAGACCGCGGCGACCGAGTTTCTCGGCTATCGTCGCTCCGACGGCACCGTGGGCGTGCGCAACCACGTCCTCCTCCTGCCCACGATCACCTGCGCGAACCAGATCGCGCAGAACGGCGCCACGCTGACGCGCGGGGCCGTCTACGTCGCGCACCAGCACGGATGCGGCCAGACGGGCGCCGACCTGCACCAGACGATGCGCACCTTCATCGGGTACGGGTGCAACCCGAACGTCTTCGGCGTGGTGGTCTGCGGCCTGGGCTGCGAAGCCGCGTCGGCCCGGATCGTCGCCGACGGGATCAGCCGCCGCACCGGCAAGCCGGTGGAGTTGGTCCTGATCCAGGAGGCGGGCGGGACGCTCGCCGCCACCCTGCAGGCGGCGCGCGCGGCGGCCCTGATGCTGCAGGACGCCTCGGAGGTCCAGCGCGAGCCGTGCCCGGCCTCGGAGCTCATCCTGGGCACCGAGTGCGGCGGGTCGGATGCGTGTTCCGGCATCTCGGCCAACCCGGCGGTCGGCCACTGCGCCGACATCCTCGTGGACGCGGGCGGCACGGTGCTCCTCGCCGAGACGACCGAACTCATCGGGGCGGAGCACCTGCTCGCGGCGCGCGCCGTGGAGCCGGCCGTGGCCGAGAAGGTGTACCGGGTCATCGACCGCTACGAGCGGCAGGTCCTGGCCACGGGCTACGACATGCGGGGCGGCAATCCGTCGCCCGGCAACATCGCCGGCGGGTTGTCCACGATCGAGGAGAAGTCGCTGGGGGCCGCGCACAAGGGCGGCACCCGGCCGCTGCAGGACGTCGTGGAATACGGGCACCGGCCCACCAAGCACGGCCTGATCTGGATGGACACCCCGGGACACGACATCGAGCAGCTCACCGGGATGATCGCGGGCGGCAGCCAGGTGGCCGTGTTCACCTCGGGACGCGGGACGCCCACCGGCTCGTGCATCGCCCCGGTGGTCAAGATCTCCACCAACACCCCCATGTTCGAGAACATGCGCGACAACATGGACTTCGACGCCGGGGGCATCGTGAGCCGCGGCGAGAGCATCGCGGACGTGGGGCAGCGGCTGTACGGGGAAGTCCTGCGGGCCTGCTCGGGCCGTCTCACGCGCAGCGAGGTGCTGGGGCACCACGAGTTCGGACTCTGGCGGATCGGCCCCACGCTGTAGGGGCGGGGAGCCGGCGGGGAAGGGGCTTTGGATCGATGCAGTTCTGCCGCTTCCGCTGGCCGGGGCGCGGGCCCGGCCTGGGCGTGCTCCGCGAAGGGGCCGCGCCGGGGGACGCGATCGTCGCCGACCTCGGCGCGGCCGGCCGGGAGGAGGTCGACTCTCCGCTCCCGTGGCTCCGGCGCCTGGCCCGCGGCGGCGCCGCGGCCGAGGGGGAACTGGCCCGGCTGGCGGCGGCGGCCCCGGCGGCCGGAACCCTGGCCGAGTTGGAGCGGCACGGCCTGCTCCTGCCGCCGGTGCACGCGCCCGAGGTCTGGGCGGCAGGCGTGACCTACGAGCGGAGCCGGGATGCCCGGGATCGCGAGACGCAGGCGGCGACGGCCGGCGCGAGCCCCTACGACCGCGTCTACGCGGCGGCCCGCCCCGAACTGTTCCTCAAGGCCACGGCGTGGCGGGTCACCGGACCGGGCGGACCGGTCGGCCTGCGCGGCGACTCCCGCTGGCAGGTCCCCGAGCCCGAGCTGGGCCTGGTCCTGGACCAGGACGGGACCATCCTGGGATACACCCTCGGCAACGACATGTCGTCGCGCGACATCGAGGGGGATAATCCGCTCTACCTGCCGCAGGCCAAGATCTTCCGGCACTCGTGCAGCCTCGGCCCGGTCGTCCTGGCGGCCGGCGAGGCCGCCGGCGGGTTCGCCATCGCCTGCACGGTCCGGCGCGGGGGCCAGGAGGTGTGGCGCGGAACCGCCCACACGGGGCAGATGCGGCGCCCCTTCGCGGAGCTCGTGGCCTACCTGGTGCGCTACAATTGGATCCAACCGGGCACGGTGCTCCTGACCGGCACCGGGACGGTGCCTCCGGACGACTTCACCCTCGCGGCCGGGGACGAGATCGAGATCTCCAGCCCGGCGATCGGCGCCCTGCGCAACGTCGTCACCCCGGCGTGAGCACGCCGCGTCGCGGCTTCGGGCGACCGCGATGATCGCCGGAGCGGGCGCCTCCCCCAGTCCACCCGAAAGGGGCGTGCCCATGCCGACCGACCCTTCGGAACGCCCGGCGGGCTCCCCCGCCGTCCACGACGCCCGGTTCGACACCGCCGGACCCGAGGCGATCCGCGCGGAGGTCCTCGACACCTTTCCCTACGAGTACGCCGGCCGGGAGCTTCTCCTCGAGCTCCACACGGACGAGTTCACCTCGGTCTGCCCGTGGTCGGGGCTACCCGACTTCGGGCGCCTGCGCATCGTCTACGTGCCCGGCGACCGCTGCCTGGAACTGAAGTCCTTCAAGTACTATCTGTTTTCGTTCCGCAACGTCGGCATCTACTACGAGCACCTGACGCAGCGCATCCTCGCCGACCTGGTCGCCGCCTGCGCTCCCCTCTACCTGCGGGTGGAGGGCGACTTCCACGAGCGCGGGGGCATCGCCACGCGGGCACGCGCGGAATACCGGCGGCCCGGTTGGTCCCCGGCGGGGGAACTGGACTTCGCGGCGCCGGCGTTCCCGCGCGGCGCGCGGTAGGATGGGCGGCCCGGATGGCTCCGCCCCACCGGGGACGGAGCCGCGGCGCCGGTGTGCGCACCGCTCCGGCACGGCCGGGTCATTCCACCCGAAGGAGCGAGGCCGCGCGGGCGGCGTCCCGGGCGATCTGCCGGCGCAGCGCCTCGAGGTTCGAGAAGCGGCGCTCGCCCCGCAGCCGGCGGAGGAACAGGACCTCCACCGTCCGCCCGTAGAGGTCGCCGTCGTAGCCGAGCAGGTGCGTCTCCAGGCGGACCTCCTCGCCGGCCACGGTCGGCCGCTGCCCGAGGTTCGCGACCCCCGGAAGGCCCGCGGCCGCGCCAGGATCCCCATCCAGGATCCGGCACCGCACCGCATAGACCCCGAGCGCCGGCAGCGCCAGGCCCGGCGGCGGGACGACGTTGGCCGTGGGGAAGCCCAGGGCCCGGCCGCGGCGCTCGCCCGCCACCACCACACCCGCCAGCGCGAACGGCCGGCCCAGCAACCGCCGGGCGAGGCCGGGTTGCCCGTCCCGCAGGGCCTGGCGGATGCGGGTGGACGAGATGGGCACCCCCTGCGCGCGGAGCAGCGGGATCACGGTCGTCTCCAACCCGCAGCACTGGCGCCCCAGGACCGCGAGCGTGTCCGGCGTACCCGCGGCGCGGGCCCCGAAGGTGAAGTCGGCGCCGACGAAGACCCGGCGCGCGCCCGCGCGCCGGCAGAGGTGGTCCTGCACGAACGCGGAGGGCCGGACGTTGGCCAGGACCTTGGTGAACGGCAGTTGGACCAAGGCGTCGACCCCGAGGTCTCCGAGCAGATCGGCCCGCCGTTCGTAATCGGTCAGGAGGGGCGGGGCCGCGTCGGGGCTGAGCACCGCCACGGGATGGGGGGTGAACGTGAGCACGCCGGCCGGGGCTCCGTCGGCCCGCGCCCGGGCCAGGAGGGCGCGGATGACCGCGGCGTGCCCCCGGTGCACGCCGTCGAAGGTGCCGATCGCGAGGTACGGCGAGCGCTCGCAGGATTGCCGGAAGGACTCGAGGTCCTCGAACCGGAGCACGTGCCCGCCTCCTCCCGCGCTCCGCGGCCCCAACCGCCGGCCGTGCCGCCCGCGCCGGGCCTCAGCGCGGCGCGGGCAGCACGCACTCCAGCGTGAAGACCGCGGCACCCTCGGCGAGGGTCCGGCGCGCCACGGCGAGCAACCGGCCGTCCTCGCCGCAGACGCGCACCGGCCCCTGCCACGAGGGGGGTTCGCCGCCCGCCGCGGACCGGGGGCGCGGGGGCCGCCCGTGCCCCACGGCGAGCGCCTCGGCCGGATCCACGACCACCGCCGGCAGGAACGCGAGCGCGCGGGCGGGGGACAGCACCAGGTCGGCCAGGCCCCCATGCTGCGCGGCGGCCGCGATCTCCTCCAGCGTCCGACACTCCTCCGCGGCAAACCCGCCGGCGCGGTGCCGGACCAGCGCCCCCATGCAGGCCCCCGGGCCGAGCGCCCGGCCCACGTCCGCGCAGAGCGACCGCACGTAGGTTCCCGCGCCGCAGACCACGGCGCACAGGGCCCGCGCTCTCCGACCCGGCGTCCAGCGCAGGAGCGCCAAGGATTCGATGCGCACGGGGCGCTCGGGCAGGACCTCCGGCCCCGGGGCGCCGCCACCCCGCGCCAGCTCGTGCAGGCGCCGCCCCTCGTGGTGCCGGGCGGAATAGAGCGGGGGCCGCTGCCGGACCGTGCCGACGAACCGGGGCAGCACCGCCGCCAGGGCGGCCGCGTCCAGCGCGGAGGCGTCGGCCTCGGCGACGATGCGCCCGGTGGCGTCCTGGGTGTCCGTCTCCACGCCCAGAATCAACTCGAACCGGTATTCCTTGGGCGGCAGGTGCAGGTAATCCGCCAGGCGCGTGGCCGCGCCGACGCAGACGGGCAGGACCCCGGCGGCCGCCGGGTCGAGCGTGCCGGCGTGGCCGGCCCGCAGCCCGCGGGCGAGGCGGCGGACGGCCGCCACCACCTGCTGCGACGTCGGTCCCGGCGCCTTGCAGACCGGCAGGATGCCGCTCTCGGGCAGGGGGACGCCCGCGGACGTCATGGCCGGCCGTCCCCCGCCGCCTGCCCGCCCGCGCCTCCCGGGCGGGCCAGGGCTTCGCGGGCGGCGGCCAACACCCGGTCCCGGGCCTCGGCGGGCGGGCCCGTCACGGTGCAACCGGCGGCCCGCGGGTGACCGCCTCCGCCGAACCGCGCCGCCAGGACGCTGACATCGACGCGGGTGCGGCTCCGCAGGCTGATGCGCGTGCCGCCGGAACCCTCATGCACGAACAGGGCCGCCACCTCGACGCCGTGCAGCGTGCGGGGGTAGTCCACCAGCCCCTCCGTCGCCTCGGCATCCGCGCCCGCCGCCGCCAGATCCGCGTCGCTCACGGCAACCCATGCCAGTTCCCCGCCCGCGTCGACGGTCAGGCTCTGCAGGGCGATCGCCAGCACGCGGAGGGACGGAAGGCTGCGGTGCTCCCAGATCTCCGACTGGATGCGGTCCAGGTCGGCCCCCGCCGCGCGCAGCCGCGCGGCGGCCGCGAGCGTGGCGGGACTCGTCGCCGCGTAGCGGAAGGAGCCGGTGTCCGTCGCCAGGGCGGCGAACAGCGCCGTGGCCATGCCCGGGTCGAGCGCGCATCCCAGGTCGTCGAGCAGGCGCAGGGCCAGCTCCGCGCACGCCGCGCATCGCTCGTCGACGACGTTGAGGCCCGCATAGCGGCTGTTGCTGGCGTGGTGGTCGATGTTGACGGTGCGCGGGACCCCCTGCAGCAGCGGGGCGGCCGCGCCGAGGCGGCCCTCGTCGGCGCAGTCCAGCAGCAGCGCGAGGTCCCAGCCGTCCCCGGCGATCGCCGCGGGCTGCAGGCACTCCGACCCTGGATCCAGGAAGCGCAGGTTGGACGGGAGCGGATCGGCCGACACGACCGACGCGGTCTTGCCGAGGGCCCGGAGGCCCCGGGCCACGGCCAACGAGCTGCCGACGCTATCCCCGTCGGGGCGGACGTGGAGCGGGAGAAGGATGCGCCGCGACGCGCGCACCGTGGCGAGCACGGCCGCCCACACCGCATCGGGCCCCGCGCCCTCCCCCCGGCCGATCGCTCAACGCCCCTCTCCCTGCGGCGAGTCTTCGGCGGCGGGCGGCCCCGCCGGGCGGCGCCCGGCCCGTGCGACCGGCGTATCCTCCTCCGGTGGCGCCGCCTCGGATGCGGGGGCGCGGGAGGCTGGGCCGCCGGGCTCGGGTCCCGCCGCGGCGGCCCCGCCGCGTTCCGCCGCAAGCGTGCGCAGGACCCGGGCGATGCGGTCGCCGTGGGCGATGGAACCGTCGAGCACGAACCGCACCTCGGGCGTACGGTAGAGGCGGACGCGCTGGCCGAGCTCGGAGCGGACGTGGCCCGTCGCGCGCGACAGGGCGGCCATCGTCGCGGCGCGGTCGGCGTCGGGCCCGAGCACGCTCACGAAGATCTTCGCGTAGCGCAGGTCCGGCGACATCTCCGCCCGCACGACCGTTGCGAAGCCGATCCCGGGATCCTTCAGGCCGCGGAGGATGTCGGCGGCCGCCGCGCGCACCTCCTCGGCGACGCGCGCCACCCTTTGGCTGGGCATTCGGGCACACCTCCCTGGGCTCTCGCTGCGGCGGGGCGGCCCGCCGTCCCAGGCGGCCTCCGCCCCGCCGCAGCCAGAGGAGGCTCCCCCGGGACGGGGCCCCCTAGCCGGCGGCCACCGCCCCGACGCGCGGCACCTCCCGCTGCTCGAGCACCTCGATGACGTCCTCCTCCTTGACGTCCGCGAACCGCTCGAGGCCGATGCCGCACTCGTAGCCGGTCTGCACCTCCCGCACGTCGTCCTTGAACCGGCGCAGCGAGCCGATGGTCCCTTCGTAGACGATCGTGCCGCCGCGGACGAGCCTGCACGGCGCCCCGCGCCGCACCACGCCGTCGGTGACGAGAGCGCCGGCGATCACCCCCACGTCGGGGATGCGGATGGGCCGCCGGACCTCGGCGTGGCCGACCGTCACGGTCTCGAAGCGCGGCTTCAGGCGCCCGTCGAGCGCCTTTTGGACGTCGTCGAGCAGCTCGTAGATGATCCGGTACGTCTGGATGGCCACGCCGCTCCGCTGGGCCTCGCGCTCGGCCCCGGCGTCCGGCCGGACGTTGAAGCCCAGGATGGTCGCCTGGGAGGCGGCCGCCAGGATGACGTCGGATTCCGTGACCGGCCCCACCCCGCTGTGGAGGAGGACGCAGCGCACCTCCTCGTTGTGCAGCTTCTCCAGGGCGCCGCGGAGGGCCTCGGCGGAGCCCTGCACGTCCGCCTTCAGGATCAGTCGCAGGTCGCCGGGTTGCCGCTCGCCGTCGGCGTCGGGCCGGAAGTCGGCCAGGCTCATGGCGCGCTCGCCGCCGAGCGCGGCGCGGCGACTCTCCTCCTGGCGGCGCGCCGCGACCTCGCGGGCCTCCCGTTCCGCCAGCACCTGGAACGCGTCGCCGGCCTGGGGCACCTCGTCGAATCCGAGCACCTCGACCGGCGTGGAGGGGCCGGCCTCGCGCACCGCCTTGCCCATGTCGTTCACCATGGCGCGCACACGGCCCGGCACCTGGCCGGCGACGAACGAATCGCCGACCCGCAGCGTCCCGCTCTGCACCAGGACCGTCGCCACGGGCCCGCGGCCGCGGCTCACCTCGGCCTCGATCACCGTACCCACGGCCGCCCGCTGCGGATCGGCGTGCAGGTCCTCCAGATCGGCGACGAGCATCAGCATCTCGAGCAGCTGGTCGATGCCCTCGCGGCGCAGCGCCGAGACGGGCACGACGATGGTGTCGCCGCCCCAGGCCTCCGGCACGAGCCCGTGGTCGGCCAGCTGCTGCAGCACGCGGTCGCGGTTGGCATCCGGCCGGTCGATCTTGTTGAGGGCGACGACCACCGGGACGTGCGCCGCGCGGGCGTGGCTCAGGGCCTCCAGGGTCTGGGGCATCACGCCGTCGTCCGCGGCCACGACGAGCACCGCCACGTCGGTGACCTGCGCGCCCCGGGCCCGGAGGGCCGTGAAGGCCTCGTGGCCCGGCGTGTCGAGAAACGTGATGCACCGGTCGCCCCGCCGCACCACGTAGGCACCGATGTGCTGCGTGATGCCGCCGGCCTCCCCCTGGGCGACCCGGCTGTCCCGGATCGCGTCCAGCAGGGTGGTCTTGCCGTGGTCCACGTGACCGAGGACCGCGACGACCGGGGGCCGCACCTGCCGTTGTCCCGGATTGTCCGCCGCCAGGAGGGCACCCACCGTCTCCCGGTCGACCGGGCTTTCGGGCGCCGTCTCCGGACCGCCCTCCACCGCCACGCCCAGCGCTTCCGCGATGGCCCGGGCATGCTCGCGCTCGACCTGCTGGTTGATGGCGGCCATGACGCCGCGTTCGAACAGGCGCTTGATGACCTCTGTGGCCGGGATGCGCAGCATCTCGGCGAGGTCCGCCACGACCACCGGGCCCGCGAGCGTGATGCTCTCGGGGGGACCCTGCGGCTCCTGCGCCCGCGCCGCGTACGCCGCGCGGTGACGGCGCCGTCCCGCCCGGACCCGGCGGCCCCCGGAGAGCTCGCTCTCGCCGAACGCCACCCCTCCGGGCCGCGCCGGCCGGTGGCCGGCGCCTCCGCGCCGCCGGATCTCCATCCCCTCGCCGACCGCACCGGGCCGCCGATCGGCGCCGCGCCGCCCGCGGCCCGCGCCGGC
>JAJYVV010000098.1 GCA_021791815.1 Bacillota bacterium | reverse complement strand
CCCCTCCCCCCGCGCCCCCCTGGCGGGCGCTCGCCCGGCGCGCCGCCCGCCCCGGCACCCGCGCGGCCCGCCCCTGGTCGGCCCGCACTCCGCCTGCGCCCGGTCGGGTACGGCCTGGCCCGGGCGCCGGTTCGTCCTCCACACCCGCTACACGCGGCGGTGAGCCCGCGCGCCTCACTCCGCGCGCAGGGCCTCGACGGGGTTCAGCCGCGCCGCGCGCCCCGCCGGCACCGCGCCCGCCAGGATCGCCACGGCGCCGCCGAAGCCCAGGCCGAGCAGGATGAGCCACAGCGGGACGAGGAAGATGCCGGCTTGGTGGAAGAGCAGCGCCCCCAGCTTGCCGAGCGCCCATCCCAGAATGTCGCCGACGATGCCGCCGGCGAAGCCGATGAAGGCGGCCTCCGAAAGAAAGAGCGTGAACACGTCGCTCCGCCGCGCGCCCAGCGCGCGCAACACGCCGATTTCCCGCGAGCGCTCCAGCACGGCCATGCTCATGACGACCGCGATCATCAGGCCCGCCACCACGAGCGCGATCCCGCCGATGACGCCGAGCGCGGTCTCCAGCACCCCGAAGACCGTCTGGATCCTGCCGACGATGTCTCCGGCCGTGGTGGCGCCGAATCCCAGGTCCCCGATCGCCTGGGTCACGCCCTGCACGTCGTTCGCCGACGCGGCGACCACGACGGCGCCCCCGTAATCCACCACCGCGCCCTTGGGCGTCGCGAGGGTGGCCCAACGCAGGGCCAGGGAGTTCCGGACCTGGGCGGCGGCGCCGCCCAGGGAGGCCCTGCCCACGCCCGTCAGCACCATGTTCTGCGGGTGGGCGGCGGCGCTCGCGATGGCGGAGATGGACGACCCGCGGATCGCGCCGGACAGCGTCACCCGGACGGTCCTGCCCACCAGGCCGGCCTCCTGGCCCTGGACCACGCCGAACAGGGCGTCGGCCGCCGACTCTGGCAGGACGATCCCCGGTCGGCTCAGGCCGGGCAGATTTCCCGCGACAAGCGTCGGCAGGGTGACTCCGGTCGTGCCGTCCCAGAGCGTGGCCGGCGGGAGCGCCTGGATTTCGACGGTCCGCGCGCGGCCGCCGACGGCGGCGGTGGCGAGGAAGGCCGGCTGGGTGTATGCGGCGCGCACGCCGGGCAGCCGCGAGAACGCCGCGATCTGGGCGGCGCCGATGGGACGGGCCGCGCCCTGCGTGGCCCCCGCCTGCCCCAGCGAGATGCCCGCGCCCTTCGTCGGGCTCACCAGCACGCTGCTGAGCGAGGCCTGGTCCAGCACCGCGGCCACGACCCGGTGCTCGATGCCGGCTCCGATGGACACCAGCAGGACCATGGCGGCCACGCCGACGGTCACGCCGAGCCCGGTCAGGATGGACCTCCACGCCCTGCGCAGGGCCGCGCTCCCCGCCATGCCCATCAGCGTCCCCGCCGATGGGCCGAGCCGACCGCCCGCGGCCGCCTCGCCGGGGGCCGAGTCGGCGACGATGCGCCCGTCGCGGACCCGGACGACCCGGTCCGCCAACGCCGCGAACTCCTCGTTGTGCGAAACCACGACGACGGTGCGTCCGTCCCCGTGCGCCAGGTCGCGCAGCAGGCCGAGGATCTCCTGCCCGCTCTGGCTGTCCAGGTGCCCGGTGGGCTCGTCCGCCAGGATGACGGGCGGGTCGGCGGCGAGGGCGCGCGCCACGGCCACCCGCTGGGCCTGGCCGCCCGACAGTTCGCCGGGCCGGTGGCTGGCTCGGTCGCCCAGTCCCACGCGCCCGAGCACGTCCAACGCCCGCCGGCGGGCCGGGGCCCTCCGCCGGCCGCCCAGGACCATGGGCAGGGCCACGTTTTCCGCCGCCGTCAGGTGAGGGAGGAGATGGAACGACTGGAAGACGAAGCCGACGTGCGTCCGGCGCCAGGCGGAGAGGCGGTCCGGCGAGAGCTGGCTGGTGACCGCCGTTCCCGCCACGACGCGTCCGGCGGTGGGACGGTCCATGCCGCCCAGGAGGTGCATGAGCGTCGATTTGCCCCCGCCCGAGGGGCCGAGCACCAGGGACAGTTCGCCCGGCCGCACGGTGAGCGAGACGCCGTCCAGGGCCCGGACGGTCTCCTGGCCCCGGGGGTAGGAGCGGCTGACGCCCTCGAGCGACACGGCCAGGCCGCGCCGGGACCCCGCGTCCACGGCGGGGTCCCCGTCGTCCCGTGCCTCAGACCGCACGGGAGTCCTCGGCCCCGCCCGCCAGGAGCGAGCCGATCCATCCGAGGAGCAGGCCGAGCAGCACGTACGCGACGATCGCGAACACGAAGCCTTCCCAGTGCGCCGACGCGGCGTCCGCGCGTTGCTGGGCCAGCTGCAGTTGGGCGGACGTGAGATGCGCCTTCTGCTGCAGCTTCTGCAGGGCGGCCGCCACCTGCGCCGGCGTCGGGGGGAAGAGCACCTGGACCAGTCCGGCCGGAACGCCGTAGCAGAAGCCGACGGCGGCGGCCTGGGCGGACGGGCGGAGGGAGGCCCGCGGCACCAGGCCGGCCACGTCGGGGCGCGCGGGCGGAAGCACCAGGCGTGCGGGGGGCGCCGGGGGGGTTCGAGTGTCGGCCGCCCTCGCGCGGTCGCGGGACGGACGGTCATGCCGGCGCCGCGCGCCGCCGGAGGGCGGTCGCCGCGTGCCGCAGCGTCCGGCACAGGGCAGCCACCGCGCAGTCGGCGCAGCCCGGTTCCTCGCCGCCCGGCGCCACCGCGGCGGGGAAGACGCGGCGGGGCCGGTGCCCGACCAGGAGCCGCAGGTCCCCCGCCGTGAGGGCCGGCACGTCCCGGGCCGCCATGCTCTGCCCGAGCGGGGCGGACGACGCCGGCAGGGAACGCTGGGGCCACGCCACCCCGTCCTTCGCGGCCCCGGCCTCCAGCCTGGCCACGTTCTTCGGCCAGGCGGAGGCATCCCCGTTCCCTCCGCCGCCCCCGCCGCCGAGGCCGAAGGCCGCCGCATGGGCCTCGACCTGCGCGGCCAGCGTGCGGAGGAAGGCGTCGCCGTCGATCCCGAGCACCTCGCAGTCGGCGCGCAGGCGCCGGTTCATCGCCGCCATCGTCTCCAGCAGGTCGTCCTTCATGTCGACCAGCGCCTGCCGCCGCGCCGGGCTCAGCTGGGGGACCGCGTTCTTCAGGTACGTGTGGGCGAAGGCCTGGTGCCGCGACTCGTCCTGCAGGATCCGCGCCGACATGCGGCCGAACAGCGCCTCGCGCTGCACGCGCGCGAAGGCGAGGTAGAAGTCGCGCGCGAAGACGTCGGAGATGAGGATGCCCCACAGCCAGTCGACGCGGTCGCCCTGCATCAGCCGGTGGTGGTAGCGCAGCATCTCCGGGATCCGCCGCAGTGCCAGGGGGCGTTCCCCGAAGTCCCGGTAGAGGCGGGTCAGGACGTCGAAGTGCCGCGCCTCGTCGAGGAGGAAGGTGGCCAGATAGAGCTGGGCCGCGGTCTCCCCGTGTCCGATGAGGTCCGGCAGGACCCGGGCGGCCCCGTTCATGGCCGCCTGTTCGCCGAGGTAGACGGGCGTGAGGAGGTTCGTCAGCGCCCGCATCTGCTCCGGCGTCAGGCCCCTGGGCGCATCCCAATCGAGGTCGTCGGGCGACCACTGGTGCGCGACCGCCTTGCGGAAGAGGCGCGAGACGAGGTCGTCGCGATCGTAGTCCGGGAAGAGGCGCAGCATCCGTCCGTTCCCCCTTGGCCCGCCGGCGGCCCCCGCTGATGGGGACGGTAGCGGTCGGGGACCCCGCGGCGCACCGGCCGTTGGGACGGTCCGAACGGCCGGCCGGGCCACGGCGGCCGCCCCCCGCGGTCCGGGGCGGCCGCCGTGGCAGGTGCGCAGGATCAGGGGTTGCCCTGGGGTTGGCCGCAGAGGTTGGCGTTGTTGGATCCGGTGGCCGGCCCGTCCGCCCCGTTGCCGTTGAGGGCGTTGCCGGGTTCGCTGATGTGCCCGGACGTCGCGTTGCCGAAGTTGACGCCGGGCCCGAACGCCCCGAACGCCCCGGCATAGGCGCACGAGGTTTGGGCGGTCGCCGTCGCGTAGCCGGCGCCGGCGGCGAAGGCGGCCGCGCCCGCGCCGCCCAGCAGGGCCAGCGCGGTCGCGCTCGCGAGGAGCCATCGGCCGATCCGCATGCGATCTCACCTCCCTTCGCGCCGGGCCCGCCGCCAGCCGGGCGGCAACCCGTGCGCTGGGATAACCTGCCTTTCGCCGGGCCCGTCCGCGATCCTCCCGGCGCGCGCCCGGGCCCGGGACGGACCTCCCGCCCCACCACAGGAGACCGTGCGGCAAGCTCGAACGCCGTGGCAGAGGAGGCGCGCGCTTGCCCGGCGGCGGTTTCCGCAGCGCGATGCTGGGGTGCGGCCCGCGGGCGGCGGAGCATGCGGCGGCCTATGCCGCCGGGGTGGGCGCCGGCAGGCTCGTCGCCTGCTGCGACATCGACGCCGCCCGGCGCGAGGCCTTCGCCGCCCGCTTCGGCCCGCAGCGGTGCTTCTCGGACCCGGCCGAGATGGTGCGGGCGATCCGCCCCGACCTCCTGCACGTCGTCGTCTCGCCGCCCTTCCGGCCGGCGATCCTGGATGTCGTCCTCCGCGAGCGCCCGCGGGCGGTCCTGGTGGAGAAGCCGCTCGCCCGCAGCCCCGAGGAGGGGCGGGCCTGGATCGAGGGCTGCGCCCGGGCCGGCGTGGCGCTCTTCGTCAACCACCAACTGCGCTACCACCGGCCCTTCGAGCGCCTGCGGGCGGCCGTGGCCTCCGGCGACCTGGGCCGCATCGAGTTCGGGCGCGCCAGTTGCCGCGGGAACCTGCTGGAGCAGGGCACCCACCTCTTCGACATGGTCTGCTCCTGCCTGGGCGACCGCCCCGCAGAGGCGGTGATCGCCCAGGCCGAGGGTGCGGCGGGCTACGGCGGCAACCACCCTGCGCCGTCCTACGCGGCCGGCGTGGCCGTCTTCCCCGCCGACCTGCACGTCGCGTTCGAGTGCGGCTCGCCGGCCGGCTCCTGGCGCCAGGAGCCCTCCTACTGGTGGAACAAGGGCCTGGAGTTCGTGGGCACGCGCGGCCGGGCCGGCGCCAGCACGAACCACGGGTGGTGGCGGCAGACGGAGGCCGGTGGGCTGGTCGAGGAGCCCTTCGGCTACGCGGAGGAGGACCTGATCGCCCAGGCCCGCCTCACCGAGACGGTGCTGGGCGCGCTGGGCGACCCGGAGCGGCACCCCGCGCACGCCTCCACGGCGCGGCTCTCGTTCGAGCTGGTCATGGCGGCGATGCGCTCGGCCGCCCTCCGCCGCCGGGTCGACCCGGCGGAAGCCGGGCCGGACGCGGACCAGGCCGCCCTGCGGGCCGCCCTGGAGAGGGGGTAGAGCCGCATGGCAGCCTCCGGGTTCGCGGCTTCCACCGTCCTGTATGGCGAGCAGTCCCTGGAGCGGGCGTGCGCGGAGATCGCGTCGGTGGGCATCGGCGCGGTCGACGTGTGGCACGTGCGCGGCTGGTGCGAGCACCTGGCGGGCGGCGCCGCGGCGGTGGGCGAGACGCTGCGCCGGCACGGGCTCCGGCTGGAGGCGATCTCCGCCTTCGGCGCCTCCGACGCCGAGCTGGAGGTCCTGCTTTCGGATCTGGCGCTCCTCGGGGGCCGGGCCCTGGTCACCGGATCGACCCCGCCCGACGTCACGGTCGCCCGCTTCGCCTCGCGCATGGCGATCCTGGCGGCGCGCGCCGCGGAACTCGGGGTGTCCCTGGCCATCGAGAACCACGGCCACGCGACGATCGACTCCATCGACTCGATGGCCGAACTCGCCTCGCTGCTGCCCGGGGCGGGCCTGGGCTTCGCCCTGGCCCCCATCCACCTCTGGGCGCGCGGGCAGCGGACGGAGGACGCGATCCGGCGCCTCCGCGGGCGCATCGCCTTCATGTACATCTGGGACTGGGGCCCGACGGCCCAGACGAACTGGAAGGACCCGCAGGAGCAGTTCGTGGGCACGGGGCGCATCGACTTCCCGCCCATCTTCGCGGCCCTGCGGGAGACCGGCTACGACCGGCCGCTGGGCCTGTTCGCCCACGGTCCCGAGCACTGGCCCCCGGAACGGACCACGGAGCACCTGCGCGTCGCGCTGCGGCGCGCCGAGGCGTTGGCGGAGGACGCGGCGCGGGCGTAGGGCCCGGGCCGGCGCGGTCGGAGTGGAGGAAGGGCCATGCCGCGCGAATTGCTGTATCGGCCCGGCACGGGCCGCTTCACCCTGGAGGCCTATGAGCCGCGGCCCCTGGCGCCGGGAGAGGTCCGGGCCCGGACCGTGCTGGCGGCGCCCAAGCACGGCACGGAGCTGCGCCTCTGGGAGGGCACCGGCTTCCGCGGGCGCCGGTTCGACGCGCGCCTGCGCCTGTTCACGGAGCCCGACGGCCCGGCCCCCGACCCGCCGGCCTCGATGGCCGTCGGCAACATGGGCGTGGCCGTGGTGACCGACGTGGGGCCGGCTGTCCGCGGCTTCGCCCCGGGCGACGCCGTCTACGGCTACATGCCCATCCGCGAGGCGCAGACCCTGGAGGCGGCGCGGCTGCGGGCGCTGGGCGCCCTGGCGCCCGAGGACGCGGTGTGCATCGACCCGGCCCACGTGGCGTTCGTCGCGGTGCGCGACGGCCAGGTCCGGCTCGGCGACGCGGTGGCCGTGTTCGGCCTCGGCGCCATCGGCCTGATGGTGGTGCAGGCGGCGGCCGCGTCGGGGGCGCACCCGGTCCTGGCGGCGGACCCGCTCGCCTCCCGCCGGGCGCGTGCCGCCGCGCTGGGCGCCGCTGCAACCTTCGACCCGGCCCGCGAGGGCGACGGGCTCGCGGCCGCCGTCAAGCGCGCCACCGGCCTCGACGGCGTCGACGTCGCCTTCGAGGTCTCGGGCGCGGACGCCTCGTTCCGCCAGGCGATCCGGTCGATCCGGCAGTGCGGGACCGTCGTCGCGGTCGCCTGGGGCCACGGGGACGGCCGGGGGCTGTATCTGGGGGAGGAGTTCCACGTCAACCGGCCCACGATCGTGGCCAGCCAGGCCGTGTGGGGGAATCCGGATCGCGACCACCCCCGCTGGACCGAGGCCCGGGCCCGGGAGGCGTGCGCGGACCTCTTCGCGCGCGGCCGGCTGACGTCCGCCGGCGTCCTGGACCCCGTCGTCGCGCTGGAGGAGGCGCCGGCCGTCCTGGAGGCCGCCATGCGGGATCCCGGGCGGGTCCTGAAGGTGGGGGTGCGCTTCCCGGCGGGATAGGGGCGCGACGCCCGGCCCCATCCCCGCGCGAAAGGGGATGGCCGGTGGCCGGGGGTGCGGCGCGCTCGCGATCGTTCCCGTTCGTCGGGTCGGTGGCTGGCCACTGGCTGGGGGGCCCTGTCTCCCGCAGCGCGGCCTGGGGAGCGGTCGCGCTGCGGGCGGTCCGGGCACCGCGCGCACTGGCCGGAGGCGTCCGGGAACCGCCGCTGGCCCGCGCCACCCCCGGCGCGTCGGGGCTGCTCGCGGCCGGGCTGGGCGTCAGCAAGGACGGACGGGGGCCGGGCTCGCGCTGTCCGCGGCGCGGTATCCCCTGCGCACGCTCGTCCCCGCCCTGGCCCTGCAGGCTGGCCTGACGCGGGCGACCCGTCGAGGGCTGCGCATGGTCGCCACCCTGCGCGGTGAACACGCAGGGGAGACATCCCTCGAATCGGAGCGGCGCCGCCCGCCCACAGGCGCGTCGCCCGATGCCGGGCGCTCGCACGGCGGGCACGGGCCGCCACCCCCGCACGGGATCACGGATTGCAGGGCCGCGCCGTCCGAACGCCGCGGCCCTCGGACCTCGCCCCGGCGCCCGCCTACGGCCGCGGCCCGTCCGTTTCCACAAGCCCCTCGGCCGCCAGCACCCGGCGCAGCGCGCCCACCGCCCGCGCCATGCGGTCCTCGCCCTTGAGGTGGGGCTCCAGGGAGAGGAAGCCGTCGTAGCCGGACGCGGCGAGCGCCCGCAGCAGTTCCGGCAGGCGGCCGTCGCCCTCGCCCGCCGGCCGCACCTCGCCGCCGGCCCGCAACGCGTCCTTGATATGCACGTACGCCACGTGCTTGCCCAGCAGGTTCCAGCCGTCGGGGAACGGGGTCGCCCCGCATTGGATGAAGTTGGCCGGGTCGAAGAGCAGCCGCACCGCGGGCGAGCCCACGCCCTCCACCAGGTCGAGGCAGCGCTCGGGGACGTCCGCGTAGATGCCGCGCTCGTTCTCGACCAAGAGGCGCATGCCGGATCGTTCGGCCTCGGCCGCGAAGAAGGCGAACTCGCGCAGCACCGTCGACCGGTGCTCGGCCCAGGACCCCGGCGGCATGTAGAAGGTGAAGACGCGGATGGCCCCGGTCCCGAGCCGGCGGGCCACATCGAGGGCCCGACCGAAGCGGCGGCGGTGTTCGGCGAGGTCGGAGTCGATCCGCACCTTGCCCAGCGGCGAAGCGTAGGCGCTGACCGTCAGCCCGGCCTGCCGGATCGCCTCGGCGGCGGCCTCGGTCAGCGCGGGGTCCGAGTCGATGAGCACCTGGCGGTCGCAGGCCCGGACCTCGATGTGCCAAAGGCCGAGATCCCGAAGGGCGGCGCACTGGGCCGCGATGGGCCCGGCCGCCTCGTCTCCGAGCGCGGAAAGGCGGAATGACACGACGGTCCCTCCCGCCGGCCGCGATTCCCGGGCCGCTGCTCGCATCCTGCCGCGAGCCGGTCGGCGGCCGGGGGAGGGGTGGCGATCCGCCGCCCCTCCCCCGGGCGTCCTCCCTATTTCTTGAAGGTCACCTGCACGAAGTCCGCCGGATTCTTGCTTTCGATGATGCCCTGGGTCCACTCATAGCCCCAGGGGGCCTGGTAGGGCGGTCCACCGGCCGAAATGGCGATGTTGAAGCCGAAGGTCGGGTTCACGGTGGAGCCGATCGCCGCCCAGGGGATCGCTCCCTCGTAGAGCGTGATTCCGTTCTTGCGGGTGATCGCCACCTGGCCGCCCTGGATCGCGACGGGCGTGATCTCCTGGCCACCCTGGTCGTTATCGAACAGGAAGGGCTGGCCGCTGAGGAGGATCATGCCGTCCTCATCATCGCTGGAGTCGTAGGACCCACTGTTCTTGTCGTCCAGCGGATCGAAGGCGAACTGCACGACGTCGCCGGTCCACGGCGCCGCGGCCGTCCCCGCCACCACCGGCTGGGTCGAGTCGACCTGCACCGCGAGATAGAAGTTCTTGGTGTCCCCGGCCATGAAGACCCAGGACTCGGTGGTGGAGCAGTCGCCCAGGACCACGGCGGGCGTCGTGGGCCAGCCGGACAGCGAGGTGCCCACCTTGGGACTGCCCTTGGGGAGGTTGTATGTCGGATTGGGGCCGCCGGCCGTGACCAGCCAGTATTCCTGGCCGCTGGGCTCCGGGGTGGGGGTGCAGCCTTTCAGGGCGCCCAGTTGGGCCTGCGCCGACGAGCCCGCCGGTATGGCCAGCGTGCCCCCCGCCGTGGGCGTCGGGGCGGTCGCGGTGCCGCCGTTGCCGCCCGTCGCGCCGGTGGTGCCCGCGGTGCCCCCCTGGGCGCCGCCGCAGGCGGCCAGGATCATGCAGCCGGCCACGGCGGCGATCGTAGTGACCCCGCGCGCGACGCTCCGCCTCATCCTCATACCCCATCTCCCCCGGCTGGGCCGGGTGCCGGATCTACGACGGCCTGGATCGTTTGTCCTTCGCCGGCCGGTTGTCGGGCTGGCCCACTCCCGCTCGCCGGCGACAGGGCCGGCGGGCGGCGCGCCGAAGGCCGCTCGGCGGTGCAGCGTCCGCTCCCGGGCGTGGGGCGGCGTGCGACGATGGGGGGCGGTGCCGGTGGAGCGGCCCGAGGGTGCGGTGGTCCTGTTCGACGGCCATGACCTCGGCGGTTGGACGCACCGGAACGGGGATGCGGCGCGCTGGACCGTGGCCGACGGGGCGATGACGGTGGTGCGGGGCACGGGGGACGTCTTCAGCCGGGAGACGTACCGGGACGCGTTCCTGCATCTGGAGTTCCGCAACGTGGACATGCCCGAGGCCAAGGGGCAGGGCAAGAGCAACAGCGGGGTCTACGTGCAGGGGCGGTACGAGATCCAGGTGCTGGACTCCTATGGGTGGAAGACGCCGGGCCGCGGCGACTGCGGGGCCGTGTATGACCAGTTCGCCCCGCTGGTCAATGCCTGCCTGCCGCCCCTGCAGTGGCAGATCTATGACATCGTGTTCCGCGCGGCCCGCGTCGATGGAAGCGGCGCCGCCGTGGAGCCGGCGCGCCTGACCCTCCTGCACAACGGGCTCGTGATCCACAACAACGTGATCCTGCGCGGGACGACCGGGGGCGCGATGGACCAGGAGGTCGGGCGTCCGGGACCGCTGCGCCTCCAGGACCACGGCCACCCGGTGCAATACCGCAACGTGTGGCTCGTGCACCTTCCCGAGGAGGGCTCGTCCGAGTACGGGCCCCGCTGAGCAAAGCGGTGCATGGGGCGGGGGAGCGCGCCGGGCTCCCCCGCCCCGTCCGGGTATCGGGTGCGGCCACGCCGCATACCCGTCCCCTTGGGGGGATGGGCGTGGACGGCCAGGCAGGGTCGGCCTTCACGGCGCTCCTTTCGGACCTCGTGCGGCTGCTGGTCCTGGTCCTCGGCACCTACGGCGCCGCGTTCGTGCGCAGCCACTACGCCGCGTCGCAGATCCAGCGGGCGGAGGGCATCGGGCGCACGGCCGTCTGGGCCGTCGAACAGCTCGCGGCCAGCGCCGGCTGGGACAGCAAGGCGAAGTACGGCAGGGCCCTCGGGTTCGCCCGCCGCCTCGCCGCGCGGACCGGTCTCCGCCTCACGGACGAGCAGTGGCAGGCGATCCTGGAGGCCGCCGTCGCGTCGCTGCGCGCGGTGGGCGCCGAATTGCCCACGGCTCCCCCCGGCGGGCCGCCTGCGCCGCCCGCGTCCCCGCGACCCCCCCGTACCGGTGCGGGCGCGCCCACCCGGCCGGTCCGTGCAGCCGCGGGCGGGGGGTGAGATCCAGCGCCCTCAGCCGGGCGGTACTTCCCGGAGCTCGACGAAACCGCACGCCGGGCAGCCCACCATCCGCGTGGGCACCCGGGTCTGCAGGCGCGGACCCGCCAGGACCCGGAGGGCGGCCCCGCACTGCGGGCAGGCCGCGCCGGCGGGCTCGCCGGCGGGCAGCGTCTCCGTCTGCGGCGCGGCGTCCATGTCCGCGCGTCCCCGCCCGCGCGTTTGGGGGCCGAAGAAGACCCCGGCCCACGCCTCCTTGCCGCCGCCGCGCACGACGCCCATCCCGCTCCCCCCCGCGCGGCCGAATCGCCGCGTCAGCCGCCGCTGACCATCTCCCGGATCTCGCGGACACAGTCGACGCAGATGCCCTTGCCCCGATGGCGCATGACATGGGTCCGCGCGCCGCAGAAGACGCACGCCAGCGGCGGGCGGTCGGGGTCCGGAGCGCCCTCGCCCGCCAGGCCCGCGAGGGCCGGTTCCAGGCCCCGGCCGAGGGTCAGCGCGTCGCGCAGGCCCTGGGGGAGGCGGATGCGCGCCCACCGACCCAGGCGGCTCCCGGCATCCGCGGAGCGGAGCAGCGTCAAGGCCAGCACCTCCATCCCCGGGGCCGGAGCGCCCGGACGGCGCCGCCCGGCGAGGGGTACGGGGGGTCGTACCACCATCGTGCCACTGCGCGCCGCGTCCCGCCACCTTCGGCGGGCGGAGTCGGACCGCGGATCCCGTTGCCGGGACGCCGCGGCCGCCCGCACACTGAAGGCGGGTGGCGCCAAACGAGCGCCGGCGCCGCCCGCGGAGGGAGGCCGACCCATGGACGGCGATGCCGCCGATCGCGCCGGGTCGGGGGGGCGTTCCGACTGTCCCGGGCCGCGGCCGCTCGGCCGGACCGTCATGATCCAGGGAACCGCGTCCCATGTGGGCAAGTCCTGGTTCGCCGCCGGGGTCTGCCGCATCCTGGCGCAGGACGGGTGGCGCGTCCGCCCGTTCAAGGCCCAGAATATGAGCAACAACGCCGCGGTCGCCGCCGACGGCGGTGAGATCGGGCGGGCCCAGGCGCTCCAGGCCGAAGCCGCCGGCGTCCCGGCGCACACCGACATGAACCCGGTGCTGCTCAAGCCGAGCGGGCCCATGACCTCGCAGGTCGTGCTCCGGGGCCGGCCCGCAGGCTTCCTGCGGTTCGGCGCCGCGGGGGCCGCATCCGAGCTCCGGGCCCGCGCCTGGTCGGCCATCGGCGACAGCCTGGCGCGCCTTCGGGCGCAGGCCGACGCCGTGGTCATCGAAGGCGCCGGCAGCCCGGCCGAGCTCAACCTCCGCGACCACGACCTCGCCAACATGGCCATCGCCCGGCTGGCGGACGCGCCCGTGATCCTGGTCGCCGACATCGATCGCGGCGGGGTCTTCGCGGCGCTCCTCGGCACCTTGGATCTCCTGCGTCCGGCCGAGCGCGCCCGCGTGGCGGGCCTCGTCGTGAACCGCTTCCGCGGCGACCCCGCCCTATTCGCCGACGGGTGCCGCATCCTGACGGAGCGCAGCGGCCTGCCCGTGCTGGGCGTGGTGCCCTGGCTGGACCTCGACCTGCCCGAGGAGGACGCCGCGGTCCTGGACGTCGCGGCGCCGCCCGGGCCCCCGCGGGCCGCGGACGTGAGGGTCGCCGTGCTCCGCGTGCCGCACATCAGCAACTTCACGGATTTCGCGGCGCTCGCCGCCGTGCCCGGCGTGGCGCTGACCTACGCGGACCGGCCCGGCGACGCCGCGGACGCCGACTGCCTGATCCTTCCCGGCACCCGGAATGCGGCGGCGGACCTGCGCTGGGTTGCCGCCCGCGGCTGGGGGGGCGCGCTCGCGCGCGCCCCCCTCGTGCTGGGTGTCTGCGGCGGCATGCAGATGCTGGGTACGGCGCTCCACGACCCGGACCGCGTCGAGGACCCGACCGGGGCCGGGGACGCCCCGGGGCTCGGGCTGCTGCCCGTCGAGACCACCTACCGGCCGGGAAAGCGCGTCGTGGAGGTCGAGGCGGCGGTGGACGGCCCCGGCGTGGCCACGTGGATGCCCCGCGGCGCCGTGCTGTCCGGGTATGAGATCCGCTCCGGCGTGTCGGTGACCGCGGGAGATTGGCTCGGCGAGCCGGGACTCTCCGCGTCCGCGGAGGGCGGCCGCGTCCTGGGCTGTTACATGCACGGCCTGTTCGACAACAGCGCCTTCCGCCAGGCCGTCGTGCAGCGGCTGCGCCGCATCCGGGGCCTGCCGCCCCTCCCGGCCGAGGCCTTCGTCGACTCGGCGCAGCGCCGCGCCGAGTCGCTCGATGCCCTGGCGGCGGCGGTGCGCCGCCACTGCGACCAGGGCGCCCTCTATCGGATCCTGGGGCTGCCGGGGATGCGGTGCTTCCGATGAGGAACGGGGCGGGCGGCGGCCCGCCCCGTTCCTCGCCCCGCCGCCCCTATTCGAGCGGTGCCCGCGACGGGGCGTAGGGCTGGAACGTGATGGTCTGGCCGGCGGGCAGGTTGCTCCCGCTCCAGACCGCGAAGCTGGTCGTGGCCGTCTCGGCGGGCAGGTTCGTCGTGACGCTGTCGCCCTGCTGGACGTAGTAGCTGGCCAGGTTGACGTTGACCTTCTTGGCCGCGTACGGCAGCGTCCAGGTGAAGGTCGGCCAGCTCGTGTTGGCGGCCGAACTGGCGCGGTACGTCACGCTGATCTGGATCGTCTGGAGCGCGGGCAGCGGCGTGGTCACCGTGATCGCGCCCCCCGAGACCGTCGCGGCCTTCCCGTTGAACGGGGGCCACGTCGCGCCCCATGTGCCGAGGTGGATGTCGGTGGCGCCCGGGGGCACGGGGATCGTCAGGCCCGAGACGTCATTCTCCGTCGGGTTGGTGATCGTGACCATCTGCGTCATGTACTCGGACGCCGTGCCCCAGCCGAGCATCGGATAGAAGTCCACCTCGTCGACCGTGAGGTCGTTGGCGGCGGCGAGGACGGGCTTGCCGGCCAGGCTATCGTAGGTCTGGAGGGCGTGCGTGGCCGACTCGCCGAACGTCGTCTCCAGGAAGGAGGTCACATACGATTGGCCCTTCGCGACGGCCTGGGTGCGAAGCGTGCCGAGCACGGTCACGAGCGGCTGCAGCGCGGGCGACACGGTCGACGTCGCCCCGTCCGAGTAGTAGAAGTTGGCCCCGGTCTGGCTCTCCTGCTGGACGAGCGCGTAGCCGTTGCTCTTGGCACCCGTCACGGACGCCGGCAGCTGCGCGCAGGCGCAGACCACGAGCGTGGAGGGCGACGCGGTCTGGTTGACGATGGACAGGAAGCTCGCCGCCGGATTGCCGGAGGCCGGAAGCGCCTGCACCTTCACCTGGAGGCCGGCCGCACTGAGCACCTGGGGGAAGGAGGCGAGGCCCATGGCGAGGATCTCGGCCTCGTGCGTCGGCTGCCCCGAGATGTAGTAGGCGCTGACGGCGGGTGGGCGGCACGATTGTGGTGGGTGCAGGTAATATTTGGTAGAACCAGGATTTGGCGGTCCCGTAGAAAACTCCCCTGGCTGGCCCGGAGCAGCCCTCTGTCGGGGGTAGTCCACCCCGGGCCAG
>JAJYVV010000097.1 GCA_021791815.1 Bacillota bacterium | reverse complement strand
GCCGCGTCGCAGGCCGTCCTCCTCGCCCTGCCCTGGGGCGGCCCGCGCCTCGTCCCCCTGGCCTTCGTGGCCGCCGCGGCCGCCGTGGCCCTCGCCGTCGGAGGCGCCTCCGCGATCGCGCGCCGCGGCCGCCCGGCGCCGGTGGTCCGTCCGGCCTGGGCCTGCGGCGGCGTGCTCGGCCTCGAGAGCCAGTACACGGCGGCGGCCTTCTCGGACCCGTTCCGCCAGGTCTTCCGCACGCTGTACCGCCCGGTGCGGCGCCTGCGGGTCGAGCAGGGGGCCCATCCCCTGTTTCCCGAGCGGGTGGAGTACGAAGCGGAGATCACGCACGTGGTCGACCGGTACCTGTACGCCCCCGCGGTGGCCGCGGCGCTGGCCGCCGCGCGCCTCGCCCGGCGCCTCCAGTCCGGCTCGCTCCGCCTGTACCTGGGCTACCTGCTCCTCTCGCTCGTGCTCCTGCTGGCGCTGGTCCGCTGACGGCGGCGGGAGGGGGATGTCGGCCCTGGCGGCGGCGGCACAGCTCCTGGTCCTGCTGCTGGTCGCGCCCCTGGCCCAGGGCCTGATCCAGCGCGCCAAGGCCGCGCTGCAGGGGCGCCGCGGGCCCGGGGTCCTCCAGCCATACTTCACGCTGGCGAAGCTCTGGCGCCGGCAGGACGTCCGGCCCGAGGCCGCCGGTCCGGTGTTCGCCGCCGCCCCGACGGCCGCCCTGGCCTGCGTCGCCGCCGGGGCGCTGGCCCTGCCCATGCTCTGGCGCCCGGCGCCCCTGGGGTGGGCCGGGGACTTCGTCGTGGTGGTCGGGCTCCTGGCCCTGCAGCGCTTCGTCCTCACCCTCGCGGGCCTCGACGCGGGAACGCCGTTCGGGGGCCTCGGCAGCAGCCGCGAAGGGACGCTGGGCGCCCTGGTCGAGCCGGCCCTCTTCGCCCTGGCGCTCCCCTGGATGGTCCGCGCGGGGGGCACGGCCTGGCCGGCCCTGATGGCCGCGTCCGCCGCCGCGGCGCCCGCCGGGGTCGCGCGCTTCCTCGGGCTCGCGGCGGGGCTGATCGTGGCCCTGGCGGAGAGCGGTCGCCTCCCGGTCGACAATCCGGACACGCACCTCGAGCTGACGATGATCCACGAGGCGATCGCCCTGGAGTACGCGGGTCCGCAGCTGGCCGTGCTCACGCTCGGCCAGATGGGCAAGCAGCTGCTGATCGTGGCCCTGGAGGCGGACCTGCTCCTGCCGTGGAGGCCGGGCGGGCCGGCGCTCCAGGCGCTCTCGGCGCTCGCCCTGTGGGCGGGCCTGTCCCTCGGGCTGGCCGTGGCCGAAACCCTCTCCGCCAAGCTGCGCTTCTTCCGCCTCCCCGCCTACCTCGGCGCCGCGGCGGCCCTCTCGTCGGCCGCGGCGGTCCTGCAGGCCTGGGGGGTGCGCTAGGCGGTGGACGGCACGGGGCTCCTGGGCGCCCTGGCGGATCTGCTGGTCGTGTTCTCGCTGGCGCTGCTGGTCGTCCGGCCGGCGCGCTGGAGCATCGCCCTGCTGTCCGCCCAGGGCTGCGTCCTGGCGGCGCTGGCCCTGGCGGGGGCGCCCGGCCCGGGGCGCTTCGCGGGCGCGGCCGTGATCCTGGTCACCAAGGCGGGCGGCATCCCCCTGGCGCTGTGGTGGGCGGCGCGGCGGACCGGCTCGGCCCGCGCCGTGGACTGGGCCTCGTCCTGGGCCTGGGTGGTCGGGGCCGCGACGGTGCTGGCCGGCCGCCTCGCGCTGCCCACCTTCACCACCGGCCTGGCCCCGGAGCACGCCGCGCTGCTCGGGTCGGCCCTGGTCGTGGTGCTGCTCGGCCTGGCCGGCATGGTCAGCGGCCGGCTGCTGCTCGCCCAGGCCGTCCACCTCGTCGTCATCGAGAACGGGCTGTATTGCGCGGGCCTGGCCCTGACGGGCGGCCTGCCGGTCGCGCTCGAGCTCGGCGCCGCCGTCGACCTCCTGCTCGTGGTCTTCGTCCTGGTGTGGCTGTCGCACCACGTCCACCGGCTCCGGTTGCCGCTCCAGGTCGACGAACTGCGGCGGCTGAGGGGTTAGCCATGTCGGGGGAAGCGCTGCTGGCCGCCATCGTCGCCCTGCCCTTCGCCTGCGGCGGGGCCGCGCTGCTCTGCGCCTCGCCGGGCGCGCTGCGGCGCGCCGTCGCCACCGTCACCGCGGCGGGCCTGGCCCTCGCGGCCTGGGCGCTGCTCGTCCCCACCGCCGGCCCGGCCGCGGGGCTCCTGCGGCTGGACGCGCTCTCGCGCGTGCTCCTCGCCGTCACCGCGGCGGTGGGCGCGCTGTCGGCCTCCGAGTCCTTCACCTACTGGCGGGCCGAGCTGGCGCTGGGCGCCGCCGCGCCGCCGGGCCGGGGCCTGCCGCGCGTGCGCGGATACTTCTTCTGGCACCAGGCCTTCGTGGGGAGCCTGCTCGCCGCGGCGCTCTCGGGCAATCTCGGCCTGTCCTGGGTCGCCATCGAGGCGACCACGGTCACGTCGGCGGTCCTGGTGGGCTTCGCGGCGACGCGCGAGGCGGTCGAGGCCGCGTGGAAGTACGTGGTGCTCTGCAGCGTCGGGCTGGCGCTCACGCTCTTGACCGTGATCCTCTTCTACGCCCTCTCCGGCGGCGGGGGCCTGCACGCCCTGGACTGGACCGCCCTGCGCGCGGCGGCGGCCGCCTTCCCCCCGGGCCCCGCCAAGCTCGCCTACCTGTTCGCCCTGGTGGGCCTGGGCACGAAGTCCGGCCTGGCGCCGCTGCACACCTGGCTGCCCGACGCCCACAGCGAGGCGCCGGCGCCGGTTTCCGCGCTGCTCTCCGGGGTGCTCCTCGCGGTCGTGCTCTGCACGCTCGTGCGCATCGCCGGCATCACCGCCGCCGCCACCGGGCCGGGGCTGCCGTTCCGGTTGCTCTGGGGCGCGGGCCTCCTCTCGGTGGCGGTCGCCACCCCCTTCCTCGTGCTGCAGGAGGACCTGAAGCGCCTGCTCGCCTACTCCAGCATCGAGCAGGTCGGGCTGATGGCGGTGGGCTTCGGCTGCCACGCGCCCCTGGCGGCCGCCGGGGCCGTGCTGCAGCTCATCGCCCACGCCTTCGCCAAGTCCGGCCTGTTCTTCGCGGCCGGGCACGTCTCGGCCCAGGCCGGGACCCATCGGCTGGGCCGGCTGCGGGCGCTCGTCCGCACCGCCCCCCTGCTCGGCCTGGCCCTGTTCTGCGGCGTCCTGACGCTCGGCGGGCTGCCGCCGTTCGGCATGTTCTGGAGCGAGATCGACATCCTGCGGGGTGCGCTCGCCGCCGACGCCGGGCTGGGGTTGGCGCTGCTCGGGCTCCTCGGCGCCATCTTCGGCGGGCTGCTCTTCTACGCCGGGCGCGCGGCCTTCGGCCCGGCGCCCGGGCATGCGCGCCCGGTGCCACGCCTGCCGGCGAGCGCCGCCGCCGTGCTGCTCGCCTGCGCCGTCGCCTCGGTCGGGGCGGGGTTCCTCACGCCCCCCGCCGTGGCCCGCGGCGTGTCGGCGGCGGCCGCGCAGTCCCTCGGGGGGCCTCCGCTGTGATGGTCGAACAGGCGCGCCTGCCCAGCGGGCCGGCCGCGCGCGAGGTCGAAGCCGCGGACCTCGGCCCCGCGGCGGCCGCCCTGCAGGCCGACGGCTGGCGCTTCCTCACCTCGGCGGTGGCGGACGAGCGGCAGAGCCAGGGCGGCTTCCGCCTGGACCATGCCTTCGTCCACCCGGGGCGCCCCGAACTCGCGGTCCTGCGGGCCCGGGTGCCCGCCGACCGGCCGGAGTATCCGTCGCTGGTGCCCGTCCTGCCCGCCGTGCACTGGGACGAGCGGGAGGCCCGGGACCTGTTCGGCCTGGTGCCGCTGGGCCACCCCGACCCGCGGCGCCTGGTCCTGCCGGACGACTGGCCGGCCGGGCTCCACCCGCTGCGGCGGGACGTCCCCTGGGACGCGCGGCCCGCGCCCGCCGCGGGGGCGGCCTGGGCGCCCCGCGGCGCCCAGGGCGAGGGCGTCGTGCGCATCCCCGTGGGTCCGGTCCACGCCGGGATCATCGAGTCGGGCCACTTCTCGTTCAGCGTGATGGGCGAGGCCGTGCTGCACGTCGACCTGCGCCTCTTCCAGAAGCACCGCGGGGTGGAGAAGGTCGTGGAGGGGCGCCCGTGGGCCGAGGCGGCCGACCTCGTGGAACGGGTCTGCGCCGCCTGCACGGCCTCGCACCAGGCCGCGTGGTCGGAGGCCGTGGAACAGATCGTGGGTTGGGACATTCCGCCCCGCGCCGTGCACCTGCGGACCGTGTTGCTGGAGTGCGAGCGGCTCTGGAACCACCTCCACGACGTCGCCGCGCTGCCGGCCGGCGCCGGCTTCGCCGTCGGAGCGATGGAGGGGGCCCGGCTGAAGGAGCGGATGCTGCGGCTGCAGGCCGGCGCCTTCGGCCACCGCTACCTCTTCGGCACGATCCGGCCGGGCGGGGTGGCCCGCGACCTCCCCGCCGAGGCGGCCGCGGCGCTGCGCCGGGAGCTGGGAGCCCTGCGCGGCGGGGTGGCGCGGCTCGCGGAGCGCCTCCTCGGGCACCCCGGGTTCATGGACCGGGCCACCGGCTGCGGCGTGCTCCGCCGCGACATCGCGCAGGCCCTCGGGGCCGTCGGCCCGTCGGCGCGCGCCAGCGGCCTCGCGCAGGACCTGCGGGTGCTGCGCCCCTCCCTCGGCTACCGGGCCCTGGCCCCCCAGGTGGTCACCGAGGCGGCGGGGGACGTGGCCGCACGCCTGCGGGTGCGCTGCCGGGAGATGGAGGTCGCCTTCGCCCTGCTCGACCGCCTGCTGCATGCCCTGCCGCCCGGACCCTGCCGCACGGATCCGCCCACCGGCGCCGGGCGCGCCTCGGGCATCGGCATCGGCTGCAACGAGTCGCCGCGGGGCGGCGGGGCGCACTACGTCGAACTGCTGGAGGGCCGCGTGGCGCGCTGCCGCATCCGCTCCGCCTCGTTCGCCAACTGGCCGCTGCTCGGCGCGGCCGTGCCCGGCAACCTGATCGGGGACTTCCCCCTGATCAACAAGAGCTTCGAGCTGTGCTACGCCTGCTGCGACCGGTAGCGGTCGCGGGGCGTCAACTGTTGACCTGGTACATCGACGTATGATATCGGGTATGGTATACTGAATGCATGAAACTGAGCGCATGGGCGAAGGAGCAGGGCATCAGCTACCAAGCCGCATGGCGAATGTACCGCGACGGCAAGCTGCCGGTACCGGTAGAGAAGCTACCCACCGGCACGATCATCGTGAAGCCACCAAAGGCGGCCCCCACCGGGGTGGCGGTTTACGCACGGGTATCCTCGTCAGACCAGCGTTCAGAGCTCGATGGACAGGTGGCTCGGGTGGTCGCGTTTGTGACTGGCCAAGGGCTGTCCGTGGTGCGCACGGTCACAGAGGTGGGCTCGGGGTGGGGCGGCCACCGCGCCAAGCTGATGGAGGTGCTGGCGGACCCGTCCGTCGCCATCGTGGCGGTGGAGCATCGGGATCGGTTGATGCGCTTCGGTGCGGAGTACGTGGAGTCTGCCCTTGCCGCCCAGGGTCGGCGCCTTGTTGTGGTCGATCCGGGAGAGACCAGGGACGACCTGGAGCAAGACATGATGGACGTGCTGACCAGCATGTGTGCGCGATTGTATGGCCGCCGGTCGGCTCGTAAGCGGGCGGAGAAGGCGCTGAAGGCGGCGAGCGAGGATGACGGTTAACCAGGCGTTTCGATACGAACTGGACCCGACGGTGCGGCAGCAGCGTCTCCTGGCCAGAGCGGCACGCCATGCCTTCCATTGGGGGCTGGCCCCGTGCAGGCGTCCGCTCAACGCCGGGAAGCCTGTACCGCACGCAGCGGAGCCACACCGGCGGTGGAACCCGGAGAAGGCGCAACGGTCGTGGGTCCACGGCGTCTCTCCATGCTGGGGCCAAGAGGCATTGCGCGACCTGGATCGCGCCTTCGCCAACTTCTGGCGTGACCGCAGGGAGGGACGCCGTGTCGGGTATCCGCGCTTCCGCCGCAAGCACGGGCGGCGGGACTCCTTCCGACTCACCGGCAGCATCAAGGTCCATCCCCGGTCGGTGCTGCCGCGCGTGGGCTGCGTGCGCACCAAGGAGACGGCCGAGAAGTTCCGTGGCCGCATTCTCTGCGCAACGGTCAGTCGCGAGGCGGACCGCCGGTATGTATCCCTTGCAGTGGAGGTGGAGCGCGATGATCCACAGCCCGTAGCAGGCCCCGTGCTTGGGATCGACCTGGGGCTCAAGTCCTTTGCGGTGCTATCTGATGGGTCAGGGTTGGAATCTCCAAAGTCCCTGGCCAGAGCGCAACGCCGCCTGCGACACCGGCAGCGGCTGCATAGCCGCAAGCAACGCGGCTCGCGCAATCGACGCAAGTCAGCAGCCGGGCCGGCTCGGCTCCACCGCCGCATCCGCTGTCGCCGCGCGGACTTCCTGCACAGGACGACCACTGGCCTGGCGAAAACCAAGTCGGTCATCGTGGTCGAAGACCTTTCCGTGCGCGGCCTGATCCGCCATCGGCACCTTTCACCGGCCATTGCGGATGCGGGGTGGGGCGAGCTTCGACGGATGCTGGCGTACAAGACAGAATGGTATGGGTCTCGGCTGATCGTCGCCCCTCGCTTTGACCCGTCCACCAAGACGTGCTCGCCCTGCGGCCACGTCAAGCCAGAGATGCCGCTTGCTGAACGGATCTTCCAGTGCGAGGCGTGTACGGAGCTCGACCGGGACCTGACCGCGGCGCGGAACCTCGCGTCGCCTGTCGCCGGGAGTTCCCCGGAGACGGTCAACGCCTGTGGAGCGGAAGGCCCTGGCCAGGAGAACGGCCTGGTGAAACCGGCCGCGGCTAAGCAGGAACCCTCGAGTCGGAAACTGGCCGCGGCGGTTGGAAACAAAAGACTATGAGCAAAGGAACGGCGAAGGAGGGAACCCGCATGCGCGCCCTGGGCCCGCTCCTGCGCCGGTCGATGCACGTCCGCCACGTGGACGCGGGCAGCTGCAACGGCTGCGAGTCCGAACTCGCGGCCATCACCGGACCGGTGTATGACGCGCAGCGCCATGGGCTGGACATCGTGGCCTCGCCGCGGCACGCGGACGTCCTGACGGTCTCCGGGCCGGTGACGCGGCAGATGGCGGGCGCGCTGCGCCGCACCCACGAGGCCATGGGCGAGCCCCGCCTCGTCGTCGCCCTGGGCGACTGCGCCGCCGGGCGCTGCCCCTTCCGGGGCTCCTACGCCGCGGGCACGGGCCTCGGGGCCGTGCTGCCGGTGGACGCGACCATCCCCGGCTGCCCACCGGCCCCCGACGAGATCGTGCGGCACCTGCGGCGCCTGATGGCCGGGGGCGCCGGGTCCGGGCCGTAGGCCGGATGTGGGCCTCCGCCTAATCCAGGCGGACGGACCGGCCGGTGCGCGCCGACTCCTCCGCCGCGAGGATGAGTTCCAGGGTCTTCACGCCGTCGGGGTAGGGGGTGGCGACGCGCCCGGGGTCCCGGTCCGCCACCGCGGCGAGGAACTCGCGGTCCTCCAGGGCGAAGATGTCGGGCTCCCCGGGGATGGTCTCGTCGGGCGCGCCCTGGGCGACCAGGCGCAGGTGGTGCTCCCAGGCCGTGAAGTGGGCCGTGTGGCGGCTGCCGTGGACGGTCAGGCTCACGCCCCCGCCCGCGTTCACCGCGCACGACGACCAGATGTCGGCCACCCCGCCCCGGCGGAAGCGCAGGGAGAGCATCGCGGCGTCGTCGATGGTGTAGGCCTCGGCGACCTCCCGGTTGAACGTCCGGGGAGGCACCGCGTGCATGAACACCTCCGCGGCCTCGCCGCAGACGTACCGCACGAGGTCGACGGTGTGGGAGACCTGCTCGACGAACTGGCCGCCCGACTTGGCCCGGACCACCCACCACGACCCGATGCCGTCCCCGGAGCCCCCCCCGCGGGGCGTGCCCCCCAGCCACCCCCCATACGCCACGACCGGCGGGTCATCCGCGAAGACCTCGCGCGCCCGGCGCACGCCGGCCCGGTAGCGGTTCATGTAGCCGACGCCGGTGAGCAGGCCGGTGCGCTCCACCTCGGCCGCGATCTCGCGGCAACGGGCCAGGTCGTTGCCCACGGGCTTCTCCGTGAAGAAGGGCACCCCGGCCTCGAGCGCCGCCCGCTCCGCCTCGCCGTGGGCGAAGGGCGGCAGCAGGATGTAGACCGCGTCCGGATGGGTCCGGTCGATCAGGCGGCGCACGTCGGTGAAGTGGGGCGCCCCGTGCTGCCGGCCCTTCTCCTCGGCCTTGCGCTCCACGACGTCGCAGAAGCCGACCAGCCGGACGTCCTCCATCTTGGCCAGCCCGCCGAGGTGGGCGTCCGCCATGCCCCCGCACCCGATGATCCCGACCCGCACCATGCCGCCTGCCGCCCCCTTCACCAAACCGCGTCCCGCACGCGCCCGCTCAGACCTCCACCGTCTGGCCCGGCGCCGGGGCCCGCACCAGGGTGCGGACGCCCCGCCTCTCCAGCGCCGCGCGCAGGGCCTCCGGCGTACCGGTCAGGGCCGGGAAGGTGCCGTGGTGGCCGGGCACGACGGTCCGCACCCGCAGCAGTTCGCAGGCGTACGCGGCCTGCTCCGGATCCATCGTGTACAGGCCGCCGATGGGCAGGATGGCGACGTCCGGCTGCCAGAGCTCGGCGATCAGCCGCATGTCGCCGAAGACCATCGTGTCGCCCGCGTGGTAGAGGCGCCGGCCGTCCTCCAGGGTGACCACGTACCCGGCCGCCTCGCCCCCATACACGATCCGGTCGCCGTCCGAGATGCCGCAGCTGTGCACCGCGTGCACCATCGTGGCCCGGACCCCGCCGCCGAGGTCGACCGTGCCGCCCTTGTTCATGCCGAAGGCGTTCTCCAGGCCCTTGGACTGCAGCCACAGGGCCGACTCGTGGATCGCCACCGTGCGCGCCCCGGTGGCCCGCCCGATGTCCAGGGCGTCGTGGATGTGGTCGAAGTGGCCGTGGCTGATGAGCACGGCGTGCAGGTCGGCCACGGCGTCGCGGCGGCAGGCCTCCGGCGCGACCGGGTTGTGCGCGACCCAGGCGTCGAGCAGGATGCGCCGCCCCCCCGGCGTCTCCAGGTGGAAGGTGCCGTGGCCGACCCAGGTCAGGCGCGCGGCCGACGATGCCAGCAGGAACTCCCCCTCCTCGCGCGCGTCGCACGGCCCCTCAGCCCTCCACCGCCGGCAGCCGGCGGATGTCGGGGTCCGTGAACCGGTCGAACTCGTCCGTGCTGCGCGTGGAGAACTCCGAGACGACCGCTCCGTCGGGGCCCGCCTGGAACCAGTGCCGGACCCCCGGACCGAGCGTGTACTGGTCGCCCGGCCGCAGGCGCACCTCGCACCACACGGTGAAGTGGGCCTCCCGCCCGGCCGGTGGGCGGCAGGACGGCCGCCCGGTCGCTTCGCCCTCCACGTAGAGGAACACCTCGCCGTACCGGCAGCGGAACGTCTCCTCCTTGCCGGGATCCGCACCCACGGGCGGGTGCCAGTGCTCGGGGCACGTCTGGCCGGGCAGCAGCACCAGTTCTTTGGCGCAGCAGCGCTCGGTGTGGACATAGACGAGCAGGCAGAGCCCGATCTCGCGGAAACGCCCCAGCCCGAGGTCCGCGACCTCGATGGCGCCCCGCTCCCCGGGCGACAGCACGAGCCCCGCCCGGCGTTCCAGGAAGTCCAGGGCCTCCGCGCGCGCCCTGGCCTGCTCCTCCCGCGCCATCACGGCCCATCGCCTCCCGTCCCCCGCACCGGGACGCCGGGCCGGGGACCGGACCTGCCGGGCCCGCCGCGCAGCGGCGCGTCCCGGCCTCAGCGGAAGCGCAGGACGCACCGCCCCGGCCCCGGCAGCCCGACGGCCGCGGTGCGCGGGGAGTCCTGCCGGACCTCGGCCCCCCCCGCCTCCGCGGCCACTTCCGCGTCGGCGGGCCAGCGGAGCCGCGCCCGCCGCGCCGCCGCGCCGGCCCAGTGCGGCGCGCCGAGCGCCTCCAGCACCGCCTCCCGGAGCCTCCCGCCCTCCCAGCAAAGCGAGAGCGCGTAGCCCCCGCGGGCGCGAAGGCCCTCCGCGCACCCGTCCGCCCACGCGGGCGGAAGCGCGGGAAGGAGGCTGATCTCCCCCGCGTGGCTCTGCAGCAGCATCTCGGCGATGCCGGCCGTCCC
Source organism: Bacillota bacterium (assembly GCA_021791815.1). Classification (GTDB taxonomy): domain Bacteria; phylum Bacillota; class Sulfobacillia; order RBS10-35; family JAJYVN01; genus JAJYVV01. The sequence goes on along the minus strand of JAJYVV010000097.1, from coordinate 4,383 downwards.
GCCGAAGTTGCCGTCGATCTGGAACGGCGGGTGGTTGTCGAACAGGTTGTCGAGCGTCGACTTGGCCAGCAGGGCCCGCACGTGCTCCCCGGCCGCGGCGCCGTCCTCCAGCCGGGCGAACAGGTTGATCAACCAGGCCCGGCTCCACCCGGTGTGCCCGCCGCCGTGCGCCAGCCGCCGCTCCAGGGAGGTCCGCGCCGCCCGCGCCAGGTCGGGCGTTCCCCGCGGGGTGATCTGGTCGCCCGGATGCAGCCCGTACAGGTGCGACATGTGGCGGTGGCCGGGTTCGGCCTCGTCCCAGTCCCGCGCCCACTCCTGCAGCTGCCCGTGCCGCCCGGTGCGCCACGGCACCAGCCGCTCCCGCGCGCGGTCCAGTTCGGCCGCCAGGTCCGCGTCCCGGCCCAGGACCCGCGCGGCCTCGGCCACCCGGGCGAACAGCTCGCGGCAGATGGCCATGTCCATGGTCCCGCCCGCGCCGACGGCCGCCCGGCGGTCGCCGCACCGGAAGGTGTTCTCCGGCGAAGTGGACGGGCACGTCGCCAGGTGCCCCTCCCCGTCGTCCACCAGCAGGTCCAGGAGGAAGAGCGCGGCCTCCCGCATGGCCGGGTATGCCCGCTCGCGGAGGAACTCCGGGTCGCCGCCGAACGCCCAGCGCTCCCAGAGGTGCTGGCAGAGCCACGCCCCGCCCATCGCCCAGTTCGCCCAGACCGGCGAGCCCCGCCCGGCCCCCACCGGGTTCGGCAGGCACCAGAGGTCCGTGTTGTGGTGGGCCGTCCAACCCCGCGCCCCGTAATACATCCGGGCCGCGGCGCGGCCGCTGCGCCGGAGGCCCGCGACCAGGTCCAGCAGCGGCTCGTGGCACTCCGGCAGGGCGCCGGGCTCGGCCGGCCAGTAGTTCATCTCGGTGTTGATGTTGATGGTGTAGTTCGAACTCCAGGGCGGCAGCAGCACCTCGTTCCAGATGCCCTGCAGGTTCAGGGCCCGCGAGCCCGGGCGCGACCCCGCGATCATCAGGTAGCGGCCGAACTGGAAGTAGAGGGCGGCGAGCCCGGGATCGTCCGCTCCTTCCCGCGCCGCGGCCAGCCGGGCGTCCGTCGGCGTCTCGGGGGCCGGCCGGCCGACCTCCAGCCAGACCCGGCGGAACAGCGCGCGGTGGTCCGCCTCGTGGCGGCGGCGCAGTTCGTCCCACCCGAGCTCCGCGGCGACCTCGGCGCGCGCCGCGCAGACGCCGGCCAGGGCGCGCCGGTCGGAATGCGGCGGGCGGTCCGGCCCCTGGAAGCTGGTGGCGGCGGCCAGGATCAGCGTCGCGGCGTCCGCACCCTCGAACAGCAGGCGCCGGCCGTCCGTCGTCGCGCGCCCGCCCTCCGCGCGCACCTCCAGACGGGCCTCGAACAGCATCCCGCCGCCGTCGTCGCCCTCGCCGTACGTCAGAGGACGGCCGCTGCCCACGTAGTGGGGGTCGGCGTGGGCCGGGGCGCGGCCCCGCAGGGTCAGGGTCCGGGCGGAGAGCGGCTCGGCACGGGACCACAGCGCGCTCTCGAGCCAGACGGCGAAGGACACCTGGCCCGGCTCGCCCGCGGAGAGCCGAAGGGCGAGCACCCCGTCGGGGGCCGAGACGAAGGCCTCGCGCCGGTGGGGCACGCCGGAGCAGGTGTAGGCGACGGAGGCGATCGCCGCGTCCAGGTCGAGGCCGCGGCGGTACCCGAGCGTGGCCGGGGCCTCGGCCGGGGCGCCGGATTCCCGGCGCGGGCCGTGGCGCACGTCGAGGAGGAGGTCGCCGAGCGGCAGGTAGCTCTGCGTGTAGGGGCCCTGCATGGCGGTCGCCTCGGCGTCGGCCGCGGCGAAGTCGCCCCGCCGTACCGCGTCGCGGAGCGGAGCGAGGTGCCCGAGGGCGTCCTCGCCGCCCACGGCGCCGGGCCCGCGGCCGGTCCAGAGCGTGTCTTCGTTCAAGGCCAGCCGCTCGCGGCTCACGCCGCCGAACACCATGGCCCCGACGTGGCCGTTGCCGAGCGGCAGTGCCTCCGTCCAGCGCCGCGCCGGCTGCTCGTACCACAGGCTCAGCCGATCCCAGGCCCGCTCGCGTTCCACCCTGCCCTGCTCCCCCACCGTCCCCGGATGGCACCCGGGCACCTTCCCCCATGGCCGGCCGGGATCCCTCCCGCGGGCGGTGCGGTGCTGGGAGGCGCGACTCAGGAGGCGGCCGAGATCTCCACCTCCCGCACCACCAGCGGCTGCGACCCGTCCCGGGCGAAGAGGCGGAGGTCGGCGCCGCCGTTCTGCCCCTCGTCGAAGCGGGCGCCCCGCAGCGTCACCGTGGCCGTGGTCCACGCCCCGGTCCCGGGGCTGGCCACGGAGGGCCCCGGCTCGTACGGGCCTCCCGTCCCGTCATACTGCACCTGGAACCCCTGGCCCGGGGTGGCCAGGTACGTGACCTGCACCCGCACCGCGGCCGCCGCGTCCACCGGGCTCGACGGGTCGATCTGCAGGTAGACGAAGGACCCGGGCGTCCGCGACCGCCCCGTGGGCCAGGTCGCCACGGCCTGGAGCCCGCCCTGCGCCACGAGGTCCAGGTTGCCGTCGCTGCCCGCGGCCGCGGCGCCGACGCCGAGAAACGCGAGGCCGGCGGGCGCCTGCCCCGCCACGGCCGCAACCGTGGAGGCGGCGGGAGCCCCGGGCGCGGCGGACGGGCCGGCCGGCGGGGGCAGGCTTCCCGCGCCGGCAGCGAGTTCCCAGAGCTCGAAGGCGCCCGGCGCGAGGTCCAGCGGAACGGCCAGCCCGCCCGCCACCGCTCGGTAGGGCACCTGCTGGCCGCCCGGCTCCTCCACGAGGTGGTAGGCCCCGGCGGGGAGGCCCAGCCCGCCGGGCAGGATCGTCACCGTGCCCGAGTACGGCCAGGTGGGGTTGACCGCGGCGATCGAGATCCAGGCCCGCCGGGAGGCCGGCGCGGCCACGGGCACGGCTTCGACCAGCCCCGCCGCGGCCGGCGCGAAGGAGGCGTACGGGGCCCCGTACGCCTCCAGGGCGGCCGCCGAGCCCACCACGTGGCCGCCCTGGGCGGCGTAGGCCCGCACCGCCGCGTCCGGGCCGGTGACCGGCAGCACCGCACGGAACGCCGACAGGCGGGCCACCCCCGCGGCGAGCTCGCGGTCGGTCACGACCTGCAGCCCGACGTGCGCCTCGCTCCACAGGGCGCCGATCTCGGCGCTGGTCCCGGTCAGGGCGTCGGCGCTCCGGAAGGCCGAGGCGAAGGAGACATAGAGCGCCAAGGGCTGCTGGGGGTAGGCGCCGTCCATGGCGCCCAGGGGCGCGGCCCAGCGGGCGAACACGGGGAAGCCCGCCGCATACTCCCGCCCCCCCTGGAAGAGGAAGAAGTCGAGGCCCGCCGCCTCGGGCGCGCCGAGGCCCTCGTGGCCGAGCCAGCGCGCGGCCTCCGCCGCGTAGCCCGAGCCGGCCGGGGTCCACTCCTGCAGCAGGGGCACCCCGTAGGCCCGGGCCAGGCTGCCGAACAGGACGGCCAGCCCGGTGTTCTCGGCGTCGTCCAGCACGACCGTCACCCGGTAGCGGCGGGCCAGGGCGAAGAACGAGTCCGGCAGGTTGAGGAAGGCCGGCTCGTTGGAGAGGTCCCCGCCCCAGTAATAGTAGAGGGGCGCCGAGGTCTCCCGCCGCACGCGGGCCGTGAGCCGGGCGTACGTCTCCTGGACGCTCCACGCCCGGAACGCCTGGTACACGGCGAATCCGGGCTGCCCGGGACGGGCGGCCGGGACGCTGTCCCACGAGGCGTAGCGGGTGGCGTAGGCACGGTTGAAGGCGCGCAGGCTCCGGAACTCCAGGGGCAGCCACCGGTGGAACTCGGCCACGTCGTCGGGCGCGTAGCCGGTGACGCCCGCGGCGGGCGACGGCGGCTGGCCCCACGTCGCGTCCAGCCATCCGTAGTTGAGGAACGCCCCGCCGAAGCCGGGGCTCCGCCGGATGTGGGCCACGGTCGTGGTCACATAGGTGAAGTAGGCCTGGCGGGCCGCCGGGTTCCACCAGGCCGGGATCGCCGCCGTCGCGCCCGTGCTCGTGATGTCGCGCGACGTGACCCATGGCGCCGGGTTCCCGGTCCATACGGACTCCCAGAAGATCGGGATGAGCTCGACGTGGGCCGCGGCCGCCGCCGCCAGGTCGGCGTCCAGGACGCCGAAGGAGAAGCGGCCCGGCTGCGGTTCGAGGGCGCCCCACTCCAGGTTCAGCTCGGCCCGGTTCAGTCCCTGGTCCGCGAGCTGCCGGAAGGTCGAGACGGGCCAGGCCCGCCACGCGAGCTGCACCGCGCGGATGCCGCCGGGGGGCGGGCCGGCCGCAGGGCGCGCGCACGAGCCGAGCAGGGCGGCGGTGCCGAGCGCG
>JAJYVV010000096.1 GCA_021791815.1 Bacillota bacterium | reverse complement strand
GCCGCGGGCGGCCGCTGCCGGCCGTGGGCGCAGCAGGTTCTCGCCCGCCGGCGGTCCGGTCACGCGCAGGCCCTCGCAGTCGGCCGCCGCCGGACAGGCCAGCGCCCGCGGGAACAGGGCGGCGACCGCCGAGCCGTCGGCCAGGCCCGCCGGCGAGAGCCGGCCCACCCGACCCTGCCAGAGCAGGTCGAGCAGCCGGTCGGCGAAGACCCAACCCCGCGGTGTGAAGTGCCCGAAGGAGTTCTCGAAGTGCGGATCGGTGTCGAAGGTGTCCCATGTCGTCGCGGGCACCCCGGCCGCGCGCGCGACCGCCAGGTACCGGTCGTAGATCAGGGCCCGGTCGGCCGCGGAATACGGTGTGTAGTCGGCGTAGTGGCCTTCCAACGGCTGGAGCCACGCCAGCGGCCGCGACCCGACGGCGCGCAGGACCTGGAACTCGAGGCTGAGGTCGGTCCAGCACAGGCACGAGGCGACCTGCTGCGCGAACCCGGGGGGCGCGGAATACACGGTGCCCCCCCGGTTGCTCACGCCGGCCCGATACAGGCGCAGCGCGCCCTGGCACATGCCCGGCCCGTCGGGCCAGACGTCGGTGCACCTGCGCCAGGCCGTGGTGTCCAGTCCGAACGGGTTGGTCGGCGACTGGGACACCGCGAGCGCGTTGGCCTTCGCCAGGTCCGCGCCCCACGGGATCGGCGCGGGCCGGACGGGTGCGGCGGGCCCGATGCCGGCCCGGGTGCGCTGCCGCTCGACCTGCGCGGGCGAAGGGACGCCCAGGGCGAGGGCCGCCCAGAGCCGCGCCGGCGGCCACAGCCGTCCCGGCAGGGCCCGCAACGGGCGGGAGGCGGCCGGTACGGAGCCGGCCGGCGCCCGGCCGCTCCCGGCGGCCTTCGGCGCCCGGGAAGATGCGGCCGCCGTGCCCGAGGCGGACGGGGCGGCCGGCGCCTTGGGCGGGGGCGCCACCAGCGACCGGATCTCGGCCACGGTCCGGAAGGCGTCCTGCACCTCGGAGGTCCAAGCGAAGATGCGCCCGATCGGATCGGCCAGCGCGTACTCCGCGTCACCCCGCCAACCGCCCCGCGCGAGCGCGTCCAGCCCTGCCTGGAGGACGGGGTCGCCCGCCAGCGTGGCGGGGAAGGCCAGCATCCGCCTGGCCACCGCCCGGCGCAGCGGCAGGGGCACGGGCGCGTCGAAGACGAAGACGCGCGCGATCTCGGCCGAGTAGGTGTGCGCGTAGGTCGCCGCGGCGATGCCGCCCGCGGACGTGAACCACGGCGAGTCGGACACGACGACCGCGTGGCCGCGGAGGGCGTGGCCCAGCGCGCCGAACGTCTCCGCGAAGAACAGGTCCTCCGTCAGCGGGTAGCCGACGTTGAAGACCGAGAACCCGGCGGGCGCGTCCGCGTAGAAGGTGCCCGCGTTGAACGGCTGGCCGCAGCAATACAGCTCCGACGTCCCGTAGATCGGCAGGATCCCGGCTTCGCGGAGCGCCGCCCGCTGGAAGACGAGCGTCTGCGCCTTGAAGGGCAGGGAGGCGGGCCCCACGGCCCGGACGTAGACCCCGGCCAGCGTGGCGGCCCGGGCCTGGCAGCGGGCGACCCACCCGGCCGCGAGGGCCATGGCGAGGAGGGCGGCCAGGATCCCCGACAGCGAGCGGCGCACCGGCACCGCGGGGACCGCGCCGCCGCGCGCGGCGGGCGACCGGCGGGGCGTGCCGCCGCCGTCCGGACCCAACCCGGCTCCCTCCCCTGGGCGACGCCGCACCGGCGGGGCGGCGCGCGAACCCGCGGGTGTGTCCATACGGCGCGCGTCGCCGCCTCCCCTGCACGAGCCGGGGCGCGCGGCCCGCCGCGGCAGGGACCGGCGGACGCGGAGGGAATCCCGGCAGGCCGGCACGCGCCGGCGGGAGGTGCGCGGGTGCGCTACGGCGAGATTCCCGGCGTCGGCACCTGCTCCAGGCTGGTACTCGGCACCATGGCGTTCACGCCGGACAACATGGAGCAGGCCTCCAGCCTGCTGGACGCGTTCCTGGCCATCGGCGGCAACGCGATCGACACCGCCCACAACTACGGCGGGGAGTGGGTGGGACGGAGCGAGCGGGCCATCGGGCGCTGGCTCGCCGAGCGCGGCGTCCGCGATCGCGTCCGCATCGTGACCAAGGGCGCCCATCCGGACCAGCGGGGCCCGCGCGTCAACCCGGCCGCGATCGCCGCCGACCTCACCGACAGCCTGGAGCGCCTCCAGGTGGATACGATCGACCTGTACATGCTGCACCGCGACGACCCCTCGATGCCGGTCGGGCCGATCATGGAGGCGCTGGACGGCCACGTGCGCAGCGGCCGGGTGCGGGCGCTGGGAGCGTCCAACTGGACCTGCCAGAGGCTGGACGAGGCCAACGCCTACGCCGCCGCCCATGGGCTGCACCCGTTCGTGGCCAGCAGCACCAATCTCAGCCTGGCCCGGGCGGCCGAGCCGCGCTGGCCGGGCTGCATCTCGCTCGACGCCCGGGACCGCCGGTGGCACGAGGAGCGGCAGTTCCCGCTCCTGTCGTGGTCTTCGCAGGCCTCGGGCTTCTTCACCGGCCGGTTCGCGCCAGGCCGCTTCTCCGACCCCCAGCTCGCCCGGGTGTACGACCACCCGGACAACTGGGAGCGGCTCCGCCGCGCGCGGGAGCTCGCCGCGCGCCGCGGAGTGGACGCGACGCAGATCGCGGTCGCCTATGTCCTGGCCCAGCCATTCCCGGTGTTCGCGCTGATCGGGCCGCTCACGCTCGAGGAGTTCCGCGCGAGCACCGACGTCGACCGGGTCACCCTGACGCCCGACGAGATGCGCTGGCTCAACATCGAGGACTGACAGCCGCCGGAACCACTGCGCCCAGCCCGTCTTCGACAGCCCTTCGCACCCCTCGGCGCCCGCCCCGCCCCCCGCCATCTCCGCGGTCGGTTGGAGCCCTGGGGAGGCGCGGCGGGGCCGCCGCGTGTCGAAAAACATCGTCACCCGGCCGAGCCCGCCGCCCGGCCTCGCGCCGGCCGCCCGGGGCTGTCCGCTGGCGTGCGGACATTTGTCGATTCATGTCGAACGATTCTTGGGCATCCCGTCCAGTTCGCCTTGAATGGCCCGCATGGCTTGAGGAGCACGGCCTGGCGCGTTTCGGCCTCCGCCGCCCCGTTCCGCGCCACCGGATATCCTCGGTCGGGGCCGCAGGATTTCGAAAGGCGGCGCGGAACGTGAAGGGCCGCCAAGACCCGGTGCATCTTTCCATACGGAGTGACCGGCGGGCCGCCTCGGCGTGCGCCTGCCGTGCCACGGATCGCGCGGCCCACCGCAAGGAGGCGTAGTGCGTGCGCAAGTCTGTCGTTCCCGCGGCCGGTCTCGGGATGCGCTTCTGGCCAGCCACCATGGCCCTTCCAAAGGAAATGCTGCCGCTGGTCGACCGTCCCGCGGTCGAGTACGGCTTCGACGAGTTGCTCCACGCGGGACTCACCGACGTCCTCGTCGTCACCAGCCGCGCGAAGAGGGCCATCGAGGACCACTTCGACCTCCCGCCCGAGGTGGCCCAGGTGGCGGCCGAGCGCGGCGTCCGCCTTCCCTCGCAGGACCTCCACCTGCACTTCCGGCGCCAGGACCGGCCCCGAGGGCTCGGCCACGCGGTCTCGCTGGCCGAGGACCACGTCGCCGGCGAACCCTTCGCCGTCCTCCTCCCCGACGACGTGCTCGTCGGGCCGCCGTGCTGCATGGAACAGATGGTGGACATCGCGCGGACGTATGGCCGCCCGGTGCTGGCCGTCCGCCGCGTGCCCGCTTCCCTCGTCAGTTCCTACGGGGTCGTCGCCGTCCGGCCCGGGCCGCGGCGCGGGCTGCACGACGTCGGGGACCTCGTCGAGAAGCCGGCGCCGGACGACGCGCCGTCGAACCTGGCGATCGTCGGCCGGTACGTGCTGCCGCCGGAAATCTTCGACGTGCTCCGCGGCCAGGCGGCCGGCGTCGGCGGCGAGGTGCAGCTCACGGACGCGCTGCGGCGGCTCAACGTCACGCACGGGTTCCTGGCCTACGAGTTCCCGGGACGGGTCTTCGACACGGGCAGCAAGATCGGCTTCCTGCAGGCCACGATCGAACTCGCGGCCGAGCACCCCCAGCTGGGCCCCGACTTCCGCGCCTACCTCGCCTCCTTCATGGAGCGCCTCGAGTCGGGTTCGCCGGCGGCCGCCGCGCCGGCGGTGTGGCGACCGACCTGACGGCCCGGCGCGCGGCCGCTTTCCGGGCCCGGGCGTCCGGTGTCACAGGGAGGTAGACAGCGTGCAGGTCGGGGCGCACAAGCGCGAGTTCGGTTTGCTGTCGGACGTGCTCATCGCGGTCCTGTGCTATCTCGTCGTCCTCGAGTGGCACGTGGGGCCGCACCTGACGACCTGGTACGTCGAGCTGGTCCCGGTCATCGTGTTCGTCTGGTGGGTGCTGTCGGCCTCCGTCCGGCACGACGTGCCCTACCGCCTGGGCGGCGTCGCGATCGAGTTCCGCGACACCCTGGCGATCAACGTGGCGGGAGGCGTCCTGCTCCTGGGCCTCAGCCTGCTGACCCACAACCTCACGGTGAGCCGCCTGGTGCTGACGGGCTTCCCGGCCCTGAGCGCCGCGGTCTCGGTGCTGCTCCGGCTCGCCGTGCGCCAGGTCCTGGCCTACCGCCGGAGCCGGGGGCGTGACCTACGGCACGTGCTGGTGGTGGGCCCGGCGGGCGCCGCGGCGCGGCTGCTGGACACGGCCATCCGGCCCGAGGCCGGGCTGCGCCCCCTGGGCCTGCTGGTGCCGCCCGGCCAAGCGGCCGCGGCGGGCGGGCCGTGGTCGGCCGAACCCGCGCAGGCCGCCGCGGGCACCTCCCGGACGGCGCGGCCGCGCCGCCGCGCCCGCGGGGCGACGGCCGAGGCCCTGGACGGGCGCTTCGCCCGGGCGGAGGCGGCCGCGGCCGAGCCCGTCCTGGAGCCGCGCACGGCGGACGGACGCGGGCGCGTCCACACCGTCTGGGATCGGGGCGGGCTGGTGCACGTCGCGGCAGGTGGCGGACCGACGGTGCTCGGCACCTATGACGACCTGCCCGCCGTGCTCCACGAGCACGCCGTGGACCAGATCGCGGTGACGGCGCCCCTCGACGACCCGGGCCTGCGTCCCGTGATCGATCTCGCCATCGCCGAAGGCAAGACCGTCTGGCTGGTGCTCGACGCCTTCGGGTCGCGGCTCATGGGCCAGGGCGGCGCCGGCCACGTCGTGGTGCTGACCCCGGAGCGCAACTCGTACGGCCTCCTCTTCAAGCGCCTGTTCGACATCGCCGTGGCCGCCGTCTGCCTGGCGATCACCTCGCCCGTGTTTGCGGCGTGCGCCATCGCGATCAAGCTGGACGACCCTTCGGCGCCGGCGATTTTCCGCCAGAGCCGGGTGGGGCTCCACGGACGCACCTTCACCTGCCTCAAGTTCCGCAGCATGGTGCCCGACGCGGAGCGCCGGCGGCAGGACCTGCTCGCGCGCAACGAGATGGATGGGCCCGTCTTCAAGATCAAGGACGACCCCCGGATCACGCCGGTGGGGCGCGTGCTGCGCAAGCACTCCTTCGACGAACTGCCGCAGCTCTGGAACGTCCTGCGCGGCGACATGAGCCTGGTGGGGCCGCGGCCGCCGCTGCCCGACGAGGTGCGCGAGTATCAGCCCGAATTCCGGCGGCGCCTGACGTTCCGCCCGGGCCTGACGTGCCTCTGGCAGGTCTCGGGCCGCAACCGGCTGGATTTCGGCCAGTGGATGCGGCTCGATCTCGAGTATGTGGACAACTGGTCGTTCTGGCTCGACCTGGCCATCCTGCTCCGCACCATCCCGGTGGTGCTCTTCGGTTCGGGGATGTGACGGCTCGCGGTCCGGCGGCGGGCCCTGTATGCTCGGGGCCGGCGGATCCGGTCGAGTAGGGAGGCGCGACCGCGATGCAGCGCGTGGCGGCGATCATGGCGGGTGGGCGGGGCGAGCGGCTGTGGCCGCGCAGCCGGACGCGGCTGCCCAAGCAGTTCCTGAGCCTGGGCGGCACCCACCAGACGTTCTTGCAGCAGACGTACGGGCGCGTCGCCGGGATGGCGTCCGCCCCCGAGGTTGTGGTCCTGACGGCCGGTGCCACGGTCCCGTTGGTCCGGGCACAGATCCCGGGGCTCGCCGCCGACCACCTGCTGGGCGAGCCCGTCCCGCGCGACACGGCGGCCGCGGCCACCCTCGCGCTCGCCACGGCCCGGGCCGTGGCGGGCGGGGAGTGCCTCCTGGCCCTGGTCCCGGCCGACCACGCCTGCTTCGACGTCGCCGGGTTCCGCGAGGCCCTGCGGACGGCGTGGGATCAGGCGGAGGCCGCGGGCTGCCCGGTGCTGATCGGCATCCCGCCGACCCGCCCGGAGACCGGCTACGGATACATCCTGCGCGGCGACGCGCTTGCCCCTGCCGGCGCCGGGCCCGTGCGCGGCGTGGCCGTGGTCGACCGCTTCGTGGAGAAGCCCGACCTGGAGCGGGCGGCCGAGTACCTCGCGAGCGGGCGCTATCTCTGGAACAGCGGCATCTGCGTGTGCCGCACGGACGTGCTGGCCCGGGCGGTGGCCCTGCACCAACCCGCCCTGGGCGACCTGCTGCGGCGGCTGGGCGGCCGCCACCCCGGGGATCTGCCTGCGGAAGAGCTCGCCGCCTGGATGCGCGCGCTCCCGCCCATCTCGCTGGACTACGGGGTGCTGGAGCACCTGGAGCGGGCCCTGGTCGTCGAGGCGGCGCTGGCCTGGGACGACGTGGGCGGCTGGGAAGCCCTGCGGCGGCTCCACCCGCAGGACGGTCAGGGCAACGTGGTGCTGGGCAAGGCCGTGCTGTCGCAGACGGCCGACACGGTCGTCTACGGCTCGGCGCAGGGCCGCCTGGTGGTCACCCACGGGGTGCGGGACCTGATCGTCGTCGACACTCCCGACAGCATCCTGATCGCGGGCAGGGACGCCCTGCCCGACCTGAAGGTCGCGCTGCGCCAGGTGCGGGCGTCGGGCTTCGCGGAGCACCTGGACGGGCTGGCGCCGGAGGCGGAGCAGCTGCAGGCCGCCGCCGAGGCCGATCCGCCGGGCGCCGCCGCGCCCGCGCCGGCGGGTGGCCCGCGCCCGGTCGAGGGCCCCGGCCTCCATGCCCCCGCGGCGAGCCACACCGTCGACAAGCCCTGGGGCCAGGAGACGTGGTGGGCGCACACGGCGCGGTACGTGGGCAAGCGGATCGACGTGCGCGCGGGCCACGCCCTCAGCCTGCAGCTGCACGAGCGGAAGCACGAGACCCTGTACGTCCTCCAGGGCGAGGTGCGGCTGCGGCTCGGGGATGACGAGCGGTGCGTCGGACCGGGCCACGTGGCGGTCGTGCCACCGGGCACCGTGCACCGGATCGAAGCCCTGACCGACGCCGTGCTCTTCGAGGTGAGCACCCCGGAACTGGACGACGTCGTCCGGCTGGAGGATCGCTACGGCCGCGCCCCGGCCCGGGCGGGCGCCGCCGAATCCGCCGCCGGGCGATAGCCTGCGGTCGTCCCCGCCCGCCACGACGGCCGGCCTGCGGCGCAGGCCGGCCGTCGTCCATTCCCGGGGGGCGGTCCCGCCCCACCCGGCGCTGGAAGCAGGAACCGAAGGCTCCTCCTGCCAATGCCCGGGTGGGCTCGCCGCCGACCGGGCGGACGGCCATCGGGAGGGCATCGACCATGTGGGACCCCGGACCATCGTCCCGCGGCCGGCGGACGACGCGGCGGGGCATGCTCCGGGCCGCCGCCGCCGGGGCGGGCGGCGCCGCGCTGGCCCCCCTGCTCGCCGCGTGCTCTTCCGGCGCGGTTGCCGCGGGCAAGTCCACCGCCGCGCCCGCGGTCCACGCCGGGACCATCGTCCTCCGCTTCGCCCCGAACTGGCAGGGCGCGGCCTGGAACAAGACCGCGCTCACGCTCAATCAGGAGTTTTTCGACAACAACTACACCCCGAAGAACCCTGGGGTGCGCGTCCTGGTGAACAACGGCAGCGCCCAGGGCTCGGCGGCGACGCAGGTGGCCGCTTCCATCGCCGGAACGGGCTACCTCGACGTCTTCCAGGACTGCTGCAACGATTTCTCGATCCTGCAGGCGGGCGGCCTTCTGACGCCGCTGAACAACAATATGAAGCAGGACAACGTCGATCCGACGATCTGGTCCGCAAGCCACCTTGCGGCGCTCACGTACAACGGGCAGGTCCTCGGCCTGCCGGCGTACGACGGTCCCGCCACCGTCTTCTACCGGCAGGACATCCTCGACAGCCTCGGGCTCGCCTACCCCGACCCCAGCTGGGACTACAAGGCCGCCACGTCCCTGTGGCAGCAGTGCGTCGGCAAGACCAGGACCGGCGCCGTCCGCGGCGGCATCTCCATCTTCGACACGCCGTGGTACGAGACGATGAACTGGTGGCTGAGGGCGTTCGGCGGCCCGGAGATGGACGCCACACAGACGCTGCCGTACTTCGACAAGCCGTACGCGCTCGCCATGGCCGCATACGTTCAGCAGAACCGTGCCTCCAACGTGATCATTCCTCGTTCGGGCTTCTCGGGGCCCCTCAACCAGGGCACGTGTGTATTCAAGCAGTCGGGCGGCTGGGAGCTGCTGCCCGCGGTCGAGACCATGGGCACCTCGATCAAGTGGGACATCCTCCCCATGCCTTACTGGCCCAGCGGCAAGCGCTCCACCTATAACAACGTCGACTTCTATGTGCAGAACAGCGCGACCAAGCATCCCGAACATGCGTGGCAGCTGCTCAAATACGTCTGCGCGGAGCCGGACTACCAGCGCTTCCAGATGCAGGCCACCCTCGTGCAGCCGAGCCTCCTGAGCCTATGGGACAACTGGGAGAGCCTCGTCGTGGGGACGGCGCCGCTGCTCAAGACGAAATCGATCTCCTGGATCAAGGACGCGGCGATGGGCGGGTACAATTGGCCCAACGCCATCTTCCACTACGAATCCGTCTCGGCCGACAACCTCGTCAACAACTGGATGGGCCTGATCGAGGGGCCCGGCGCCAAGGATACGCCGACCGCCGGCCTGGCCCAGCTCCAGCAGCAGATGGCCGCGCTGCAGTCGAACGGCGCCGCCGAAGAGGCGAGCGCCGTGTCGGCGGCCAGGGCCTTCCCGACCAACGGCAAGCCGATCGCGGCGATGCCCCCGGGCATCTGAGCGGCGCCCGCCGCTCAATCCGGGAAGAGCGGGCAGGCGCGCGACCATCGGCCGGCCCGCCAGCGGAGGGGATCGCCGAGCAGGGGCTGCGCGGCCTCGGCGTGCATCAGCGCCACCACCCGGCGCATGCGGTCCTCCGCCGCACCGCCGGCGGCGCAGACGACGCCGGTGTCGCTGTCGGGAACGCCGACGGCGAGGTCGTCGGTCCCGCACGACTGCGCGGCCAGCGCCATCTGATCCGCGCTGAGCACCTGGACCGCGCTGCCGGGGCCCGCGCCCTCCGCGCAGCAGAAGCCGAAGATCTCCGCCGCGCGGCTGACGCGGCGCACGCTGGCCGGGGCGGCGCGCAGGCCCCGCAGCGCCGTCTCCCACAGGCACGGCTCGCCGACGCCCCACAGCCCGAGGAGCTGCTCGGGCACCTGGCTGATGCGCAGGGTCAGGGGGTCGGCGACCACGTAGCCGATGGACAGCCCCGGCAGCCAGGGGCGCCCGGCGTTCGGCAGGGCACCGGACGGCGTGTGCACGTCCGCCACAAGGCCGAACTGCAGCCGGGGCCGCGCCCACTCCCAGTCCCGCAGCAGCCGCTGCACGACGGGCGTCTCGGCCACGATGGTCACGATGCGCTGCGCCGTGCGGCCGACGGCGTCCCCCGCGCCCGCGGCGACCCGTTCGGCGCAGCAGGTCCGATACGACCCGTCCGTGTGGAACAGGTGGCGGAGCCCCTCGGCCTCGACCTCGACGCAGGTTCCCCGCGCCCGCACCGTCCAGCCCTCCGCGCCGAGCTGGGTCGCCCGCTCGGCGACGGCTTCCGCAAACTGCTCCTGGGTCATGCCGCACCGCCCTCCCACACAAATTATACCATAAATACCAGCTCACATCCATGGCTGCATTTGGATGCGGTAGGAGGGCCGCCCCCGCCTACGGCTTCGGGCCGGTCACGAACCTGTGTCCGCCTGGGCCGCGCAGGATCTGCCACGGCGCCCAGCGGGGCGGTGGCGCCGCGCGGCAGGAGCCCCCTTGCCGCCCGCGAATCCCAAGCGAACCGACGAGCGCCGCCGGAGCCGAGCCCCCCGTGGGGCGTGCCCCGGCGCCCGCCGTCCTCCAGGAGGTCGAGATCATGGTGAGGCATCGCGGCGCACCCGCTCCCGGGGGAACCGGCCGGGCCGCCGGGTTGGCCGCGCGGGGCCCGCTCGGCGGCGGCTGGTCGCGGCGTCAGACGCTGCGCGCGGCCGGCGGCGCCGCCGCGGCCGCCATCGGCGGCTCGGTGCTGGCGGCCTGCGGCAAGTCCACGGCCGCCGGGAACTCCCCGGCGGCGCAGGGCGTCCTGCCCGTGCCGGCTTCCGGCACGATCCAGCTCCTCTTCCAGGCCAACTATCAGTTCATCCCGTGGAGCACAACGACGCGGACGGTCTTCCAGGAGTTCGTCGACCAGCATTTCAACCAGAACCCCCAGTACAAGGGGATCTGGGCGAGCATCTATCCGGCCGGGTGGGGCAACGAGGCCGGGCAGCTGACCGACGACATCGCCGGCAAGGGTTACGCCGACATCTTCATGTTCTGCTGCAACGACATCCCGAGCGCCGAGCAGGCGCAGATCGTCGCCCCGCTCAACGATCTCCTGCGCCAGGACAACATCTCCACCTCGAACTGGTCCCCCGGGCACATCGCGGCGGACAGCTACAACGGTCAGCTGTACGGGCTGCCCAGCTACGACGGCGAGATGTGCATCTTCTACCGCCAGGATATCTTGGACCAGTTGGGCCTTCCCTATCCCGACCCGTCGTGGGACTCCTCGCAGGCCGCCCAGATCTGGGCCGCCTGCACCGGCAAGAACGCCAACGGTTCCAAGCGCGCGGGCCTCTCCACCTATTGGGACCAGGGCGAGATGAACGAGTTCATGCGCGGCTGGGGCGGCCTGGAGATGAACGCCGCTCAGGATCAGGCCATGATGGACTCCCAGCAGGGCATCGACTGCATGAGTTACTGGCAGAACCTGTACACGCAGAACGTGGTGTACACCGGCGGGCAGGACACGTCGATCCTGCCCACCGCCAAGGCGGTGTTCGCCCAGTATCACAGCGCGCACGTGGTCGACGTCGGGGCGCAGCTCCTCGGCACGAAGTTCAAGTGGGACCTGTTGCCCAACCCCACCTGGCCCGGCGGCAAGTCGACGTTCTGCACCATCGACTGCTATCTGCTGAATGCGCAGACGAAGCACCCCAACGAGGCCTGGGAACTCATGAAGTGGATCAACCTCGGGGCCCCGACGGGGGACGGCGGCTTCGACAACGCCTGGCCGAAGTTCCAGATCCAGATCAACCTCGTCACCCCCGCGCTGGTGAGCCTCTGGGACTACTGGCAGACGGAGATCCAGCTGGTGGCTCCGCCGCTGAAGGGCAAGCAGCTCCAGTACTTCGCCGAAGCGGCCCAGCAGGGCTACGGCAACTGCACGCTCTACTTCAAGTACAACCCGATCGCCGCCTCCGGCATCGAGAACACCTACATCACGGACATCCTGTCCGGCAAGATGTCGCCCCAGGCCGGGCTGCAGCAGATGGCGCAGCAGGTCAACGCCCTCCAGGCCGTGGGCGCCCAGGAGGCGAAGAGCCAGGCGACCGAGGCCTCCAAGTTCCCGACCACCGGCTCCGCGATGGCCACGGTCGTCGCGGGCGTGTGAGCGCCGGCCGCGATCCGCGAAGCGGGGACCCGGCCACGGCCCGGTCCCCGCTTCGCTTGCCCGGGCCGGTCATGGTAGATTGGGGGACAGCGGGCGGCCGCCGGCGGTGCCCCCCACACCGGGGCCGGAGAGGGCCTCGCCCGGGAAGGGTGCGTGACCCGTGGCGCCATCCGCGAAGAAGTCCGCCGCGCCGAAGCCCGCCGGCGGAACGCGTGCCACGCCCGCCGGCCGCTACCGGTACCACGCGCCGAAGGGGACCACCCGGCGCCCCGTGTGGATCATCCCGGTGATCCTCGGGGCCCTGGTCGTCGTCCTCCTCGTCTACATGTCCCGCCGCAACGCGGGATCCCAAAGCGCCACACCGGCCGTCACGGCCGCCGTCGTCCAAGCGCTGACGGGTCTCCCCGCGTCGCTCTTCGACACGGCCGGCGCCCCGCCGGCGAACACCTCGGGCGTGTGGCCCACGGTCATCCCAGCGGCGGACCGCATCTCCGGCGCCCCGCAGTTCCTCTACATGGGCGCCGAATACTGCCCGTTCTGCGCGGCCGAGCGCTGGGTCATCGCCTCGACCCTGTCGCGCTTCGGGACGCTGAAGGGCCTGCAGCTGATCACGTCGACGCCCAACGACATCTACCCGGACACCCCGACCCTCACGTTCCTCGACGCGACGTACCAGAGCTCCACGCTTCAGGCGCAGACTGTCGAGATGGAGAACGAGCAGGACCAGCCGCTGCAGACCCCGACCGCCCTGCAGAACCAGCTGATCACCAAGTTCGACGCCCCGCCCTACATCCCGTCCACCGAGCCCACGGGCTCCATCCCGTTCATCCTCATCGGCGGCGAGTACCTGTGGACCGGCAGCCAGTATGACCCTGGGCTCCTCGCCGGCATGGACTGGAGCAAGGTGACCGCCGCCATCACGGGCGGCACGACCCTCGGTCAGACCATCCTCGCCCGCGCCAACGTGCTGACGGCCGCCATCTGCGCCGTGAACGGCGCGCAGCCCGCCTCGGTGTGCGGTTCGCCGGGCGTCGCCGCCGCGGCTCAGCTCCTGCCGAAGGGCACCGCGAACGGATGACGGCACGGACATCGCGCGGGCTGCGCCTCGCCTTCGCCGTGGCGGGGCTGCTCATCTCCGGCTACCTCGTGCTGCTGCACTACGATTCGAGCATCCCGCTGTATTGCGCCGGCGGCGGCATCATCGACTGCGCCGGGGTGCTCACGAGCCCCCAGTCGGTGTGGTTCCATCTCCCGGTCGCGGCCTACGGGGTGCTCTGGTTCGTGGTGGCCGGCGCGCTGGCCGCCGCCGGCCTGCGCGCGCCCGAGGGGCGACCCGGCCTGCGCACCGCGACGATGGCCTGGCTGGTCGCGGGCGCCGCCACCGTCGTCTTCCTGGTCTACGACGAGCTCGTGGTCATCGGCCGCATCTGCATGTGGTGCAGCATCGTCCACGTGCTCGTGCTCACCTCGCTGATTCTGGCCATCCTCGTCGAGTGAACGCGCCGGCCGCGGGAGGGGGACGGGGCCGCCCGGCCCCGTCCCCCTCCGCCCGCGCCCGTCAGTCCCCCATCAGTTCCCCGGGGCGGCGAAGCCACAGGAGCGGGGCGAGGCGTGCCCGCACGGGGGCCACGGCCGCGGGGAGCGGCGTCGCCCGCGAGGCGACGAGATGGTCCCCCTCCTGGCGGAACATGAGCGGGTCCCGGGGGAGCAGCCCCAATGCCGCCCGCACCTCCGGGGGGAGGGTCACCCGTCCGTTCTCCAACCGGCGCACCGCCAACACGCCATCACTCCAATCGGCAGCCCCGAACGGGGCGTGTGTGCCCATGATGGGCCTGCCGCCCGCGGAAGTCGAGGCGGCCCGCCCGACGCGGTTTGACCCGCTGCGACACGGTCCGGAGCCGGCACA
Organism: Bacillota bacterium; assembly: GCA_021791815.1. Classification (GTDB taxonomy): domain Bacteria; phylum Bacillota; class Sulfobacillia; order RBS10-35; family JAJYVN01; genus JAJYVV01. The sequence continues at coordinate 940 of JAJYVV010000096.1, read as the reverse complement.
CTTCCGGGACGAGCCGCGCTCCCCCGCCCGCGGTCCACCCATCTTCTTCAAGTTCCGGCGACGGCTGGCGTCGCCTGTTGTCGAAGTCCGGCGACAGATGGCCGTCGGATGGCGCTCCCGCCGGCCGGCGAACAGGCTTTCCCGCTCTCCCCGCCGACGCGCGGCACGGGCAGGCCCGGCCGCGCGGGGCGGACCGGTTGCGTCTCAGGAGCCGCCGCGGTCCGCCCGCCCCGCCCCCGGATACAGCAGCCGATACACCGCGTACGTGCCGAGGACGCGCTGGACGAAGAGGCGGGTCTCGGGAAACGGGATCTCCTCCGCCCCGCCGGGCGTCGCATCCCAGACGCCGCTGCGCAGCCAGGCCGCGACCGGCGACCGTCCGGCGTTGTAGGCGGCGACGGCCGGGGGCAGGCGCCCCCCGAAGGCGTTCTGCAGGTACGCCAGATACCAGGCGCCGGCCGCGACGTTGTACGCCGGCTGCCGCAGCAGGGCGGGCGCAAACGGTGGCCCGCCCTGCTGGCGCTGCCCGGCGATCCAGGCCCCGGTCGCGGGCGTGATCTGCATCAGCCCGACCGCGCCGGCCGGCGAGACGGCGCCCGTGCGGAAGTGGCTCTCCACCCGCATGACCGCCAGGAGCAGCCGCGGGTCGAGCCCCGTCTCGGCGGCGGCCGCCTCCACGGGCGCGCGGTAGGCGAAGGGAAACAGCGCGTACGCGGCCCAGTGGACGCCCAGCACGAAGACCAACGCCGCGGCGAGCGCGGCGAGGCGGCCCGGCAGGGCCCGCACCCGCCGTGGACGGACGCGGCGGCGCCTCCCCGCGGGGGGGCGGGCCGCGCGGCCACGGGGGCGCACCCGGAAGGTCGTGACGCGCGCGGCCGCTTCCCCCCTCCGTGGTCTCCGGCGCCGCGGGCGGGCGTCAGGCCCCGAGCCCGGCGAGGAG
>JAJYVV010000278.1 GCA_021791815.1 Bacillota bacterium | reverse complement strand
GCGCTCGCTCCCGTGACCTTCCTGTGGGCGGTCGGGGCGGCGCTGCCCGGCCCGCGCGCCGACCTCGCGGCCCTGACCTTCGCCCCGTCGGGCGCCATGCCTCGCTCCGCCGCGGCCGAGGCCGTGCGCCTCATCGATGGCGTGGTCCTGGTCGCCCCGGCGGCAGGTCGCTTCGAGCCCGCGGTTGCCGATGGCGCCACCGTGGCGCGGGGGGGCGCCGTGGCGTCGATCGAGGGCCTGGCCGCGCCCGCCCTCGCCCGTGCCGGGGTCGCCGCCGCCCGCGCCCTCCGCGATGGGGCCCTCCCCGCAGCGCGGCGCGGCCTCCTGACATCCCGAGCGGCCGCCGCCAGCAGCCTCGCCGCCGCCAACATCTCGACGATTTCCGCCCCGGCCGCGGGCACGGTGCGCTGGCGCCTGCCTGGCGCCGGGGAGTACGCGCCCGCCCCGGGGCAGTGGGTGACGGCCGGCCAGCCCCTCGGTGTGGTCTCTCCGCCCGCAAGCGCGTGGCGCCTGCGCGTGCTCGGGGCCGCGCCCACCGGCCTGCGCCCCGGCGCGCGCCTCCGGATCGCGCCCCTCGGCCTGGATGCCCGCGTCACCCGGATCGCCGGCGGCACCGTCGACGTGACGGCCGGCGCTGCCGCGGCAAACACTGCGACGCCCGGCCCCGCCGTGCCCGGCCCCGCCGCGGGCAGCCTCACCGGGTCGGGTTCCACCCCGGTCGGCCCCACCCTGCCCAGCTCCACCCCGCCCGACCCCGCCCCGCCTCGCCCAACCGTGCCCAGCCCCACCACGTCCGGCGCCACCACGTCCGGCGCCACCAGGTCAAGCCCCGCCACGTCCGCTCCAGCCGCGGCCACTGCCCACGGGCGTCCGCTGGCCGTGACGGTTGCGTGGGGGCGGGCGTCGGGCGCGCTGGTGCCCGTCGGCGCCGTCGTCCGCCACGGCGGCGCCGCCTGGGTGCTCGCCGCACCCCGGTACGCCGGGCGGCTGCACTGGGTGCGCGTCTCGGTCCTGGCCGCCGCGTCCCCATCCGGGCCGGCCGTGGTGGCCGGGCTGGCGCCAGGGGCCTGGGTCGCCGCCCGCCCGTGGCTGGCCGGCCTCTGGGCGGCCTGGCCGTAGCCGGAGCCGCACCGCCCGCGGGTACGATGGTAGGATGGGCGCCGGGGGGAGCGCCCCGTGGGCATCGCCGAGGGACTGGCGTCGGTGCGGTCCGAGATCGCGGCCGCCGCGCGCCGTGCCGGCCGCGACCCGGCCTCGGTCACCCTGATCGCCGTGAGCAAGGGCTTTCCGGCGGCGGCCGCCGCCGCGGCGGCCGCCGCCGGTGCCGTGGATCTGGGCGAGAACCGCGTCCAGGAGGCCCTGGAGAAGATGGAGGCCCTCGGGGAGGGCGCCCTGGCGATCCGCTGGCACCTGATCGGCCGGCTGCAGACGAACAAGGTGCGCCTGCTCCAGGGCCGCTTCACCCTCTTTCACGCCCTCGACCGGGCCGAGCTGGCCGATGCCCTGCAGCGCCGCCTGACGGCCGAGGGCCGCCGCCTGCCCGTGCTGATGGAGGTCAACGTGGGCGGCGAGACCACCAAGGCCGGCACGACCGCCGCGGACGCGCCGGCGCTGGCCCGGCGCATCGCGGCCTGCGACGCCCTCGAGCTGCGCGGGCTGATGACCGTGGCCCCGCCGGTGCCCGACCCCGAAGCCGCGCGGCCCTTCTTCTCCGAGCTGCGCCGCCTGCGCGACCGCATCGCCGCCGACCTCGGCCGTCCGCTGCCGGAGCTCTCGATGGGCATGAGCGGCGACTACCCCGTCGCGGTCGAGGAGGGGGCCACCCTCGTCCGTGTGGGCCGGGCAATCTTCGGGGAGCGTAACCCCGCGTAGAATCTGGCAGGATCGCGGCCAGGTGCCGTTGAATAGGGCGCTTCGCGCGTTGCAGCGCCCAGGCCGGCACCGCCGCCGGTGGAATGCCGGGAAGTGCCGAGAATGCCGGGAATGCCGGGAACACCGGGAAACCGGGAATGCCGGGAAGCCGAGATTGCCGGCGCGGCAAGCGGGCGGCGGGCGCGGCCGCCATGGGCGGGGGCCGGGCGAAGCGGCCCGGATCGCCCGGGCGGTCGGCGGCGCGCGAGTGGCCGGGCGCACGTGGGGAGGGGTTTCGGATGGCCCAGGGCGTGTGGGATCGGATGCTGAACTTCCTCGGCTTCGAGGAGGTCCCGGTCGAGGAGGTCGCGGAGCCCGCCGTCGGGCTGGGCTGGAAGCCGAGCCGCGATGAGCTGGCCCACCGTCGCGGTGGCAGCCGCCGCCCGGCGCCGGCGCGCGGCGTGGCGCCAGCCTACGCGGATCCCGCCTTCACGGGCCGCGGCGCCGCCGCCCCGGCCCTCGGCTCGGTTGCCGCCTTCCGCGAGTCGGCGGCTCCCCGCTCCTCGCAGGTCGTCGTCTTCGCGCCGCGCACCTTCGACGACGCCCAGGAGGTCGCCGACCAGCTGCGCGCGGGCAAGCCGGTGATCCTCAACCTGGAGAGCACCGACCG
>JAJYVV010000095.1 GCA_021791815.1 Bacillota bacterium | reverse complement strand
GCGGTCCGGGCAGTGGGCCGCCTTCTGGGCACGACACCCCCAGATGCGCCGCCCCACCGCCCGCGACCTGATCAGCCATGCCCGCGGCACCGCCGCCTGACCCAACCACAATCGTGCCGCGCACCCGGCCGCGGCCGGCGGCTTGACGCAGCGCGCCGGAACCCGGTATCCTCTCGCGGTGGAGTCGCGGTCGGCCCGCCCGCTGCGACGCGGCCGATGGCGCCAGAGATCTGTGGGGGTATAGCTCAGCTGGGAGAGCGCGTGAATGGCATTCACGAGGCCAGCGGTTCGAACCCGCTTACCTCCACCAACTAAGCCACGGTAAACCCCCTGGGACGGTATGGCTCCAGGGGGTTTTTCCTGCTGCCGGAACGCCGTCCTCGCCTCACACGCCTGCGGGACGTGGCGGACGCACGACATCTCGCGGCGCCGTTCCGCATCAGACGAGTCGGCATTCCACATCATCGGCGCCAAGCGGGAAGCCACCTTCAGGAACGTAAAGGTATCCCGGATGCCCAGCAGTCCCAGCCCAAGCGGCGGCTCGCAGGCATTGTCGGATGCCATCCTGGTCACGAACACCCGGATGATTCTCTCTACCTCGAACTCCTGCTGCGGACGCAGCATCTTGGCCAGGCACCTCAGGTGGTTGGCAATAACGGTGGGGAGCAGTTCTTTTGGACCAGCGGCTGCAGCAGATCATGTTGGTCGACGTATGGATGGGTGCGCCCGCCCGTCGCTGAAGGGATCGTTGCAGGTACGCCGTTGGGGCTGTCGAACCTTCCTGTTTGTCGGGGGGATTGGTGGCGTCGAGGGCGCCATGTTCTCGGAGAGGGCGCGATCATGCTATTGTGCCTGTCCTCCGGCGCGGGGGCGACCGCCCCGTCATGTATGGGAGTTGGGACCGTGCGGCTACCGAAGCGTGGGCCGTTCACGGGTCCGCGGTGACCGGCGAGCGAGGAGCCTCGCGGGTCGCGAAACGCCACTTCGCGGTGCGTTGAAGCGTGGCACGCGTGGGCGCGACGATCTGGAATCCGGGTGGCAGGGCGTGGGAACGGGCCGTGGTGAGCGAGCGTCTGCGGAAGGTGCCCACCTGCGGGACGCCGCATTGCGAGCGCGGGGGATGGTCGCGCAGCGACGGTGCGCGGCGGAGGTTCATGCATGCTGAGAACGCGGTCGAGCAAGATTGCCAGCATTGCTTTGGCGTGTGTGATCAATGTGACTGCGGGGACGGTCGCGAGCAGATATGTGATTCGGTATTGGACAGAGAAAATGGAGGGCGTGCCGGTTGTGCTCAGTTGGCCGGTGAGCGCCCTGGCGGGTCTGGTGCTGGGTGAGATCGCTGTGCCCGCCGGAGTCGTTACCGGTATCGTGGACCGGGCGACACCGCACCGGCCAACCTCGTAGCGTGGTATCGAGCGGGTACATCGCCCGAGGTGGCCACCGGGGTGGCTCCGGAACCAGTGCCGCTTGTGTGTTCGTCCAGACCCACGACGCGCCCGATGTCGCGGGTCGAGTTCGGACGCGTGGGCACGGATGCCACTTGCCTGGGCTACGGGGCAACGAGAGCGCAGCGCATGGATGGCCTCCGGATTCGCCGTTCCCGCAACATCCCGCCGCCACCGGAAGGGGGGGCATGCGGCGGCCGGGTCCAGTACGAGCAGGCGACCCTGGACTTGGCACGTGCGGCCATACCGGCCTCCCGGCGCCGCCCGTACTGCTGGTTCTGGGTTGATCCGAAACGTGGGGCCATGGAGGCGCAGGAGCAATCCCATCTTCCCGCATGGCCCCGGGCGGCGCATAGGCAGAAACGTTGTACAGCGCAAGGGGCCGCGCGGGGCGATCGAATGCCGGAGCGGCATCGCCCGAACGGGAAGGGCCTGGGGCGCAGGCCCGCTGCTGCGGAGCCCGGCGCCGATCCGCTATGATGCATCGCGGGCGACGCGCGGGGAGGCGGTGCGATCGATGGCCGATGCGGAAGCGGTGGCGGCGGTTCAGGGTAGCCGGCACCCAGCCGCGGCGATCGAAGCCAAATGGCGCCGCCGCTGGGCCGAGCGACCGGAGGGCGGCGGCGACCGACTGCCCAGGCCGGGCCGTCCGAAGCATTACGCGCTCACCATGTTCCCGTATCCGTCCGGCGATCTGCACATCGGGCACTGGTACGCCATGGTGCCGGCGGACGCGCACGCGCGATACCGCCGCATGTGCGGCGACGACGTGATCTTCCCCATGGGCTTCGACGCGTTCGGTTTGCCCGCGGAGAACGCGGCGATCCGCCACGGCATCCATCCCTTGCGCTGGACCCGGGAGAACATCGCCCGCATGCGCGGCCAACTCCGTTCGATGGGCGCCTCGTTCGACTGGTCGCGCGAGGTCGTGACCTGCGAGCCCGCGTACTATCGCTGGAACCAATGGCTCTTCCTGCGCCTGTTCGAACGTGGCTTGGCGTACAAGCGCTTCGCGCCGGTCGACTTCTGCCCGACCTGCAACACCACCCTGGCCCGCGAGCAGGTCGTCGGGCCCGAGCGCGTCTGCGAGCGCTGCGAGACGCCGGTCACGCGGCGCGACCTCGACCAGTGGTTCTTTCGCATCACGGCCTACGCCGACGAACTGCTGGACTTCGGCGGGCTGGACTGGCCGGAGCGGGTCGTGACCATGCAGCGCAACTGGATCGGCCGGTCGGAGGGCGTGCAGTTCGCGTTCGGCGTGCGCGGCCGGCCCGACGCGACCTTCGAGGTCTTCACCACGCGGGTCGATACGATTTACGGCGCCACCTTCTGCGTCCTGGCGCCCGAGCACCCTCTGGTCGCCTCGATCACGGCGCCCGAGCGCAGGGCCGACGTCGAGGCGTACCAGGCCCAGGCCGCCCGCCGGAGCGAGATCGAGCGCCTCTCGACCGAGCGCGAGCGGACCGGGGTGGACACGGGCGCCGAGGCGGTGCACCCGCTGACCGGGGAGCCCATCCCGATCTGGATCGGGGACTATGTGCTGGCCTCGTATGGCACGGGGGCGATCATGGCGGTCCCGGCCCACGACGAGCGGGACTTCGACTTCGCCCGACGCCACGGGTTGCCCATCCGCACGGTCATCGCTGCCGAAGGGGAAGCCGCGGTGCCCGGGGCGGCCCACACCGGTCCGGGGCGGATGGTGGCCTCCGGGCGGTACACGGGGATGCGCAACGAGGATGGCGCGCGGCGGCTGGCGGAGGACCTCGAGGCCGCCGGGATCGGCCGCCGGCGCACCAACTACCGCCTGCGGGACTGGCTGGTCAGCCGCCAGCGCTACTGGGGCACGCCGATCCCGATCGTGTACTGCGCCCGCTGCGGCATGGTGCCGGTCCCCGACGCCGATCTGCCCGTGCTCCTTCCCGAGGACGCGCAGTTCCTGCCCACCGGGGAATCGCCGCTGCGCCACCACGAGGGTTTCCGCCGCACGGCTTGCCCGCGCTGCGGCGGTCCGGCGGAGCGGGAGACCGACACCATGGATACGTTCGTCGATTCCTCCTGGTATCAATACAGGTACCTGTCGCCGCGCGACGATCGGGCCCCGTTCGACCCCGCCGCGGCGGCGGCCTGGCTTCCCGTCGACGTATACACCGGCGGGGTGGAGCACGCCACCATGCACCTGCTGTATACGCGCTTCTTCACGAAGGCCATGAGGGACATCGGCCTGACGAACCTGTCCGAGCCGATGCCGCGGCTGCGCAACCAGGGCGTCATTCTCGGCGAGAACAGCGAGAAGATGAGCAAATCGCGCGGCAACGTGGTGAACCCGGACGATCTGGTCGACCGCTACGGGGCGGACGTCGTCCGCGTGTACCTCATGTTCATCGGCCCGTGGGAGGCCGGGGGCCCGTGGAATCCGCAGGGCATCGAGGGGCCGGTGCGGTTCCTGGCGCGGTGCTGGCGCCTGGCCGCTGACCCGTACCCGCCGCCGGCCCAGGGCGCGCCGGACGGCGGGGAGTTGCGCCGCCGCATCCACCGCGCCGTGCGCGACGTCACCGCGGACCTCGAGCGTTTCGCGTTCAACACGGCGGTGGCGAGCCTCATGACCCTGTCCGGGGACTTGGCCGCGCACCGAGACGCCGGCGGCGATCGGGCGGCGTTTCGCGAAGGCATGCTCGTCCTGGCCCTGCTCCTCGCGCCGCTGGCGCCGCATCTCGCCGAGGAGTGCTGGGCGCTGCAGGGCGGGGAGGGTTCGGTGCACGACCAGCCCTGGCCGACGTTCGATCCCGCCCTGGCGGCCGAGGAGTCCGTCACCGTGGTGCTGCAGGTCGACGGGCGCCTGAGGGACCGCCGCGCCGCGGCCCCGACCGCCTCGGAGGACGAACTGCGGGTCCTGGCGCTGGAGTCCCCGAAGGTGCAGGCGGCGGTGGCCGGGCGGCCCGTCGCTCGCGTGGTGGTCGTGCCCGGGCGCCTGGTCAACGTCGTCACCGGGGCCTGACGCCTCCGCGCGCCCGAAGGGAGGGCTTCCCACGCCCCTGCCCTACCAGACCCTCGCGCTCGCGATCCGCCGCGGCCAGGTCGCCCCGGCCTATATCCTGGCGGGGCCCGACGGGCTCCAACAGCGCGAGGTGCTCGGCGCCCTGGGCGCGCGGGTGCCCGAGATCGGCCGCGTGCGCCTGGAGGGCGCGACCTGCTCGGCCGCGGACGTCGCCGGCTTCCTCCGCTCCCCGGGGTTCCTCCCCGGCCGTCTGGTCGAGGTCGACGAGCCCCCCTGGATCCTGGCGGGGCGGCCCGGCGACGCCGAACGCGCCGACGATGCCGAGGCGAGAATCCAGGCCGACCTGCCGGCCGACGGCGCGCCGGGGCGCGGGCGCGGCCGCAAGGCGGCCGGTCCCGACCAGGCGCTGCTGGACTACCTCGATGCCCCGGCGCCCGACGCGATCCTGGTCCTCCGCACGGTGGGCGAGCCCGACCGGCGCCGGCGTCTGACGAAGGGCATCCTGGAACGCGGCGCCGTACTCGCGGCCGAGGCGCCCCGCGACAACGGGCCGTGGTTGCGTGAACGCTCCCAGGAGATCGGCCTGCGGCTGCCGGCGGCCCAGTTCGCCACGCTCTCGCGCCGTCTCGCCGGGGCCACGTGCGAGCGCATGGCGAGCGAGCTCGACAAACTGGCCGCCTTCGACGGGCCGTGGAGTGCGGCCGCACTGGACGCGCTCGTGCCCCCGGAGGCCCACGAGCGGATCTTCGACCTGCTGGACGCCGCTGTGGGTGGCGACGGAGGCCCCGCCCTGCGCATGGGCCGCGCGCTCGCCGACCAGGGGGAGCCGGTGCCGCGCATCCTGTACATGCTGGGTAACCACCTCCGCTCCATCGCGGGGGTGGCGGAGGCGTGCGCCGCCGGCATCCGTCCCGAGGCCGCCGCCCCGTCCCTGGGGCTCCACCCCTTCGTGGCCCGGAAGGCGTTCGACCAGAGCCGGCGCCTGGGCGGGACCGCCCTCGCCACGGCCATGGAGGCCGTGTGGGACGCCGAACTCGCCCTCAAGACCGGCGCGCTGTCGGACTCGGCCGCGCTCGACGCCGCGCTGCTCGGCGCCGTGCGGGCCGCCCGCCACCTGCCGAGCCCTGCAGGGCAAGGCTCGCGGGGCGGCGAACTCCCGACCCGGTGAACGTGGTGGCGGGGGCGCCGAGTCTGGAGCATCTCCGACTGCGGCCGGCCGGGCGGGCGGACCTGCCCACCCTTGTGGCCCTGCGTCGGGCGGTCGGCTGGGGCTCCGGCGGCCTGGAGGGGAGCCTCGGCGCCGCCGCGGCCGGGCGCCAGGCGATCGTCCTCGCGGATTTGGACGGCATCCCGGTCGGTGCGGTCACCGTCGCGCTGCATGCGGGGTTGCCGCCGGGGCGGGCCCACGTCTCCGACCTGCTCGTGTCGCCGCTGTGGCGACGCCGCGGCGTCGGGACGGCGTTGCTGCAGGCCGCCGAGGAGGAGGCGCGGGGCCGCGGGCTGCGGGAGTGCACCCTGGACGTCGACGCCGGGAACGCGGCGGCCCTGGAGCTCTATCGGCGCGCCGGCTACGTGCACTACCGGCCGGCCCAGTTCCCCTGGGGACCCGGCTACACCCTGCGCAAGGTGCTGGGCCCGGCGCCGCCGGCGGCCCGTTTCGGGCTGCTGGGCCGCCTCCACTGGCGCCTGCGTTGACGGGGGTCGGCAACGCCGCACAATCACGGGGGAGGCGACATGGGGTCAATGGCGACCGCTCAGGACGCGGAACTGATCCTGCACCTGTACGAGGCGCGGCGCGAAGCCGTGTTGCGCCAGGCTCGCGAATGGTTCGTCCAGCACTTCAACCCGAAGACGGTGGCGGAGTTCCGTGACCTCATGGCGCCCGGCACCGACAGCAACCGCTATGTGCGCATGGTGACCAGCTATTGGGAGATGGCCGCGTCCTTTCTCCTCCGCGGCGCCGTCGACGAGGACCTCTTCCTCGATAACTGCGGCGAGTGCCTGCTGGTGTGGCGCAAGATCAGCGGTATCGTCGCCGAGTTGCGCGCCGAGCGCGGCCAGCCCGGCTACCTGCGCAGCATCGAGGAGGTCTCGCGGCGCGCCGAGGCCCGGCGCGCGCGGGTCGCGGCGCAGGGCTGAGCGGCGGGCCCGCGGACAGGACCGGCAGAGCAAGACGCCCGCCCCATGACGGGGCGGGCGTCTTGCGGGTGACGGGTCCAACCCGGACCGCCGGCACACGCCGCGTCCGGGCGGTCAGGCCTGCTCGCCGGAGGCGGCCGCCAGAGCTCGCGCCGCCCGGCGCATCAGCCGCGACTTGCGGCGAGCCGCGGTCCGCCGGTGGATCACGCCGCGCTTGGCGGCGCGGTCGATGACGCTCTGGGCCTTGGATACCGCCTCCGCGGTCGCGGCGACGGCCGGAGCCGCGAGCACCCGCAGAGCCGCCTTGGTCGCCGTGCGCACCCGGGTGCGCACGGCGCGGTTGCGGGTACGCCGGCGTTCGGATTGGCGGACGGCCTTGCGGGCGGATTTCGTGTTGGCCATGCGGGCTGTCTCTTCCCCCCGAGCGAGGCTTGCCGCCCCAGACCTGGACGGCCCGGCGATTGTAGCAGATGCGGCGGGCGGCGGGCAACGGCTGCGCAAACGTCCGGGCGCCTTCCCGGCCGCCCGGCGCCGGCTCATCCCCCCGGCTCGGCGTCTCCCGCGCCGGGCGGCGCGCCGGAAGGCGCCCGGCGGGACGATGGCAGGGGATCGAGGCGGAGCAGGGCCGGCGCGCGGAGGCGTCCCTCTGGCGTCCACTCCGCGTAAGTGACGGTCGCCGCCAGCTCGGGGCGCCTCCAGAACCTGCGACCGGGCCCGCGCGGTGCGGGCGCGGCGAACGGCGGGGTCCACGGCGGCGCGGCGGCCATCCGCGCGGCGACCTCGGCCCACGCGCGCGCCGGCAGTCCGGACCCGACGTCCCCCGCATAGGCGAGCCCGCCCCCGGCGGGCACGGCCAGACAGAGGGAGCGGAGCCGCCCGTCCGGGTCCGCGACATAGCCCACGACCAGGGCCGCGAGGCTCCGCCGCACCTTCACCTTGCGCCAGTCGCCGGACGGCCCGGCGACGTATGGGGAGCCGAGGCGCTTGGCGACCGCCCCCTCCAGGCCGGCGGCCGCCGCCCGGTCGACGAAGCCCACGCCCCCGCCCTCGGTCCCGGCGACCGCGCGCAGGTGCGGGCGCGCCGGTATCCGGGAAAGCCGGTCGAGCCGTGCCTCGAGCGGCTCGCGCCGCAGGTCGCCTCCCCAGGCCAGGACGTCGAAGACCGCGTATACCACGGGTACCGCCCTCACGAGCGCGGGGGCCGGCGCCGCCCGGCCCGCGCGGCGCATCAGCAGGGGAAAACTGGGGCCGCCGGACGGGTCGATGGCGACGACCTCCCCGTCCAGCACCACCGGCCCGCCGGCCCGCGCGGCCACCGCCGCCACGTCCGCGGCGACCTCGGGGAAGCGGCCCGTCCAGTCCGAGCCGCGCCGGCTCCAGAGCTGCACGGCCCGCCCGCCGGCCGCCGCCAGGCAGCGCACTCCGTCCCACTTGACCTGCCAGAGCCAGCCGGGTGCATCGAAGGCGGCCGGCCAGCGGACAGGCTCCATGGCGGCGGGCGCCTCGACCGGCACGCTCTCCATACCGCGCAGCATGCCCGCCCGGGGGCATCGGCTTGACGGGCCGCCAGCGCTGGCGGTAGGATGCGCACGGGTAATCCTGAGTGTCCCGCTAGGATTTCTTCCGGGTGGCGGGGGAGGCGGCGCACGGTGGCCGAGGCGACGACCGAACTGGGTCTGGGAAGCGACTACCGCTACGGGTTCCACGACGACGTCCGCCCGGTGTTCAAGGCGCGCAGGGGCCTCGACGCCGAGGTGGTCGCCCAGATCTCGGAGCTGAAGGGCGAACCGGCCTGGATGCGCGACTTCCGGCTGCGCGCGCTCGACATCTTCCTGCAGAAGCCGCTGCCGCTCCGGTCCGCCTGGGGCGGCGACGAGCTGGGCGAGCTGAAGTTCGAGGACATCTACTACTACGTGCGGCCCACCGATCACAACGTCCAGAATTGGGACGACGTGCCGGCCGCCATCAAGAACACGTTCGACCGGCTGGGCATCCCGGAGGCCGAGCGCAAGTTCCTCGCGGGCGCGAGCGCGCAGTATGACTCGGAGGTCGTCTACCACAACATCAACCGCGAGCTGGAGAAGCAGGGCGTCATCTTCCTGGACACGGACACGGCGCTGCGCGAGCACGAGGAGCTCTTCCGCCGCTATTTCGCCACGGTGGTGCCGCCGGAGGACAACAAGTTCGCGGCCCTGAACAGCGCGGTCTGGTCCGGCGGCTCGTTCGTGTACGTGCCGCGCGGCGTGGACGTCAAGATCCCGCTGCAGGCCTACTTCCGCATCAACAGCCAGAACATGGGCCAGTTCGAGCGCACCCTGATCATCTGCGAGCCCGGCAGCCGGGTGCACTACGTCGAGGGTTGCACCGCGCCGATCTATACGACCGATTCCCTGCACTCCGCGGTGGTGGAGATCCTCGTCCTGGACGGGGCCCGCTGCCGGTACACGACCATCCAGAACTGGAGCACCAACGTCTACAACCTCGTGACCAAGCGGGCCATGGCCTACGACAACGCCACCATGGAGTGGGTCGACGGCAACCTGGGCAGCAAGGTCACGATGAAGTATCCGTCGGTCTACCTGATGGGGCGCGGCGCGAAGGCCGACATCCTGTCCGTGGCCTTCGCCGGGCCCGGCCAGCACCAGCGCGCCGGCGGCAAGGCGGTGCACGCCGCCCCCGACACGACCAGCACGATCGTCAACAAGTCGATCAGCAAGGGCGGCGGCAAGACCACCTATGTCGGCCTCGTCAGCATCGCCGAGGACTGTCCGCGGTGCAAGTCCAACGTCAAGTGCGACGCGCTGATGCTGGATGACCGCTCCCAGTCGGACACCGTGCCGTATATCGAGGTGGAGGAGGACGACGTCGCGCTCGAGCACGAGGCGACGGTGAGCAAGATCAGCGAGGAGCAGCTCTTCTACCTCATGAGCCGCGGCATCAGCGAGCAGCAGGCGACGATGATGATCATCATGGGCTTCATCGAACCGTTCGCCAAGAGCCTGCCGATGGAGTACGCCGTGGAGCTGAACCGGCTGATCGAGATGGAGATCGAGGGCGGCCTCGGCTAGGGCCCGGCGCGGCCGCCCCGCCTTCCGGCGGCGGCCCGGCCGCCGCCGGGGGAGGAGGGCAGGCCGCGTGGCCTTCGTGCCGGTCTGCGCCGCGGAGGATGTGCCGCCCGGGGCCATGGCGCGGTTCGACGTCGCCGGGCGGCAGGTCGCCGTCTATCACGCGGACGGCGCCTTTCGCGCCACCGCCGCCATCTGCACGCACGAGCACGCGGACCTCACGGAGGGCGAACTGGAGGGCACGGTCGTCTCGTGTCCCCTCCACGGCGCCCGCTTCGACATCCTCACCGGGCGCGTGCTGACGCCGCCCGCCTTCAAGCGCCTGCCCGTCTTCCCGGTCCGGCTGCGCGATGGCCGGGTCGAGGTGGATCTCCCGTAGGAGCTGCGCGGCCGGCCGCGAAGCGCAACCCCGCGGGCAGAGGGGGGGCGGCGGCGGTGTCGGGGCCGGAGTTGGGAACCCAGGACGCATCCGTCGGGGCCGCGGGCCGGCCCCTGCCGGCCACGGTGCTGCAGGTGGGCGAGGGCCGCTTTCTGCGGGCCTTCCTCGGGGCCCTGGCCGCCGAGGCCCGCGAGGCCGGCCGGTTCGAGGGCCGCCTCGTGCTCACGGCCCCCCGCCCCGGCGGCGCCGAGCGGCTCGCCGCCCTGCGTGCCCGCGGGGGCCGCTACGTCATCGTCGTCCGCGGCCCGGCCGGCGAGTCCCGCGTGGAGATCGCGCCATACGACCGCATCGTCGACGGCTTCCAGGAGAGTGCCGACCTCCTGGCGGAGGTGCTCTCCCCGGCGCCGCTCGTCGTCGTCTCGAACACCACGGAGGCGGGCCTCGCCTACCGGCGGGAGGACCCCGCGCGGCCCGAGACCTACCCCGGCCGGCTCACCCGCTGGCTCGACCTGCGGCGGCGCGCCGGCGTCCCCGCGCCCACGGCCGTCGTGCCCTGTGAACTGCTCACCGGCAACGCCCGGCTCCTGCGGGAGGCGGTCCTCCGCCACGCCGCGGACTGGGGCCTTCCCGCGGGTGCCCTTCTCGGGTCGGTCTCCTTCGTCGAGACGCTGGTCGACCGGATCGTGACCTCGGAGGATCCGGCCGACCCCTTCGCCTGCTTCACCGAGCCCTATATGGCCTTCTACCTTGGCGGCGCGCCCGACTGGGTCCGGGAGGCGCTGCCGCTCGATCCGCGGTTCGTCCACTGGGTGGCCGACGTCGCGCCGGCGCGGGACCGCAAGGTCCGGCTGCTCAACGGGACGCACACCCTGATGGCGGTCGTCGGCCTGCCGCTCGGGGTGGCGGGTGTCGGCGAGGCGCTCGGCCACCCGGTGCTGGGCCCGTTCCTGCGCGCGGCCATGTTCGAGGAGGGGATCGGGTCCTTCCCACCCACCGAGCGTGACCCCGCGCGGGCCTTCGCCCTGGACACGGTGGCCCGGCTGCAGAACCCGGGCATCCGGGACACGCTCGCCCGCCTCGCCCTGCAGATGACCGCCAAGGTCGGGGCCCGCTGGACCCCCATCCTGGAGGGGTGCCGGCGGGAGCGGGGGGCCTGGCCCGAACGCTTCGCCGCGGGTGTCGCCGCCTATCTGCGCCTCGCCGCCGGCGCCGACAGCGGGGGGTTCGACGTCGCCCCGCTCGACGACCCGGATTGGATCGGCCGGCTGCGCGCCCTGTGGCGGTCCGACGATCCGGCCGGCTCCGTGGCGGAGGCCGCCGCGGCACCGGGATGGCCGGTTCCCCGCGACCCCGGCCTCACCGCCACAGTCGCGGCCCACGCGGAGGCCATGACCCGCCGGGGCTTGGCCGCGCACCTCGCGGCGCTGGCCTGACGGCTCCGGCGCAGGGCCGCCCGGGCCCGTCCAGCCCCGGCCCACTCCACGGCCCTGCCCGCCGCCCGCGCATTTGGCGTCAGATGCCCGGATCCGCCGGTGCCAACGCCCGCGGCCGTGCCGCCGCTCAATGAAGCCGCGCGGCCGCACGAATAAGGAAATGGGGCGCGAATCCCCGCGGCGCGCGGGGATTCGCCGCTGAGGGCTGCGGTGGCCGGAGGGGGCGCGCGTGCGCCAGTTGCGATCGGAGTTGCTCGTCGGTCTCTGCTGCCTCGGCGGGGCGACCGCCGGCGCGGCCGCCGCCGCCGTCCTGCCGGCGCCGTGGCGGTTCTTCCTCCTCCTGCTCGTGCTGGCGGCGGCCTGGCGCTCGTACCTGCGCACCGCGCGCTTCGCGCTGCGGCTCGCCCGGACGTCGACGGTCGATCCCCTCACCGGCCTGAACAATCGCCGCGACCTCGAGCGGCGCCTGGAGGACGAGGCCGCCCGGTCGGCCCGCTACGGGGGCGGCTTCGCCGTCTGCGTCCTCGACCTCGACAACTTCAAGGCCTTCAATGACCGCTACGGCCACCTCGAAGGCGACCGGCGGCTGCGCGTCACCGCCTCCGTGCTCCGCCGGACGGTCCGGGGCACGGACCTCGCCTTCCGGTACGGTGGAGAGGAGTTCGTCCTGCTCCTGCCGCACTGCGGCGCCCTGGCCGCCGCCGAGGTGGCGGAACGGGCCCTCGAAGCCCTGCGCGTCGCGGGCGTGACCGCGAGCGTCGGCGTGGCCGAGTTCTCCGACCCGTCGGGACCGCCCCGCGCGGTGCTCGCCGAGGCGGACGCGGCGTGCCTGCGCGCGAAGGCGGCGGGCAAGAACCGCGTCGTGTGCCGCCCCCCGCTCCGCCGGCCCCTGGCGGGCTCCATTCCCGACTCGGCCCATGGCGGACACTGAAGGGACGCGCCGGCCGACGCGGCAGCCCCGGGCGGCGCCGCGCGCCCGCACCCGCAGCCGCGCCCCCCCTCTGATAGACTGGCCGCCGCGGGCTGGCCGCGAACCGGTCCGCAGGGAGGCCGCACCCGTGCGTGTCTTCGTCAGCCGCCGCCTCCCCGATGCCGCCATCGAGCCGCTGCGCACCCACGCCGAGGTCGCCGTCCACGAGGACGAGCGCAATCCGGTCCCGCGCGCGCTGCTGCTGCGAGAGGCCGCCCGGGCGGACGGCCTCCTCGTGCTGCTCACCGACCGGGTCGACCGGGAGCTCCTGGACGCCGCACCGACCCTGCGGGCCGTCAGCGTGATGGCCGTGGGCTACGACAACGTCGACGTGGCGGCCTGCACGGCCCGAGGGATCGCCGTGTGCAACACCCCGGACGTGCTGACCGAGACGACCGCGGACCTCTGCTGGGCGATCCTCATGGCCTGCGCGCGGCGGCTCTACGAGGGGCAGCGCGCCATCGTCGAGGGGCGCTGGGCGGCTTGGGCGCCCTACTTCCTCGCGGGGCAGGACGTCTGGGGCGCGACGCTCGGCATCGTGGGGCTGGGCCGCATCGGGACCGCGGTCGCGCGCCGGGCGCGCGGCTTCGGCATGCGCATCCTGTATGCGGCGCGCAGCGGGCACGCCATGGCCGAGGCCGAGACGGGCGCGCGGCGCACGGAGCTCGACGCGCTGCTGGCGGAGTCGGACTTCGTGGTGCTGCTGGCACCGCTCACGCCCGAGAGCCGGCACCTGATCGGCGCGGCCGAACTGGCGCGGATGAAGCCCACCGCGGTGCTCGTGAACGCGGCGCGGGGCCCCCTCGTGGACGAGGAGGCGCTGGTCGAGGCGCTCGCGGCGCGGCGGATCTGGGGCGCGGCGCTGGACGTCTTCGAGCGGGAGCCGCTGCCCGCCGACCACCCCCTGCTCGCGCTGCCGAACGTGGTGGCCGTGCCGCACATCGGGAGCGCGTCGGTGGCCACCCGCACGGCGATGGCGCGCCTCGCCGCGGAGAACCTGGCCGCCGTCCTGGGCGGGGGGCGACCGAGGGCCTGCGTCAACCCGGAGGTGCTGGGCGGGACCCTGGGACGGGCCGCTCCCGCGTGACGCCCGGCCTGGGTCAGGCCTCCACCACCAGCCGGTAGCGGACGCCGTCGCGGCGTCCGTCGAGGTCCAGCCGCAGCAGCCCGCAGAGCCCTCGCCGGTTCTCGAAACCATGGCGCAGGTGGGTCACCTGGGCCCGCGGCGCGTCGACCTCCAGGCGGAGCCGCTCGGCGCCGCTGCGCAGATGCACCCACGTCGCCGCCTCGCCGCCCACCTCCACCTCGGTCCTGCGGCCGTCGCCCGCGTCGAGCAGGTACGGCACGAGGAGCGTGCTGAAGCCGTCATGGCCGTGCACGCGCTCGGCGACCTCGACCCCGGCCGGTCCGGCGGCCACGGCGATCTCGTAGAGTCCCACGTCGCCGGGGCAGCGGGCCGAGAGGCGGACGGCGCCGGGCGCGGGGCCCGCGGCGATGGGCGCGCACGGGCGGAGGGGCTCCCGCGCCAGCACGCGCAGGGGCGAACGCCCGGCCTGGCGCCGGGTGGCGAGCCCGAGGTTCAGGAAGCCGGCGTCCGCGAGGCAGCGCACGGTCGGCCCGAAGTGCAGGCGGCGTCCCGCACCGAACGTGACCTCCGTCAGGCCGAAGGCGTCGTAGTGGGCCGCCGGGAAGGCGTTGACATGGGCGCTGTAGGGGCCGGAGTGGACCAGGGCCCGCCACGTCGGATCGGCCTCCACGAAGGCGGCGGCCTCGCGGGGCGCGGCGGGCGGGCGCGGCCGGTCGCCCAGGCCGCGCTGGATCGCGGCCGCCAGGAAGGCCAGGGCGAGGTTCGCGTAGTGGGCGTCGGCCGTGTACGCCTCGTACCCGACCCGCCAATCCGGCGGCAGGACGTTGTACACCGGGCTGAAGGGCCCATCCGGCCGGCGCCAGCGGCCGAGCGAGTCGAAGGCGCGCCAGGCCGCGTCCTCCGCCCGCCCGGCGAGGTCGGGGTCGCTCGCTCCAAGCAGCGCCGCGGCCGTCGCGAAATAGGCGCACTGGGCCCCGTCGTTCCAGGATTGGCCGCTGCTGCGGTGCGCCGCGGCCAGGGACCCGTCCGATAGCTGCACCGCGAGGCTGCGCCGCAGGCCGGCGCGGAGCAGCTCTTCCAGGGCTTCCCGCCACGGCCCCCCGTAGCCGTCGGCCAGCAGGTCCGCCAGGTGCAGGCGGGTGAACAGGTCATAGGAGTTCGGGTGGCCCGGCTCCTGATAGAACCCCTCGTCGAGGAGGATGCGCCCGCTTTCGAAGAACGTGCCGAGCCACGCCTCGAACCGCGCGTCCGCCACGGGCGAGAGGCCGGCCGCGCGGCGCAGCCCCTCGCCGGACAGCCACACCGCGGACCAATTCGACGGGGGCCGGGCGGCGAACGCCGCTTCGATGTCCACGGCCCGCACCACCGCGGTGCGCTCCGCCGTCT
>JAJYVV010000094.1 GCA_021791815.1 Bacillota bacterium | reverse complement strand
GCCAGATCCCCCCGCGCGGCCCGGGGGCCGCGGCCCTCAGGCACGCGGGCGCGGGCCGTCCGGCACCCGCCCGGCGCCCGGGGGCGGAGCGGCCGCGGGGACCGGGCGGGGCGTCGACCCCCAGGCCCAGGCCTGCAACTGCGCCGAGAGGCGGCCGTAGCGTTCGAGATCGGCCTCGGTCACGCCGAGGCCCAGGGCGCCGAACAGGCCGCGCAGGAGGCCCCCCGGGGTCGGGGCCGGCCCGCCGCCCGACCAGGTCACGCTCGTCAGGCGGCCCAGGCTCGTCCCGAGGGCGCGGTAGGCGAGGAAGCCGAGCTCGACCCCGCCCTCGAGCTCCCATTCCAGGTCGCTGAACCGGAAGCAGCCGCCGTCGTCCCGCACCAGGTTCAGCGGGGTCGCCTCCACGAGGCGGCCCGGCAGCAGCAGGTGCGGGTCCAGGGGCCGCCCGGCGTCCGGCGGCGCGTCCGCACCGGCCGCCTGCAGGACGGCGGCGAGCCAGCAGCGGGCCCATGCCGCGAGGTGGTCCAGGCCCCAGCCGGGCTTGGCCATCATGGCGACCAGCTCCAGCCACCAGTTGCGGCCCTCGACGTGGGGCTCGTCGTAGAGGCGCCAGGAGAGCGGCGTCTCCGGGGCGCGCGCCTCCGGCGCCAAGGCGCGCCGGCGGACCATCAGCCGCCCGCCCTCGAGCCGGGTGCAGGATTCCTTCGCGTACGGGGGCGCGCGGTCGACCGCGTACGTCCAGGCCAGCAGGTCGTCGTGGCCGAGCCGCGCGCGGAACCGTGGGGACGGACCCGCGACGACCAGGAACGAGTTCGCCATCTCCAGCAGCAGGCCGTTGCGCTGGAGGACGGACCAGACCTGCTCCAGCGAGAAGCGCGGCCGGGCCGGCTTGCGCTCGTCCCAGAACACGTTCTGGGCGAGAAGGTTGGCGGCGTCGATGCGGGGAGCGGCCTCGAGGCCGGCCGGCGACAGGATCGCGGCCGGCACCTTGTAGTCCGGGATGGGCACATACCAGGCCTGGTGCGGGAATCCGGCCTCGGTCAGGATGCGCGACAGGCTGCCGCGGCCGAACGTGGCCACCGATGTGTCGTCGTAGCAGTCCTGGAGCCCGAAGAACTCGGCCCCGTAGTGGTCCTCGCCGGCGCCGGCCCAATACTTCGCCCCGAGCTGGTTCTCGATGGCCAGCACGAGCATGCCGTCCTCCGTGAGCAGGCCCCGCAGGTGCGACAGAAGGATGCGCTGCGAGTCCGCGCCGGCGCGCAGCAGCACCCGCGCGTATTCGAGGACGCCGACCAGCACGACGGCGTCGAAGCGCTCCCGGGTCTCCAGCCTGCTTCCGTCCTCCCAGACCACCTGGACGTTGGGGAGGTCGCGCGTCCGCGCCCGGGCGATCCCCGCCCGGCGGCGCGTCCCCTCGACCGCCGTGATCTGGCCGCCCAGTTCCCCGAGGAACCGCGTGACCGAACCCAGGCCCGCGCCGACCTCCAGGACGCGGCCCCCCAGGGCGCCCGCGAACGGGCGCAGCACGTTGGCCCTCCGGGGGGAGAGGTAGTAGCGGGTGGGCGGGTCGGTCATGGCCGCGCGCAGCTCGGGCGAGAGCACCGACAGGTCGCGACAGTCCGCGACGAGGCGCGCGATGCGGCCCTCGACGTCCTCGCCGTCGTTGTAGGCGAGGTCGTGCGCGCCGCTGTTGGGGACGTAGACCCCGCCCTCGTCCAGCGTGTAGTCCTGCGGGAACGCCGTGTGCCGTCCCCTCCTTCCCCGACCCGGGCCCGCGCCTCAGTACGGGACCTCGTGCTGGCCCAGGCTCATGTTCACCAGGACCATCTTGAGCCGCCGCCGGATGCGCAGCTCCACGGAATAGGCCGGTTCCGCGAAGTCGCGCATGAGCGCAGGACGCGGCGCCCCGAGCAGGTACTCCCGCGGGAGCTGGGCGACGCTGGGCGGGAACTCCAGGGCGGGGTTGCGCGCGATCTGGATGACGGCCGGCACCTGGCGCACGCCGAGCCGGCGCAGCGCGAAGAGGCGGTGGAACCCGTTGGCGAGCACGAGGCGCCCGCCGGCCTCGAACACGCTGACGGCCGACCAGCTGAAGCCGACGAAGGAGATCAGCACCGCCGCCGGGACGCCGCCCCCATGGGCGTGCTCCAGGTCACCCGGCTCGAGCGGCCGCACGTACGAGCCGAGGAACCGCAGGTCCGGGTTCGGCGAGCTGAAGATGTGCGCGTTGGGCGCGATCTCCAGGTGCTGCACCGGCTGCGCCGACCGGTCCGGCGACAGGCAGATCGCCGCGAGGTCGGCCAGGGTGGGCTTGGCGGGATACGCGGCCGCCAGCGCATCCGCGTAGTCCAGGTGCACGTGCCGCTGGGCGGCGACCAGCCGGTCGATCTCGACCATCCCGAACCGGACCGGCAGCTTCCAGATGGTCCTCTGGAACATCGGATCCGCCGCGTACCCCGCCACCTGCTCCTCGATCTCCGCGGGGATCGGCACCGCCGGCCCCCCGCCCACCTGACCCGCCTCGCGGCGCAGCAGCGACTGCAGCCGCGACTGCGCGGCGTTCCAGGCTTCGAGCAGCTCGGGCAGGCGGGCCACCTCGGCCGGCGCGGCCTGGGTCCGGACGTGCTGCACCAGTTCGGCCTGGGGCGCGAAGGCGAACAGATACTGCTGGCGGAACGTCGCCTCGGCACCATCCGCGCCCGCGGCACCCTCGGGAGCCGCCGCGTCGTCCCCCCCGGGCACGTCGCCCCTCCCCACCGCCTTCATCGCCCGCCCCAACGGGCGGCCGACTGGCCTTCGACCCGGCCCGGACCGTTCCTGCCGGAGCGCCCCGCGGGGCGCCGGGCCGGGGTGCGCTCCGGAGCAGGAAGCCGCCGCCTGATCGCCAATTGTTCCCCATCCGTTCTGCGGGTCTTGCGGTTCCGTCAACCAAAGCAGGACCTTCGCCGCCGGAGGGGGTGGTGCCGGGCGCTGGCTCCCAGGACGAGACAGGGAGGATGGTCATGAGATGACATACGACGACGGGGCGTCCGGGGCCGTCAGCAGGCGCCGTGCGGTGCGTTCCCTTGCCGGGGCGGTCGCCGTGGCCGGCGGGGCCGCGGTACTTTCGGCCTGCGGCGCGGCGGGGGCGACGAACGGCACCTCGGGCACCAAGTCGGCGAGCAGCTCGGGCACGGCCGGCGCGGCGGGCGGCACCGCGGGCAGCTTCACGGTGAACGCGGCCACCGCCAGCAAGAACTGGTTCACCGTGAAGGGCACGCAACTCGCCGTCTGGGACCGGGGCAACGACTGCTGGGGCACGGCCGACACCTGCACGTACCTGAACCAGAAGGCCAGCGGCGCCGGGAAGTGGAGCGTCCAGGTGGTGAACCTGGACAGCACCAACACCTGGGCCAAGGCGGGCATCATGGCCCGGTCGTCGCTGGACGGCAGCGCGGCCGACGTGTTCCTGGCGGTCACGGTGAACAACGGCATCGTGCTGCAGAACCGCGAGACGGTGGGCGAGAACGAGGGGTCGGGCCCCGGTGGCGACAACTACTCGCTCGAGACGAACGCCAACGGCGGGGTGGCCCCGGCCTACCTGCAGCTCCAGGTGGACGCCAGCGGCAACTGGACGGGCTGGAACTCCACCGACGGCAAGACGTGGCAGAACATGACGCCGAGCCAGGCCAATCCGGTGAGCCTCGGCAGCACGTACTACATCGGCCTCGGCGCCACGGCCCATGACAACACGAAGCAGGGCGTGGCCACGTTCACCGACCTGACGGGCTTCAAGAGCACCACGTTCAGCGCCGATCTGGTCGGGACGAACGACACGACGACGCCGCCCACGGCCCCGCCGACCCCGGGAGCCTGAGGTTCGCCGGTCCGCGTCCCGGCAGGACTGATCTCTCACAACATGCGTCACGGGGAGGCGGCGGCCACATGGCGCCGCCTCCCGTCGCGCCTGGGCCCGGAACGCCCGCCCCGCTATCATGGGCGCGGGTCCGGGCATCGCGGGGAGGGGCGGGCATGGCGGAGGACGGATCCGGTGCGCGGGCGGCGGCGCCCCGCGCCGCGGCCGAGCGCGGCCGCATGCTCGTGTCCTGCCCGGACCGCCCGGGCATCGTGGCGGCCGTGTCCGCCTTCCTCTTCGCGCAGGGCGCGAACATCGTGGAAGCCGACCAGCACAGCACCGACCCGCGCGGCGGCTCCTTCTTCATGCGGGTCGAGTTCGATCTGCCCGACCTGGCCGCCCGGCGTGCGGACCTCGCCGGGGCCTTCGCGCCCGTCGCCGCCCGCTTCTCCATGGACTGGCGGCTGGCGCCCGCGCTGCCCCGCCGGCGTCTGGCCATCTTCGTGTCGCGGGAGAGCCACTGCCTCGTCGAACTGCTCTGGAGGTGGCGCGCGGGCGAACTGCCGGCCGACATCGCCATGGTGGTCAGCAACCACCCCGACCTGCGCGCGACGGTCGAGCCGTTCGGCATCCCGTTCCACCACGTCCCGGTGGCGGCGGATGCGCGCCCCGCGGCCGAGGCGCGGCAACTCGCGCTGCTCGACGGGGCCGCGGACGTCGTCGTCCTGGCCCGCTACATGCAGATCCTGTCCCCGGCCTTCGTCGACCGCCACCCGGGCCGGATCATCAACATCCACCATTCGTTCCTGCCGGCCTTCGCCGGGAGCGACCCCTACCGGCAGGCCCACCAGCGCGGCGTCAAGATCATCGGAGCGACGGCCCACTACGTCACGGCGGAACTCGATGCCGGCCCGATCATCGAACAGGACGTGCAGCGCGTCAGCCACCGGGACGACACGGACAGCCTGCGGCGCATCGGCCGCCAGATCGAACGGGTGGTCCTGGCGCGGGCGGTGACCTGGCATCTCGAGGACCGCGTGCTGGTCCACGGCAACCGCACGGTGGTCTTCCGCTGAGGAATCGCGGCCGGGGCCACGACGC
Organism: Bacillota bacterium; assembly: GCA_021791815.1. Classification (GTDB taxonomy): domain Bacteria; phylum Bacillota; class Sulfobacillia; order RBS10-35; family JAJYVN01; genus JAJYVV01. The sequence goes on along the minus strand of JAJYVV010000094.1, from coordinate 10,036 downwards.
CCGCGCGCGAGCGCACGCCGGGCGGATGCCCGCCGCCCGGGGCGCATAGCGATGCGGCCGGGGCATCCTGTCGGGGGGCCGCGGGGAGGTGGGCATCGGCTTGCTGTTCGTGCTGCGGTGGCGGCGCGCCCTCTGGTGGACCTGCGGCGTCCTCTGCGCCGTGGCGCTCGGCGCGGCCGCGGCGCGCGGCGTCGGGGCCGCCACGGCCGGTGGCGGCGCGGAACCGGGGGGCGCCGGCCCCAGCGGGGTCATCTGGCGGGTGCCCACGGACAGCCCCGACGTCGCGCTCACCTTCGACGACGGCCCGGATCCGACGTTCACGCCCCAGATCCTGGGCCTGCTCGAGGAGGCGCACGCCGAGGCCACGTTCTTCGTCCTGGGGAGCCAGGTGAGCCTCTACCCGGGGATCGCGCGGCGCGAGGCGTCCGACGGCTTCCAGGTCTGCAACCACGGGTGGAGCCACCGCATGCTGCGCGGGGTGTCCGCGGCCGTCGTGGAACAGGACGTCGTCCGGACCCGGGCGCTCCTCCAGCAGATCCAGGTGCCCGCGTGCAACCTCTTCCGCTTCCCGTACTTCGCCTCGGATGCGACCGCCCGCGACGTCGTGACCCGGCTCGGGTATCGGATCGTCGCCGCGAACGTCGACTCCCTCGACTGGCGGGCGCGCCGCCCGCAGACCATGGCCGCCCGCGTGCTCGCGGCGGTGCGGCCGGGCGACATCATCCTGCTGCACGACGCCGGCGGCCCGCGCGGGCGCACCGTCGCGGCCGTCGCCCTGATCCTGGCCGGCCTGCGGGACCGGCACCTGCAGGCCGTCACCGTCCAGGAACTCCTGCAGGCCGCCGCGCCTCCGGCCTGAGGGCCCTCAGGCCGCGCCCAGCCGCACCCTCGTGCCCCCGACGGGCCGGAGCGTGACGGCGGGCTGGAGGACCAGGCGCTGCCCGGGGAGCGCCTCCGGCACGAAGCGCTGCAGGATGCGCGCCAGGGCGATCCGGGCCTCGAGCAGCGCAAACGGCATCCCGATGCACATCCGCGGCCCCCCGCCGAAGGGGAAGTAGGCGTGGGGCGGGGTGGGGGTGCGCGCCTGCGCCTCCGGCATCCACCGCTCGGGCCGGAATCGCCCGGGGTCCGCCCAATACCGCGGGCTGCGCTGGGTCACCCATTGGCTGAGGACGCAGAAGCCGCCGGCCGGCACGCGGTGGCCGCACACCTCATCGTCGGCCACCGCGCGGCGGCCGACGATCCACGCCGGCGGCAGCAGGCGCAGCGTCTCGCGGATCGTGGCGTCGAGCACGGGCAGACGGGGCAGGTCGGCCGCGCGCGGCGGGCGGCCGACCAGTTCCCGGGCGATCTCGGCGCGGAGGGCGCGGAACGCCTCGGGATTCCGCCCCAACAGGTGGAAGGCGAAGGTCAGGGCGTTGGCGGTCGTCTCGTGCCCGGCGGCGAGCAGGGTCACGACATGGTCCCGCACCTGCCGGCATGCCGTGCCTCCCGGCCCGCCGAGGAGCAGCGAGAGGACGTCGCCGCGGTCAAGGCCGGAGGCGCGGCGCCCGGCGATCAGGCCCTCGATGCGCGCATCCAGGAACCGCTCGCCCGCGCGCATGCGTCCGTACGGCAGGAACGCCACGTCCCACTCCAGGAGCCGGGCGAGGCCGCGGCGCTCCTGGAAGCGGATGACGGCGTCGAACGCGCGGCTCCAGTCCGCAGCCTCGTCGCCGAGGTCGTGCCGGAGGAAGGCCAGCGCCGCGATGCGCAGCGTGAGCGCGCGCATCTCCTCGTGGAGGTCCAGCGCGGCGCCGGCGCGCCAGCCCCGCAGCATGCGGTCGACCTCGCCGAGGATGAGGTCGTCGGAGGCGTCCACCCGCTGGCGCCCGAAGGCGGGTTGGACGATGGCCCGCTGCTCCCGGTGCGCGGGGGCGTCGATGTTCAGCAGGCCGTCGCCGAGGAAGGGCATGGAGGGCCGGTTGACCTCGCGGCTCGTGTAGTTGCGGGCGTTCTCCACCAGGATGCGCGCCACGGCCTCCGGGGCCGCGAAGAAGAACAGCCGGCGGCGGGGCCCCAGGGGGATCGTCGCGGCGCCGCCGTACCGGCGGTGCAGGCTCGTGAGGAAGCCGAGCTGGTCGCGGGCGAAGGCCGGTCCGCAGCCCACCAGCGGGAGCCCCCGTGGCCCGGGCGGCGGTCCGCCCCCGCCCTCCCCCGGCGCTCCGCCCGCCTCGGCCGGCGCACCCGCGCGGCGGACCCGTTCCTCCGCCATGCCCAGCGTCCCCCCCGGGGTGCCAGGATACCGCGCCGCCCTCAGGCCCCGGGCGGCGCCCAGCCCAGCGCGCGCTCCACCCCGCGCCGCCAGCGGGCCCGTTCGGCGAAGCGCCATGCGGGCTCCGACCGCGGGAGGAAGCGGCGGCCGCCGGCGACGGCCGGCGCCAACTCGGCGGGCGACGCGGCCAGCCCCGCCCCCAGGGCGGCGAGCAGCGCCGCGCCCAGGGCGGTGCTCTCCAGGGTCGGGGCCCGGACCACGGCCGCCCCGAGGAGGTCGGCCTGGATCTGCAGCAGCAGGTCGGCTGCGGCCGCGCCCCCGTCGACCCGCAGTTCGGAGCCGGCGAGACCGGCCTCCCGCACCAGGGCCTCATACACCTCCGCCGTCTGGAAGGCGATGGCCTCCAGCGCGGCCCGGCAGAGGTGGCCGGCCGTGGCGCCACGCGTCAGGCCGAGGATGGCGCCCCGCGCCAGCGGGTCCCAGTCGGGAGTGCCGAGGCCGGTGAAGGCGGGCACGAACACCACGCCCCCCGCGTCCGGCACCGCGGCCGCGAGGCGCTCGACGTCCGAGGTCGCGGCGAAAAGCCCCAGGCCGTCCCGCAGCCACTGCACGGCCGCCCCCGCCGTGAACACGCTCCCCTCGAGCGCATACTCGGCGGCACCGTCCAGGCCGCGGGCCACCGTGCCGAGCAACCCCGCGGCCGAGGGCGCGGGCGGCCGATCCCCCGTGTGCAGCAGGAGGAAGCACCCAGTGCCGTACGTGTTCTTGCAGGCCCCGGGGCTCCAGCAGCCCTGGCTGAAGAGCGCGGCCTGCTGGTCCCCGGCCATCGCGGCCACGGGCACCGCCGCGCCGAGGACGGCCGCGTCCGTGAGGCCGAATGTCCCTGACGTGGGCCGCACCTCCGGCAGGATCGCGGCGGGGATGCCCAGGCGCTCGGCGAGCGCCGGCTCCCACGACCGGCGGTGGATGTCGTAGAGCATGGTCCGCGAGGCGTTGGTGGCGTCGGTCGCGTGGACCCTGCCGCCGGTCAGGTTCCAGAGCAGCCACGCGTCGACCGTGCCGAAGGCGAGCCGCCCGGCGGCCGCCGCCTCGGCGGCGCCGGGGTGGTGCTCCAGCATCCAGGCCACCTTGGTGGCGGAGAAGTAGGGGTCGAGGCGCAGCCCGGTCCGCGCCGCGACGGCCGTGCCCCAGCCCTCGCGGTCCAGCGTGGCGCACAGGGGGGCCGTCCGGCGGCACTGCCAGACGATCGCGTTGCCGACGGGGCGGCCGCTCCCCCGGTCCCAGAGGACCGCGGTCTCGCGCTGGTTGGCGATGCCGATCGCCGACAGGCGGGCCGCCGGCAGGCCGGCGCGCTCCAGCGCCTGCACCGCCGCGGCGTGCTGCGAGGACCAGATGGCCTCGGGGTCGTGCTCGACCCAGCCGGGCCGGGGGTAGATCTGGGGCAGTTCGACCCGGCCCATCCCGCGGAGCCGCGGCGGCAACAGCGCGAAGTCCCACACGGCGGCGCGCGAACTGGTCGTACCCTGGTCGAGGGCCAGGACGAACGGGCCGCCCGTCGCGCCGCCTGCGGTCCCCGTCCCCATCCGGCCCGCCTCCCCCGGCCGCCCGCTGCTAGCCCACCCCGGCCGGCACCAGATCGCCGCGTTCCACGAACCGCAGGCGGGGGTGCTCCCCCGCGAGATACGCCAGCTCCCGCTCGTTCGGAAACAGGGCGACGGGGCGCCCCTCGCCGTCCTCGCAGCGCAGGACGCCCCAGGGCTGGAAGGCCGCCACCTCGGCCTCCGGACCGGCTATCCATCGCGCCACGCTGTACGGCAGCGGGTCCAGCCGGACCTCCACGCCATATTCGGCCTTCAGGCGGAAGCAGACGACGTCGAACTGCAGGCGCCCGACCGCGGCGAGGACGGGCTCCCGGCGCGCGGCCGCGGGCCGGTGCAGGATCTGGACGGCGCCCTCCTGCTGCAGCTGCTCCAAGCCGCGCAGGAAGGCCTTCTGCTTCTCGACGCCGACGTTCCGCAGCGCGGCGAAGTGCTCCGGCTGGAACGCCGGCATGCGCACGGGCTCCGGGGCCGCCCCGACGTGCAGCGTGTCGCCGATGGCGAAATAGCCGGGATTGCTGACGCCGATGACGTCGCCGGGGAACGCGCGGTCGACGGTCTCGCGATCCCGGGCGAAGAGGGTGCTGGCCTGGCCCAGCCGCAGGCGCCGGCCCGTGGCCGCGTGGATGACGGTGGCCTCCCGCTCGAAGACGCCCCGCGTCACGCGGACGAAGGCCATGGTGTCGCGGTGGAGCGGGTCGAGGTTGGACTGCATCTTGAAGATGAAGCCCGCGAAGTCCGCGCCGCCGGGCGCGGCGGGGGCGGGGGCCAGGGCCAGGAAGCGTTCGAGGAAGGGCTGCACGCCGAAGTTGGTCAGCGCGCTGCCGAAGAAGACCGGCGTCTGCTTGCCGGCCGCGAACCGCGGGCGGTCGAACCGCACGCCCACCCCGTCCAGCAGGGCCACGTCGTCGCGGAGGCGCTCCGTGGCCGGGGCGCCCAGGAGGCCCGCCAGCGCCGGGTCGTCTGCGCCCGCCACGCGCACGGGGGCCTGGCGGGCGCCGTGCTCCACCCGTTCGTACCGCAGCACGCTGCCGCTCTCGCGGTCGTAGACGCCCTGGAACTCGGCGCCGTCGCCGATGGGCCAGACGAGCGGCACGGCCTCGATCCCCAGCACGTCCTCGATGCGGCCCAGCAGCTCCAGCGGGGGCAGCGCGGGCCGGTCCATCTTGTTCACGAACGTCAGGATCGGGATGCCCCGCTGGCTGCAGACCTCGAACAACCGCCGCGTCTGCGCCTCCACGCCCCGCGCCGCGTCGATCACCATCACCGCGCTGTCCACGGCGGTCAGGGTGCGGTAGGTGTCCTCGCTGAAGTCGGCGTGGCCGGGCGTGTCCAGCAGGTTGCAGCGGCACCCCGCATAATCGAAGGCGAGCACGGTCGACGAGATCGAGATCCCCCGCTGCCGTTCCATCGCCATCCAGTCGCTGACCGCCGCGCGCTGCCGGCGCCGCGCGCGCACGGCCCCGGCGAGTTGCACCGCGCCGCTGTACAGGAGGAGCTTCTCGGTGAGCGTCGTCTTCCCCGCGTCGGGATGCGAGATGATGGCGAAGGTCCGCCGGCGCGCCGCCTCGGCCGCCACAACCGCCGCGTCCTCCCCCACGGTCCGCCACCCCCGGCCCCGCATGATACCATGGGGGCCGCGGCGCGGCCCCGCACGGCGGCGGGAGCGGCCCGTACGGACGGCGGAGGGGGCACGCGGGCGATGATTCGCGTCCTGGTGGTCGACGACCACGACGTGGTCCGGGAAGGGCTGCGGGCATTGCTCCGCCGGAATCCCGACATCGAGGTGGTGGGGGAGGCCGGGACGGCGGCGGCGGCGCTCCAGGAGGCGCAGCGCCTCCAGCCCGACGTGGTCGTCCTCGACGTGCGCCTCCCGGACGGCAGCGGCGTGGAGGTCTGCCGGGACATCCGCGCGGAGCGCCCGGACACCCGCGTGCTGATGCTCACGTCCTACGCGGACGACCAGGCCCTGTTCGCCTCCATCATGGCGGGCGCGGCCGGGTACCTGCTGAAGGAAACGCGCGGCGCCGCGCTCCTCGACGCCATCGTGGCGGCGGCGCGCGGGGGCTCTCTGCTCGATCCCACGCTCACCCGGCAGGTCTTCGAGCACCTGCGCACCGCGGGCGCCGAGGACAAGGACCCCCTGGCCCAGCTCTCCGAGCAGGAACGGCGGATCCTGAACCTGATCGCGGAGGGCAAGACGAACCGCGAGATCGCGGCGGAGGTCTACCTCAGCGACAAGACCGTCAAGCACTACGTCAGCAACATCCTGTCCAAGCTGCAGATGACGCGCCGCAGCGAGGCCGCGGCGCTCTGGGCCCGCCAGCAGGCGGCCCGTCCCGGGGCCGACCCCCCCGGTCCGGAACGGCGCTGACGGGTTCGATAGGAACGCCGGAACCGGCGGGGAAGGGTCTGCGCGGGGGGACGGGCCGGCCCGGGGCCGCCCCGCGGAAGGGGATGGCACGGTGCAGTACCGCCGGCTGGGCCGGTCGGGCGTGAAGGTCAGCGCGATCTCGCTCGGTTCGTGGATCACCTACGGCGGCACGGTCGCGGCGGAGGTGGCCACCTCCTGCGTGCGGGCGGCGCTGGACGCCGGGATCAACCATTTCGACACGGCGGACGTCTACCAGGGAGGCGCCGCCGAGGAACTGCTGCGCCAGGCGCTGAAGGACGTCCCCCGCAGTTCCCTGGTCCTCGCGACCAAGGTCTTCTGGCCGACGGGCGACGGGCCCAACGACCGGGGCACCTCGCGCAAGCACCTCTTCGAGAGCCTGGAACGGTCCCTGCGCCGGCTGGGGACGGACTACGTGGACGTCCTGTACTGCCACCGCTTCGACGGGGAGACCGACCCGGAGGAGACGATGTTCGCCCTCAACGATCTGGTGGCAGCCGGCAAGGTCCTGTACACGGGCGTCAGCGAGTGGCCGGCGGAGCGCATCCGCGAGGCGCGGGGTATCCAGCGCCGGCTCGGCCTCCGGGCCCTGGCCGCCGCCCAGCCCGCATACAGCCTCCTGCGCCGCGACGTGGAGCGCGAGGTCCTGGGGGCCTGCCGCGACGAGGGCATCGGCGTCGTCTGCTTCTCGCCGCTCGCCCAAGGCCTCCTGACCGGGAAGTACCGAACCGGCGAGGGCGCCCCGGCCGGGACGCGCGGCGCCGGCAACGAGCGGCTCCTCCGCGCCGAGGCGCTGGCGCAGGTGGACCGCCTGCGCCCCGTCTGCGCGGAGGCCGGGATCCCCATGAACCGCCTCGCGCTCGCGTGGGTGCTGCGACGCCCGGAGGTCGCCTCGGCCCTGGTCGGGGCCTCCCGCCCCGAGCAGGTCCGGGACAACATCGGCGCGCTGGACGTGACGCTGAGCGCCGACCTGCTCTCCGCGATCGACGCCGCCCTGCGCTGAGGGGCCCGGCCTTCGGGGTCAGGGCCCCACGGCCGCGAGCAGGTCCGTGCCGAACTCGGCGTGCAGGGCGGCCGCCATGCCGCGGATCTGGTCCATGCGTCCCCATTCCGGCGTGGCCGCCAGCGCGCGGCAGAGCGCGGCCTCGTCCGGCCGGGCCAGGTAGTCCGAGGCCAGGCTCCGCTGCTGGCCCAGCAGCCTCGGGATGCCGTCGACCCCGGGCGGGAGCGGGCCGACGGCCACGGGCTCGACCCGCGCCCCCGCCACCGCCGCCGGCACCTCGACCGTGACCTCCGGGGACCAGCCCAACACGTCCCCGGCGTACGGCATCTGCAGCGCCACGATGGCCAGCTCGCCGGTGGCCAGGGCGCGCGCCATCCGCCCCAGGGCGCGCCCGGCGGGGGCCGCGACCAGCGGCGAATCGTCCGGGTGGCCGCCCGCCGCGTCGAGGGCCGTGCCGCGGGCGACGGCCGCCGAGAGCGCGGCCTGGCGGGCCGGCACGCCGCGCGGGAAGGACCGGGGCCCGGGCGGGCCGGCGGCGCCGTCCCCCGGCGCGAACGGCCAGACCGAGCCGGCGCCGGCCCGCAGCATCCCCGTGAGCCCATACACCGCGGGGATCAGACGCTCGGCGGGCCGGAGGTCCGGGCGGCCCCCGAGCGCCGCCAGGCGATCGCCCAGTTCGCCATACCCGTCGCGGCCGCCGACGGCGAAGCGGACGACCCAGCCGACCTGGTCCACCCCGCCGTGCAGCAGGAGGATGTCCTCCTCCGGCGCGCCGAGCAGGTGCCCGAGGACGGCGCGGAGCTCGTCCACCCGCGGCGAGAATCCCATGGCCCGGAACCCGCCCACGCCGAAACGCCGGCGCACCGCGCCCGCCAGGACGTCCGCGCCGGAGCCCAGGAGCAGCAGGGGCGCCTCGGGGGCCGTCCGGGCGGCCTCGCGGGCCAGGGCGAGGACCCCGGGCGCGAACGCCACCGCCGAGGCCACGGCCCCGGGCCCCTCGGGCGGAGGCATCCAGCCCGCGCGGCGCTGGACAAGGTCCAGGCGCCGGGCGGCGTCGGCGCCCTCGCAGGCCGCGATCACGAGCCGCGCCCCGCGGAGCGCCTCCGGCGGCGACGCCGGCGCGGCGGACAGGGGCACGCCGTCGCGGGCGGCCAGCAGTTCCACGTAGGCGGCCGAGGCGGCGGCCGCGGGGTCGCCCGCCAGCGCGAGTTCCACGGCCCAGGGCGGGCCGGTTTCCGCCGCCTGGGCCAAGGCGATGCCGTGCGCCAGGGACGCGACGAACGCCCCGCAATCCAGGCAGGCGATGCGCAGCAGCCGGGCCGCAGCCGTCATCCCGCCGCCCCCTCGCAACCCATCCGGCCCCCTACGCGCCGGAGCCGGACGAGCCGGTCCCCGGCGCCGGTGCGGGATATCCACCGCACGGGCTGGCCGCCTGGATCGGCGAGGCGCTTCCCGTGGGCCTGCCCATCACCTTGAGCGTGTTGAGGACCAGGCACGCATATTCGTTCACCCCGGCGGCGCCCGCGGCCCCGGGCTCCGCGGGGCTCGCGGCGTAGGCACCCAGATGGCGGGCGCCCGGCACGACGTACAGGTACGCGCGGCTGCCGGCCGCCTGGGCGAGGCGCCGGGCCTCGGCCGGAGGGGTCACCGCGTCCGCCTGGCCGACCACCACCAGCAGCGGCCGGGCGGGCCGCGCCCCGAGGCGCTGCGCGGCCGCCAGCACGTCGTACCGGCTGTAGGTGACGCCCGTCTCGCGCTGCATGGCCCAGAGGATGGCGTCGCCGAACGGGAACGCGGGCAGCCCCGTCCAGGCGGGGATCTGGCGCCGGAGGTAGCCGTCGGCCGAGAGGTACGGGCTGTCGGCGATCACCGCGTCGATGTCGGGATCGCGGGCGGCCGCGAGGATGGCCGTGTCCGCCCCCGTGCCCACCCCCCAGACGGCCACCTGGCCCTGGGCCGGCCCGCCCAGGGCGTGGAGCGCCTGGACCACGGCGAGCAGGTCCCGCACCTCCACGGTGCCGAAGCCGATGCCCGCGCCCCCGGACTGGCCTTCGCCCTGCGGGTCGTACATCACCACGTTGTATCCGGCCGCGACCAGGAGCTGGGCCACGGGCCACGCGGGGAAATCCGTGGGCGTGCGGCTCTGGCCGTGGTCGGGCACGAGGATGACCGTGCTGTCCGACCAGTTCTGGGGCGCGCCCGGGAGGGCCGCGGGCACCGAGGGCAGGATCCAGGCGCGGATGGGGATGTGGCCTTGCGCCGTGAACAGCGGCGTCGGGCTGCAGAAGGCGGGCGACCCGAGGTACGGCAGGCACCGGTACCAGTCGGAGACATCCGTGGCGGGGTCGCCGCGGACCGCCTGCCGCGGGGGATGGGTCAGGCGCCAGCCCTGATAGACCGCCACCAGGCCCACGGCCAGGAACGCGGCGACCAGCGCCCAGACCAGGGCGGCCGCGCCGGCGGCGGGGAAGCGGAGACGCGGGGGGTCCGGCGCGGGCACGGGATCGGGCACGGACGCCGAGCCCGGCGGGGTCTCCGCGGGGTCCGGGGTCGGCGCTGCCGGGCCGTCGGGGACGCCGTTCCGCTCGCCCGCCCCCCCACCCGCGGCGCCCACGACCCATCGCCCCCCTCGGCTCCCGCGCCCGATCAGTTCATGCGATCGGCGGGGTCGATCTCGTCTTCGTGCGGCACGGGCACCGCGCGACCGGACTCCGAGGAGCGTTCGGCCGCCTCCATGATCGCGATCACCCGGCGCGCCTGCTCCGGCCGCACGTCGAGGGGCCCGCCCC
>JAJYVV010000093.1 GCA_021791815.1 Bacillota bacterium | reverse complement strand
TCTCCCAGTCCTGGAGCTCGACCGCGCGGACGATCGTGGGCAGGGACCCCGTGATGGAGGGCATGTCTTCCAGACCGAGGGCGGCAAAGAGGTCGTCGCCGAAGGTCTCCGCCAAGGCGCCGGTGACGAGGTCCTTGACGTGGCGGGGGGCCAGGTTCTCCAAGCGCCATCACCTGCCGGTGGAGAGTCGAACGGAACAGCCCCAGCATAGCGCACGGGTGTGCGTTTGGCAACAGATGCCAATAGACTGGATAATGCTATTCTTGAGGGCGTCTCCTCCACGGCTCCGCCGGAGTCATGGGGAACAGGGGTACGTGCTGGCAGGCACCGGCCCCGTGCCGCCGGTTCCTCGCCTCCGCCGGAGGGACTCCGGAAGCTCACGGCTCCGGCCCACCCACTGGACCAACGCCCGGACCGACCATAGCCCGGGACGTCCCCACGACTCCAGGGCCTTGCGCCCGCCGGAGCGGGGGTCGGCGCCGGTTGCGCCATGTGGAAACGAGGGCGGGTCCATCGCGTCCTGACTGCCAACGGAGCGGGCAAGAGCGGCTGTATCCGGCGGGCTCGGGGCCGGTCCTGCTGGACGCGGCAACCCCCGGCGCCCGGCGGCACCGTGTTCCGGGACTCCGCGACATACGACCTGACGCTGCGGCGAGACGTCGGCTTCGGCGGAACCGAGGTCCGGGGCCGGTTCGCGGCTGGTCGCCCTCGCCCGCGCTCAGCCGCGAACTGGGTGGACACCACGGTGCGCTCGCCGCCGGCCGGCACCCGCCAGATCGCGGCCGTCACCTGCGCGGATGCCACGGCTCGCCTCGATGCGCTCCATGCCCCGCCGGGCCACCGCCTCGTACCGTGCGGCCTGCTCGCGGGTCACCGCGCAACGCTGCACCTGGTCGATGCGCGCGGGCAGTTCGCCCGCCACTCCGGGCTCGCCCTTGGTCCGGCGCAGGACGAGGGCGCGATGAGGCGGCGCAGGGTGCCCGCCGCGCGCCTCGCCGCCAGGTTCGACAGGCACCGCGGTGCGGCGCCGGAAGGCCCCCCGCGCCGACGTAGCTCGACTGCACCAAGGCGAAGATCGACCACAGGTCCGAGGGCGCGTGCTCATAGGCGTGCCGGTCCACGCGCAGCGACAGCGGACCCTCAGGCGCCGGACCGCTTGCGTTCTCCTTCGCCGAGGCGTCCTGGCTGTTCGGGGCCTCGTCGCACACCCGGAGTGGTCGGCTGGCGGCCTCGCTCGGTGAACGCAGCGTCGGCCTGCGCCGGGGCGGAGCCACGACGGCCGATCGCCGTCGGATGCCGGCGGGGAGGAACCCCTTGCCGACCCGCACCGCCCGTGCCATAGTCGGACCATGGGCATCCACCGCATCAACCAAGCCTAGTTCCGCACGAGCCGGTTGTGACGCGTCGCCGGGTGTGGCCCCTCCGCACCGCGGGCACTGAGTTGTGCCCGGCGCGCCGCGCCGGTCTCCGCGACACCCCAACGCCTGCGCACAGCCGCAGACGGTCCGCGCCCGACCGGCGCGCCCCGGCGGCGCACAACCCGTTGCTCCAGGGGGGCGATGGCCTCGTCGTCCACGGCTTCGACCACGCCCGCGGCTGCAGAGCGCGCCTCGGCCGCCCTGGCCGCCTCCGCTCCCGGGCCCCGGCGGCGGGGGCCCGGCCTGCTCTCCCATCTGCGGTTCGCGTTGCGGGCGGCCTTCCGGGACGCCCCGGGTCCCATGGCCGCGCTCATCGCGCTGCAGATCGGGGCCGCCCTGGGCCCCCCGGCCTCGATCGCGGTGACGCAGCGCCTGGTCACCGTCGCCGTGGATACCGCCGGCCACGGCGCCAGCGGCTTCGACGCGGTGCTGCCCTGGCTCGCCGCCCTCCTCGCCACCCTGATCCTGTCCCAGGGACCGGTGTGGCAGTTCCGGGAGCCGCTCCTGCAGCGGCTGCGGCAGCGCCTGACCTCGGACCTGGAGGAGCGCCGTCTGGCTCTGGCCGCCCGCATGCCGCTCTGGGAGATCGAGGGATCCGAGGCTCAGGACCGTCTCGACCGTTCCGGCGATCCGGGCGGCAAGGTTCAGCGCCTGGTGGAGGACGGCCTCCTGCTCTCTGCCACGGGGGTCTCCGCCCTCGGCGTCTCCCTGCTCTACCGCGTGGTCAGTCCATGGGTCGTCCTGGTCTTCGTGGGCTCCTTCGTGCCGCTCGCGCTGCACGAGGCCGCGGAGGGCCGGAAATGGGACACCTTCACCTACGAGCAGACCGAGCCGCAGCGCCGCACGGCCTATGTCGACCGGCTGCTGACCGGCCGGGCCGAACAGAAGGAGCTGCGGGTCTTCGGCCTGCTCGGCCACCTGGCGGCGCGTTGGAGGGAGGGGCGCCGGGCCCTCCGCGCGGAGCGCAGGGGCCTCAAGCGGGCGATGATCGTGCGCGGCCTGCCGTTCGCCGCCCTGCCCTGGGCCACCGGACTCGCCGTTGCGGTCCTGCTGGTCTACCGGCTCCACGCCCACGCGCTGGGCATCGGCGCGTTCGTCGCCCTGTTCGGGGGTCTCGGGAGCCTCTCGGGCACCCGGGGCATGTTCGGATATCACCTCGGGGAGATGTCGGAGCACGGCGCGGAGGTCGCCCACGTCCGCACGTTTCTCGAGGGGGAGCCGGCGAAGCGCCCCGCCGACCCGGACCGGTCCGTCGCGGGTACCCGTCCCTTCCCGCGGCCCATGCGCGAGGGACTGCGGTGCGAGGGGGTCGTCTTCCGCTACCCGGGCGCCGAGCGGCCGGTGCTGCAGGGCATCGACTTGCGCCTCCGCCCGGGCGAGCGGCTGGCGGTCGTGGGCGAGAACGGCTGCGGCAAGTCCACCCTGGTCAAGGTGCTGCTCGGGCTGTACCGGCCGGACGCCGGCCGGGTGACGGTCGACGGCGTCGATCTGGCCGAACTGGCGGCGGGCGAGCTGCACGCCGCGGTGTCCGCCGCCTATCAGGACTACTGGCGATTCGAGCTGACGGCCGGCGAGAGCATCGGGGTGGGTGACACCCGAGCCATGGGCGACCCGGACGCGGTGCGCGCCGCGGCGGCCGCCGGTGGGGCTGCGGCCTTCGTGGAGGCCCTGCCGCAGGGCTTCGCGACGCCGGTGGGCCACGTATTGGAGGGCGCGGCCGACCTCTCGGGCGGGCAGTGGCAGCGGCTGGCGCTGTCGCGGGCGATGATGCGCGACGCGGAGGTGCTGATTCTCGACGAGCCGGCCGCGGCTCTCGACCCCAAGGCCGAGGCCGGGGTGTATGCGGCGTTCGCGGCCGCCTCCAACGGCGTGGGGGATGGGGCGCCGGAACGGCGGCGGGCGGTGCTGATGATCTCCCACCGGTTGGGTTCAGCCCGCATGGCGGACCGCGTCGCCGTCCTGCGGGACGGCCGCATCGCCGAGGAGGGTACGCACGACGAACTCTTGGCCGCCGGCGGCATGTACGCCGGCATGTGGGAGGAGCAGGCGCAATGGTACAGGTAGGGGCGGCGACCCCGCCCCTGCGGCGAGGGCGCGCGGCGCCGAGCCTCCTGCGGTTCGCGGGCTGGATGCTGCAGGTGGACCCCGCCCGGGGCGCCCTGGTGCTGGCGCTGCGCATCGTGCAGGGCGCCTCCCCCGCCGCGACCGTCTGGCTGTCGGCCCGCGTCTTCGCGGAAGGCCAGGCGGTCTGGGCGGGGCGGGCCGCAGCCGCGGCGATGCTCGGATGGCTGGGGGCGTGGGGGGCCGTGGGCCTGTTGGAGGTCGCCCTCTGGCCGCTCTTCGAACTCGCGTCCAACGCCGTCATCCACGACATGGAGGACGCGGCGACGGCGCGACTGCAGGCCAAAGCCGGCGTGCTGCGGTTGGAGGCGTATGAACGCCCCGACTTCCACGACATCCTGCGGCGGGCCCGGGAGGCCTGCGATCCCGGCATGATGCTGAACCTGGTGTGGAACACGACCGACCTGCCCCAGAACGCCGTGACCCTGCTCGCCGTCGGCGGGCTCGTCGGACACTGGAGTCCCACGCTTCTGCCGGCGGTCGTCGTGGCGGCGCTGCCCCAGCCCATCTCGGAGATCGTGCAGGCCCGCGCGCGGCACTTCCGCGGGCGCAAGCAGACCGCGGACGAGCGCCTTCGCGGGTACTACGGCACGCTGCTGTCGAACCCGGGAGCGGCGAAGGAGGTCCGCACCTTCGACCTGCAGGCGTGGTGCCTTGCGCGCTGGCGAGGTCTGTTCTGGAAGGTCGCGGACGAGATCCATCGCCAGGAGAGGGCCCAGACCCTCGCCCGGGCCGGTCTGAACACCGTGACCCTCCTGGGCTACGCCGCCGGACTGGCCGTGGCCGCCCGCGGGCTGGCCGCAGGAGACCTGCCCGCCGCGCGGTTCGCCGCGCTGCTGCTCGCCCTGCGCTCCGTGCAGGGCGCGGCGGAAGGCATCGCCATGAGCCTGCTCGGGTGGGGCGGCGAGCTGCTGCTGAAGGTCGGTGACCTGTTCGCCTACCTCGACCTGGGACCCGAAGAGCCCGCGGGCGGCGCGCGCCCGGACCCGTCGGGCGACATCGTGCTGGAGGGCGTGGGCTTCACCTACCCGGGCAAGGCGACACCGGCCCTGCAGGGCGTGAGCTGCGTCCTCCGGTCGGGGGAACGCGTCGCCCTGGTCGGCGAGAACGGGAGCGGAAAGACGACCCTGGTCAAGCTCCTCTGCGGACTCTACCGGCCGACCGAGGGCCGCGTCCTGTATGGGGGGCGGGACATGGCCGAACTGCACCCGCAGGCCCTCCGCGATCTGCAGGCGGCGGTGTTCCAGGACCACGTCCGGTACGCGTTCACCCTCGGCGAGAACATCGGGCTGGGGAGGGCCGAGCAAGTCGCGGACCGCGAGACGGTCCGCCGCGCCGCCGAACTGGGTGGGGCCGACGCCGTCGCGGCCTCGCTGCCCCAGGGTTACGCAACCCCGCTCACCCGCGAGTTCGAGGGCGGCACGGACCTGTCCGGCGGGCAGTGGCAGCGCATCGCGGTGTCCCGCGGCTTCATGCGCCAGGCCCCGCTCGTGGTGCTCGACGAACCGACGGCGTCGCTCGACCCCCGGGCGGAGGCGGAGGTGTTTCGGAGCTTCGCGCAGTTGGCGGGCGGCGGGGGGCAGGCGGCCGGCCCTAACCGGGACGCGACGGCCGGGGGCGACGCGGGGTCGGGGCCGGTGACCGCCGTGCTGGTCTCGCACCGCCTGGGCTCGGCGCGCCTCTGCGACCGCGTGCTGGTGCTCGAGGGGGGCCGGCTGGTGGAGCAGGGCCGCCACGACGAACTCGTGGCCGCGGGCGGCCCCTACGCCCGGCTGTGGGCCGTGCAGAGCCAGTGGTACCGGTGAGGGGGCCCGACTCGGGCGCTGCGTTCACCGGTTCCCCGGGTCCCCGCCCGTGTCCGCCACGACCAGGAGCGGGAGGTGGTCGGACGCGGCCGTGTCGACGACCCGGGCCTCCAGCACCCGCCACGAGCGCGGGAGGAAGCAGTAGTCGATGCGCACCTGGGGCCGCCCGGCCGGGTGGGTCGGCCCGGCCCCGGCGCCCGCGTCGAGCCACGCCTGCCGGAGCGGCATGACCTCCGGCGAGACCGAGACGGCGTTGAGATCCCCGAGGACCACGACCGGAGCGGGGGCCCGGCGCCCGGCCACAGCGAGGAGGTCGCGGGACTGGCCGCTCCGCTCCTCCTGGTGCAGGCCCCAGTGCGTGCAGAGCCAGACAGCCGGGCCGGCGTCGACCTCCAGGCATCCACGCTGCTCGTGGTAGCCGTCGCCCTCCGAGCGGCACGTCAGCAGGTGCAGTTCGGCCGCGCGGACGGGCAGCCGGGTCAGCAGCGCGTTGCCGTACTGCTCCACCCAGCGCCCCGCGTGGCCCGGCGGCCCCTCGTCCCCGGGTGCGTGGACGTGCGTCAGGTTGGGCCCGTAGAACGCGGCGAGCCCCGCCAGCCGTCCGTATTCCCGCCACTGGGCCGCGAAGCCGCTGCGCGGCCGGTAGGCGTCGACCTCCTGCAACGCCGCGACGTCGGGCTCCAGGGCGGCCAGCTCGCGCGCCAGCCGCTCCACGTCGAGCCGCCCGTCGAGACCCACTCCGGCGTGCAGGTTCCAGGTGACGATGCGCAGGGGCGTCGCGATCACCTCCCGAACGCCTCGGGTCCAGCGGGCTCAGGTGAGTTCGGGGAGATCCTCGAAGTCCCCGACCTCGACGAGGTAGATGTTGGAGTATCCCGTCAGATCCGACGCATACAGGACGCGCGTGCCGTCCGGCGTGAAGCGCGGGTGCGGGTGGGCGTGCTGGTCGTTGAACGTGCTGCGGTGGAAGGCGAGGATGCGCGGGCCCGCGTAGCGATCGCCCGCCCCCGCCGCGCCCGGCTCGCGGCGGAACAGTTGGATGAAGGGCCGGGCGTTGGCGGCGAAGGCCGAGTTGCCGTCGCCCACCACCAGTTGCTCGTCCAGGCTGTGGAAGTGGGTTGAGCGGAACGGGAAGGCGGTCTCCACGCCCTCGGAGTCGTCCCACCGGCGATGGCCGAAGATCTGGGGGCCGCCGCCGGTCCGGGGATGACCGTGGTAGCCGACGCGCTCGCCGTCCGCGAACCAGTACTCGTGCCCGATGGCCATGCCTTGGCGCAGAGCGGGGCTCTCCTGCGGGCGGATGCGCCACAGCGCGCCCGTTTGGACGTGCAGGCCCCAGATGCGCTGATCGACCTCATCCCACGGGCCCTCGTGGCAGAAGGTGAGCACGTCGGGACGCACCGGGCTCGTGTTCACGTGGCCGATCCATGCCCGCTCCTCGTGGAGGACCTCGGACGCGCCGGTCCGCACGTCGATGCGCACGACCCGGGACAGCGGCCGGGCCCGGAACGTGTCCCGGAAGGACGCGTACGAGTAGGCGATGCGGGCGGGCCCCGCCGGCGCGCGGCGCTCGCCGAGGGCGGTGCAGACGTAGCGGCCGTCCGCGGTGGGCGAGTACTGGCCGCTCGGGGCCATGCCGTCGGGGGCACGGAAGATCGGCCGCACGTCGAGGGTGGCGACGTCGAGTTCGCACAGCTCGCCGCGCGACCAGAAGTAGTGGCGTCCCGTCGCCGCGCAGTAGGCCCCGCCGGGCCGGCCCCGGCCCTGCAGTTCGGTGAGCTGCGTGATGGTGCCGTCCGCGAGGTCGTAGCGGAACAGGTTGCTCTGGTTGCCCCGGTCGGAGGTGAAGATGAACGAGGCGCCGCCCGCCAGCCAACACGGGTCCGTGAAGTACAGGTGGTTGCTGTGACCGAGATAGTCCGTCAGACGGACCACGGGCCGGCCGCTATGACTGTCCTCGTAGCGGAAGACGGGGTCCTTCCAGACCTGCCCCTTGCCCATGCCCGGCGGCTTCGTTCCGGCGGCGCGGAGACCTGCGGCGCCCGCGCCGGGGCGCCGGGGGCGCGGCCGACCCGCGCCCCCCTCCCGGGCCCTACCCCGCCAACTCGCGGATGCGCGCCGCCTCCTCCGGGCCCACCTTCCACTCCAAGGCGCCCAGGCTCTCCTGCAGGTGCGCCACGCTTGTGGCCCCGATGATGGGCGACGTGACGAAGGGCTGGGCGAGCAGGTAGGCCAAGGCAAGGTGGCTCAGGCTGTGGTCGTGCGCCCGCGCGTAGGCCTCGAGCCTCTCCAGGCGGTCATGGGTCCGATCGTCCAGGCGCCGGCGGACGTGCTCCTCGCGCGCGGCGCGGCTGCCCGCCGGCGGCTCGGCGCCCCGCCGGTACTTGCCGGTCAGCAAGCCCCCGGCGAGCGGCGAGTAGTTGATGCAGCCGATGCCCACCTCGTGGCAGAACGGCAGGAGCTCGTTCTCCGGGCCGCGGTCGAGCAGGTTGTAATGCGGCTGGACGGACACGAACTTCGCGCCGCCGGCCCGATCGGCCGCCCAGAGGGCACGGCAGATCTGCAGCGCGGAAAAGTTGGAGCAGCCGATGTAGCGCACCTTGCCGCCGCGCACGAGGTCGTCGAGCGCCCCCATCGTCTCCTCGATCGGCGTTCCGCCGTCCCACCCGTGGATCTGATACAGGTCGATGTAGTCGGTGCCCAGGCGCCGGAGGCTCGCCTCGCAGGCCTCGAGGACGTGCTTGCGCGAGGCGCCGTCGCCGTTCGGGCCCCGGCCCGACCGCCACCGGAACTTCGTCGCGAGCACGATCTCCGAGCGCCGGCCCTCCAGCACCTTGGCCACGATGCGCTCACTGTGACCACCCGTATACACGTCCGCGGTGTCGATGAAGTTGATGCCGGCCTCGATCGCGGCCCGCAGGATGGCGAGCGACGTCTCCTCGTCCGTCTGGTCGCCGCCCATGCGCCAGCACCCGACGCACAGGGGCGACACCTTCAGCCCGGTCCGTCCGAGCCTGCGATACTCCATGAAACGTCCACCTCCACGCTCCGATTGCAGGGGTCCGCTTTGGCGCCGCCTGGCGGAGCGCCTTTGTCCGATTGTGCGGGGCCCGCCGGCCGGGTTCACCGCCGCGACGGCCCCCGGCCGAAGGCCGCCTGTGCCAACGCCTCGAGCCCCCGGCCCCGGAGCGTCGGGAGGACCGTGGCGCCCTCGGGAAACCGCAGGACCCGGGTGAAGGCGTTCGGGACCACGACGCAGGGTACGCCCGCCGCCAGCGCGGCGGCGGCGCCATGCGGCGAATCCTCCAGGGCGACGGTCCGGGAGGCGGCGACGCCCAGCCGCCGCACCGCCAGGCGGTAGAGGTCCGGCGCGGGCTTGACCTGCCGCACATCCTCGGCCGTGCAGATCGTGCGGAAGAAGCGGAGCAGGTCGAACCGCTCGAGGTAGCCCTGGATCCAGGGCCGCGGCGAACTGGAGGCCAGGGCGACCGGCAGGTCCAGCCCCCGGGCCTCCTCCAGCAGCGCGCGCACCCCGGGCCGGAGCTTCTGCCGCGCCTGGAGGGCCAGGCCGCGCGCCCGGAAGTCGCCCTGCAGCGCGGCCCGGTCGAGCGGCCGGCCCACGCGGGCCTCCAGGTAGGCCACGGGATCGAACGCATCCCCGGCCGTGCCCACGGTCCGGGCCCATTCCTCGGCCGGGAGGGCCGCGCCGAAGCCGGCGTACACGGCCTGCCAGGCCCGGTACCACGGGGTCTCGGTGTCCACGATGGTGCCGTCGAAGTCCAGTGCCAGGGCCTCGGGCAAGACGGACGCGCCGCCGCCCGCCCCGGAACGCGCGGTCCGCTCCTCGTCCACGCAACCACCTCCCGGGCGGCGCCGGCACGCTTCCCCGTCCTTCCCCCGCCGCGGCGGCGCCCCTGCCGTGCCGCGGGCGGGAAGGCCGGCCGGCGCCCCGCCGACGACCGATTCTTCCAGGACCCTTGGCGGCCGTGCGAGTACAATGGGCCACAGCGCAGCACCGAAGGTTCCGCAGCATGGAGGGTGGACCGCGGTGGCGGCGGACGGGGGGCGCGGAATCCAGGGCGGCATGCCCCGCCTGATGCCGGTGCTGGCCGTGCGGGGGGGCGCGCAGGCGGTCGACTTCTACCGGCGCGCCTTCGGGGCGGACGAGCGCTCGCGCGTGACGGCCGCCGACGGCTCCGTGGTGGCGGTCCTGGACATCGCGGGCTGGCCTCTCATGGTCGCGGACGAGTCGCCGGAACACGGCAACCCCAGCCCGGAGGGCCTCGGCGGAACGACGGTCCGCCTGGCCCTGGTGGTCCCCGACCCCGACGCCGCGGCCGCGCGGGCCGTGGCCGCCGGCGCGCGCCTCGTGTATGCGGTGGCGGACCAGGACTACGGTTGGCGGCTCGGCCGGGTGGTCGACCCCTTCGGACACCACTGGGAGATCGGCCGGCCGCTCCGAGAGGCGGCGGCGCCGCACTGACGGGCCGTGGGCCCATCACCGGGCGGACGGGTAGCCGCAGCGGATCCAGATCTGCTCCGACGGCAGGCCCTGGGCCTCGACGGCCGTGAGGCGGGTCCGGTGGAGGAAGGTGTGCACCTGCCGGCCGCCGCCGCGTAGCCGGCGCCGGTCGGCAGGCCCGCGACCTCCCCGATCCCGTAGTTCGTGCAGACGTCGCCCGACTCGCCGAGGTGGGGGCCGCCGGCCCCCACCCATGGCGCTCGTCCTGGGGGACCGGGTCAGGCGTACGCAGTGGTGACCGGACTGGGTGGCCAAATGTCAGCGCCGTTCAGCCAGGCAAAGCCGTCGGGCGGCAGTAGGGCAAGATGCTCACCGGACAGATCAGTTCCAAGGAGTAGGTGTTCCTCCTCTCTGTCGGCGACCGGGTGGTCATCTCCCGCGAAGGCGGCACCGCGACCCTGCTGCCACTGCGCACCCGCACGGCCGACACGCTGTGCCACCTCCGCGCTCAAGGCCGCGTACCGCTTGTTGGACAACGGTGGGGTCGAACCGAACGAGATCCTGCGGGTGCACCCCACTTTCCGCGGCCGCGCTACCGGTATCTGGCTCCCTCCAGATCCGTGTCCGCGAGCCACCCTGGCCAGCGAGCCCCTGCGGGCGCGGCTCAGGGCGGCCCCCAGGTCATCGGCCCGTCATGCCCGCGGCTCGCCCCACGGCCTCGGCATGCACTCCGGTCCGCAGCCCCCAGCCATGGGCGGCCGCGTCGCTCCGTTCGCGTGCTGGAGGGTTTGTGGGTAAACGGCCAGGGCTGACCGCCGTTCCTCTCCGAGGAGCGTTCGCCGTCCCGGGAGCCCTACCCGGCCTGCCGCGGCCCGAGCCTGCCGTGCGGAAGGGCCGCGGCACCGCCACGGGCCAACGGGCTCCGGCAGGTCCCGGCCCGCCGGCCCCCAATCCCCGCCATCATCCGGAAGCGGGCGGGGGCGGGTTCGTGGCGGCAGAGCGCAGGATCCGGGTCGCGATCATCGGCTACGGCATGGGCCACTACCACGCGGAACGGGTCCGCGCCACGCCCGACCTCGAGCTGGCCGCCGTGTGCGACATGGTGCCCGCCCGCGCCGAGCAGGCGACCAGGGACTTCCCCGGGGTGGAGGGCATGACCGACACGACCGCCGTGCTGGCGAGGCCGGATATCGACCTCGTGGTCGTCGCGGTGCCGCACAACGCCCACGCCGATCTCTCCATCGCGGCGTCGCGCGCGGGCAAGCACGTCGTCGTCGAAAAGCCGATGTGCATCACCGCGGCCGAGGCGACGGCCATGATCGTCGCGGCGCGCGAGGCCGGGCGGATGCTCACCGTCCACCACAACCGCCGCTGGGACGGGGACTACCGCGCCCTGCGCGAGGCGGTGGCGGCCGGGCTGATCGGCGACGTCTACCACGTCGAGATGTTCGGCGGGGGCTATCATCATCCCGGCCAGACGTGGCGCGCGGACAAGGCGGCGTCGGGGGGCGCCCTCTACGACTGGGGCGCCCACTACGTCGACTGGCTGCTCGGCTTGGTCGGGAGCCCGGTCCGCTCGGTCACGGGCCACTCGCGCAAGCTGAGGTGGTTCGACGCGACGAACGAGGACGACGTCCAGTGCTGGATCGATTTCGAGAGCGGCGTCACGGCGCACGTGCAGATGAGCAACCTCGCCCGCGTCGGCCGCTCCCGCTGGCGCGTGCTGGGCACGCTGGGCGGGATCGAGGACGCCGGGGGCCGGCAGTTCCGGGTGGCCACGGAGGCCAAGGGGTACGCGGCCACCGTGATGGTCCCCCACCACCAGGATACATGGCAGCGGTTCTACGACAACGTGGCGGCGCACCTGGTCCGGGGCGAGCCGCTCGCCGTGCCCCCAGAGGAGGCCCGTCGCGTCATCGCCGTGATCGAGGCCACCGACCGATCGGTCGAGGCGAGGAACGTGCCCGTGCCCGTGCCGTTCGAAGACGCTGGCAAGGCGTAGCCGGCCCGAGAGCCGTGGCGCGGACGGGGCATGACGGACGCACGGCCTCGCCCGCGCCCCGACTCGCACCGCCCCTTCCCGGCGGAGCATGGGCATCCGGCCCGACCACCCGCTCGGGGCCGCAACCTCACACGGGCACGGCGACCCACGTCCGGCCTCTGTTGGTCGTCTTCAGAAGGCCGCCGTCGCCCGTCAGCATCCAGCCGTCGTTCGGGGCGGTGAACTGCAGGGCGGAGGGCCGCAACGGGGCAAGGCCCGCGACACGCGCCGCCTGCCACGTGCGACCGCCGTCGGCCGTGTGCAGCACGTCGCCGGCGGCCGCGAGCAGCCACACCCGCTGGCCCCCGATGGCGTTCAGCGGCGCGAGGCTGAACAGGGGGGGCGGCGCCGGTCCCGGCGACGACCACGTCGCCACCACCCTCCATGAGCCTCCGCCGTCGAGCGTGCGGTCCAGTGCCCAGGCCCCCATGGGCGGGGCGGGCGCCGCGGAGGTCGGGCGGGCGGGCGCCTCAGCGACGAGCGCCCACCCGCTCTCCGCGCCCGTCAGGACGAACGCCGCCGCACTGCCCCGTCTCGCGCCCGGAAAGGGTCCGGCCCGGCGCCATTCCGCACCGCCGTCGGCCGTGAACCAGAGCGCGCCGCCGAAGGAGGCGGCCCAGCCGTGTTCGGCATCGGCAAAGCCCGCGCCGACGATGGCCGGCTGTGTGTCCGGGGTGCGTACGGGGCGCCATGTCGAGCCGCCGTCATCGGTGCACGCCAGTTGGCTCGCCGACCACACGCAGCCGGCCGTCGCGGAGCGGAAGGAGAGCCCCGCCAGGGCCTGGCCGGGAAGCGGAGCGCGGAGCGGAGTCCACGTCCGCCCGCCGTCACGGGTCTCCACGAGCGCCTCCGGGCGATCCACGGGGATGGCGAACCCGGTGGATGCGGAGCCGAACGACACCGCCGCGAGGGGCCCGGGCAGCGATGGCGCGGGCCACTGCCGCACCCAGGTCTCTCCCCCGTCCGTGGTGGCGAACAGGCCCTGAGGGGAGGCGGCCCAGCCCACGTCGTCGCTCACGAAGCGGACTGCGCCCCCGCACTGGGGCCGCACGCAGAGGGCTCCGGCGCCGCCGCGTCCCGGAAGTGCGCACCCCCCTCCGCACATGGTCGTGCGGCTCCAGGAGGTGCCTCCGTCGAGGGTCCGCGCGACGCCGAAGGGCGCCCACATCCACGCCGTCGTCGCGTTCAGGAAGAACGCCGGTGCCGCCCCCTCGCCGTCGCCCCGGCATCCCATCAGGCACCCGGCCGTCCCCCACGCCTCGGCCCACGTCCGTCCGCCGTCCGCTGTTCGCAGCACGGTTTCGCCGCCGGTATTCCCGCCGCACCAATCCACGACCAGCCATCCGGCCAAGGCCGAGACCGGTGCCGCCTGCACGGTGGCGCAGATGCCCCATGGGGCAGCGGCGGTGCTCCCGGCTTCCCAGGCCGCGGGCGAGACGCCACCGAAGTCCTGCGCGACATACTGACGGAAGGCGGCCGCCGCGGGCCCGCCGCTCAATGTCTCGAAGATGGGGCTCCAGGTCCCGCCGCCATCGGCGGTCGCGAAGAGGCAGACGCCCGCGGCCGACGTGCCGGCGGCCCAACCGTCCTGCGGGCCGGAGAAACGGACCGAGCTGAAGGCGCACGCCGGAGTCCGCAGGGCGGTACGCCAAGCGGCTCCGAAGTCCGCGCTGGACTCCACCGCACCACCGCTCACACCCCACAGGGCGGCCGGCGTCACAAGGTCGAGGGACGACGGGACGTCCGCCCCGGCATCCTCGGTGACCCAGTGCGTCCCTCCGTCGGCGGTCGAAAACAGGGCGTCCGGGCCCCAGGCCAGGCCGTGGAGCGCGTCCACGAACTCGAGGCCCGTCAGTTGCTCGGCGGTGCGGAGGCCGCCGACCGCCCAATGCGCCCCGCCGTCGGTGGTGGTCAGCACCTGGCAGGGCGGCGGGGACTGCGCCGTGCCGCCGGGTACCCGCCCGCACAGACCCGCTCCGGCCAGCGCGGCCACAACGGCCCAGCCGTCCTGCCCGTTCACGAAGTCGACCGCGATGCCCGAGCCGAACAGGGCCGCCGGATCGCCGACGACGCTGCTCCGGTGGGGAGCGCCGACGCTGCGCAGGCCGAGCCCGGACGCCGGGGGCGCCGGGGGTTGAGGGAGAACCAGCACGGTCCCCAGGAGCGCCAGCCCGCCCGCGGCACCCACGATCGCCTCGCGCCAGCCACGCCCCGCCGACCCCATGGGGTGCTGCCCGCGGCCGTGCATCCGCCCACCCCCGCCGGGCGGTCGGGACCCGCCCTGCCCATGGACGCGGGGGCGCCAGCCGCGGTTCCTCCCGTGGCAAGGCCCGGTCCCCCGCGCGGGCTCCGCAGCATTCGTTCGGACATCAGCCGATCTCCGTGCGAGCATCCCAGGCCCAGGACGCGGGCGACCGTGAGGACGGCCGCCGCCAGCAGGACGCCCCGAGGTTCGAGAACGTAACCCTCCTGGGTCACGGACGCGAGGCCCGCGTCGACGAGGCGGTCGCATGCCCGGCCGGTGGCCTCGTCGGAGCGGGCCTCCGCCCTCAGCGCCTGCCCCTCGCGGCGATCCCGCACCAGGCGGCGCACGACGCCGACCGCCGCGGTATCCCCGAGCAGCGCCAGGGCCCGCGCGATGTCGGCGTCGCTGTCGGCCTCCGGAGGCAGCGCCTTCGCGTCCCGCACGTGGATGACGCTGCCGTCCGTGAGGATCATCGTCGCGCCCCGCAGGCGCTCCGGCCCGCCCCGCTCCGCGTGGTAGGCGACCTCCAGGACGCTCGCCTCAACCTCGATCCCTTCCCGGGTCAGCAGCCTGCCCAGGGCGGCCGCCCGCGCCCGGGCCTGGTCCTCTCCGCGGATGGCGTCGAGCCGCTCGCGGAGGCCGCGGGCCAATGCCTCGACCCCCTGAAGCCGGGTGGTGCCGAGGAGCGCGTCCGCGGACGTCTCCAGGACGGCGCAGAGCGCCGGCAGCAGTGCCACGTCGGGCAGGGCGTCGCCGTTCTCCCACTTCGACACGGCCTGGCCCGTCACGCCAACCCGCTCACCGAGCTGCTCCTGCGTCCACCACGTTGACGGCAAAGTCGTGGACCGGATGAGCGGGGCTGGGTGGGGAGCGACTGGCCGGTGAGGGCGTGACGGGCGAGCTTGGGCCGCGTCTGGCTGCCG